>NZ_JBFUPN010000002.1:0-345829 GCF_041355315.1 Mucilaginibacter sp. RCC_168
CAGATCGTTCGTGTTAATACGCATAACTTTAAGTTACACTAATCTGTCCTCGAATTATCTGACCTTTACAATTGCGATCCGCCGAATGGCGGAGTGGTAATCGCATACTTTACAGAGAAGCATGCATTATTCGCGATTGCTTCGTCGTTCCTTCTCGCAATGACATGTTTCTGGGTTTAGACGCATTCATCAAAACATAGCAGCTGGTTCTACCCCATCCGGAATAGCTTGCTCCACACTCCAGTGTTCAGCTATCTTGTTTTGTGCTATTCTGAATATCTCATAAAGGGCAAATGCCTTATCTCCTCTTTTAAATTCTGATTGAACTACCGCAAAATTACCTTCGCCAATAGTACGATGTATTTCGATTTCCCGGTTGATATCATCACTTAAATAAACATCAAGGCTTTTGCCGCTATGAATTACCGCGGGATTATGTTCGATATAATCTGACTTTATAAAATTAGCAGCAGGTATTTTATTCATAATTGCTTTGTAAAACCGGTCAACGATCCCTTTACTTTTAATAGCTGAGGCACTTTGATCTATCTCATTACTTCCGTTAGTAGCAGTGATGGTCATACCGGTTTGATCAGGCATTTGTTGTATGGCGTCCCAATGTTCGGCCAACAGGCCATCTTTTAATTTAAACAGATCGATTACTGCCATTCGTTTGCCCATGAATACAATATCCAGGTGCGTAACCACTAGATCACCTTCCTGAATAGCCCTGATGATGGGCGATTTTGCATCCACCGGCGGTGGCGGCAAGGTTTTCAAATAGTTGATCATTTCGGTAATACCGGCCCTCCCCTGTTTAACGGTGGGATTATGCTGAATATAATCCTCCCGCACAAACTCAGGAATCAGTTCGGCGCGGCGCTGACCAACAATTAATTTATAAAATGAAAGTACTTTTTGTTTATTGGTTAAGGTATCCATAACTGTATTTGCTTTGGCAGGCAAGCTGCTGCACAATAAAATGCAGAAAATAGCTATTGCCTGTAGTTTGGTGATTTCCATTACTGGTAATAAAAAATGATGTAAAATTTAGTTCGTGCGAAACACCGACACTAATAGTTCAGTGCTTTAATAACCTGTTTAACAGGCCGGATTTTTGGCAATCCTTGTTTGATATGTGGTAAAAGTAATTATGCTTTAAAGATAGGAATATTTTCGATATAGAAATGAAATGGGCACTATTCAGATGTTAGCAATTCTTTTGCTTAATTCGGTTAATATAAAATCTATGATATTGGAAATTTATAATTCAACAATTGATTTCCAATTAAATATTAGATGTAAACCATAAAAGTTTAAACTATGTAAACCCACTTTCACCTACTCTTCTGCCGGGGCAGCATAAAACCGGCCGTCAAAATTAACCAGGAAAAGCTCGGTGGTAGCGCGGGTTACAGCGGTATAAAACCAGCGCAGAAAATCCATATTGATCATTTCGTCGGTTACGTAGCCCTGATCTACAAATACTGCATCCCACTGCCCGCCCTGGGCCTTGTGGCAGGTAATGGCATAGGCAAATTTAATCTGTAATGCATTGTAATATGGGTTTTGCTTTAATTCGTTATGCATCGCACGTTTGTTCACCATTCCCTCATAATCTTTCATCACTTCCTCATAAAACCGTTTCTGGTCGGCCTGTGATAAGGCAGGTGAATCGGCATACAAGGTATCCAGTAATATTTTACAATCCAGCACCGGGTCTTCGGCATAGTCAATGAATTCTATTTGTACATCGGCAAACCTGAAGCCGTACATATCTTCTATACGGCGCACCTTTCTGATGCGGGCAATATCGCCATTGGCGATAAAATTGGTGCTGCTTTCATCCTGCTCCTGTAGCCAGAAGTAGTTGTTTTTCACCACCATGATCTGGTCGCCACCAGTAAGTTCCTCTTCCCGGTACAGAATGCGATTCCTGATTTGCCCATTGTAGAGGTTGGCGTTTTTATTGGATCGGCAGATGATTAGCGTACGATCATAACCATATTTCCGGTAAGCATATTCAAGACCCTCGGACAGTCGCTCACCTGTCATCCTGAATACATCTTTATATCCTTTGGTAATTACTTTCGGTGTGCTTATTTCCTTAGCTCTGATTATATCACGGATCCGGGTAGCATTATACAGGATCCCTGAATCTTTTCCCTGCCGCAGCACATCTGTCAATTCGTAGCTAAACACGGTTAATCCAAATTTATCTTTCATCAAACCGGCATCGAGCGCGGGGCTATTTTCAGAGCCTACAGGCGGTAATTGGGCGGTATCACCCACTAATATCAACTTACAATTTTTATCATTATACGCGTATCTTAAAAGGTCGTACAACAGCGATGTACGGTTTAAACCACCTGGTTCATCCGATATCATGGATGCCTCATCTACAATAAACAGTGTATCGCTGGCCAGGTTATCTGCTATGGCAAAACCATCATCTAAAGTTAAAGCCGATTTTTTTCGGTAAATACGCTTATGTATGGTAAATGCCTTACGACCCGAATAATTAGTGATCACTTTAGCCGCACGACCAGTTGGCGCTAATAAAACGGCTTTATACTTATACTCTCGCAATGCCTTTACCAATGCGCCTAATACCGTTGTTTTACCCGTACCAGCGTATCCTTTTAGTATAAAACATTCATCCCCATCGTCGCTTAGCAAAAATTCATGTAAACGATTAAACAACTCCAGTTGCTGCCCGGTAGGTTGATGCGGAAAGGCCTTACGTATATGATCAAATTCAGTCACTTTGCAAAAATGACGATAAGTTAATTACTTATCAGCATTTTTATAAATTTGACCATGGAATTTGATGAAGATAAAATAGAAGAAACCGGAGGAGACTACGTTGAAATATATTCCAGGCGAGCCATATTCTGGTTTGCTGTATTCAGCCCTTTGTATGCAGGTATATTACTCATTATCAATTTATGGGTAGCTGGCTACAAATGGGTAATAGCTCAGGTGATCATGTTTTTACTGTTCGGCAATCTTGTTTTGTTGTTTGCCATCAGGGCGTTAAATATTAAACCTGATCTGGAAGCACTCCGCAAATTTGCTTCTGGCAGCACCCCGGCAACATCGCTTAGCCAGGTAATGCCTTTTTTTCAATTATTCTGTTTAACCCTATTTTACAATATTTTAGCAGGCATTGTTTTGACAAGGTATTTCTTTAAGAAATATTTCCCCGACGATGACTATTATCCAAGGTCCGTTTTGTGGCCAATATTGATTTATATCCTTTTAACATTGTTTTTGGGAGGCAGAGGGTTTTAATGAGACAATGCTTTTTTAACTACGGTAATTCATAGTATCTGCCAAAAAATATTACTTTTGTTAAACTGGCATGAGCGAATACAATTATAACTACCATGATGATAACTTTAGCCTTGACGAGGCCGAACGTTATAATTTATTGATACAGATTAATAAAGCTACATTTTCGTATGCGATCACTGATCAGGATAAACTGGTTGCCTGTGCGGATATGCACCCATTGGATGAGCTAACCAATCCGCAGGAACTGCTTGATCTTTTATCGGCCAAATACAAACAGGTAGTTGTAGGTTTGCCTGCTAATGGCTTTACTTTAGTCCCTCAAAGCCTGTTTAGCCCAGATCATATTACCGATTTTGCCCGCTTTTTGGATGTAAACTCAAGCGAAAAGATATCCGCTCAGCCTTTAGATAGCAGCAACATCATTATTTACAAGACAGACAGCGCGATAATCAACGCAGCCGAAGAATTTGGACTGCGTAACAGTGTTTTTTCGTCGAAAGGATGGATAACCGCCATTGCAGGAAATAACCCGGCCGATCATGATCTGTATCTGAATTTAAATGGTTCACAAGTCGAAATTGTAACCTTTAACCACAACAAATTGCGCTTCTATAACCTGTTCGAATTTCAAAATAACGACGAACTTGCTTACTTTGTGGCCCTCACAGTTAATGAATTGGATTTACAACCTACTGATACTCATATTTATTTAAATGGTGATATAGACACCGGCGATAAAAGCATCAGCCATCTGGCAGATTTTTTTGGCCAGGTAGAGCTTAATCAACTGCAGGTAGTACAAATTCCAGCCGAAATACCTGCACACCAAATATTATCACTCGCTGCTTTATCTTTATGCGCATCATCGGAGGTAGTTTAAAAGGACTGCGACTTAACCCACCCAAAAATCTTCCGGTACGCCCTACAACCGATCTGGCTAAGGAGGCCCTGTTCAATATCCTGCAAAATCAAATTGAATTTGAGGGCATTAAGGTGCTTGACCTGTTTAGCGGTACAGGTAATATCTCCATGGAATTTGCATCCAGAGGAGCTGCACAGGTAATTTCCGTTGATCGTAGCATCCATTGCGTGAATTATTTGAAGGACATATCCCGCCAGCACAAGCTGGAGCAAATAAAAGCCTATAAGGAGGATGTTTTTAAGTACCTGCAAATGGAAACTGAACAGTACGACCTCATCTTTGCCGACCCGCCTTACGACCTTAACCGAATTCCCGAAATTTCAAAAATAGTTTTTGAACGCAACATCCTGGCGCTTGATGGCTTGCTGATCGTGGAGCATCAGTCCATGCAAAATCTCAACAACCACCCCTCTTTTGTGGAGCAACGAAAATATGGACATTCGTCCTTTTCATTTTTCAGGCATCCTGTTGAATAACCCTGCAAAAAACTTTTTAAACCTTAAATTTTAACACTTTTCTGTCTTAAAAGAGGTTAAAAACAATCAAAAATTCATTCAAAACCATCTATTTTAACACTTTTTAACAAATTCCAATACGGTTTTGAACGGTTTTAAAAATTTTAAAAAGTATTAATTTATTAATATCAAATAACCATACCAACGATCTGTTTCTTGCTTGGTTTTTCTCTTAACAAAACGGCCCGGTTTTCCTTAAAAGAAAGCCTGGCCTATTGATATAAATATAAAATTATGGTTATATAACAAATAACATGGATAAATTCATCATCATAACAAACAGAATAACTATCCATCTGTATTTGACAATTTCTTCGTTGCGCTGATTTATTTTCAATCATCTTTAGACCTAAAAGAGATCATCTTCTAATTGATGGGTTCTTCGTATAATTGCTTACCCCATAATTGAATATCTCTTTGCAATAAATCAAATCGGTTAAATAAATGCTCTATTTCTTTACTTATCTCATTTATAGCACCAGGGCTCACTGTTCTAACTCTGGTTTCATGACTATGCTCTGTTCCTCCTTTTGTAAAATTTAACGATCCAAGGTACGCTATAGTATTATCTATTAAATAGATCTTACTATGGATAAAAGTACTTCTACTTTCTCTTAATGCTTTCGATGACATATAAACTTTAAAAGGAAATAACTGTGAATACCAGTAATTATAAATTCTTTTTGCGCGGATTTTAGTTTTATATAATTTATATATACCAAAAAGTACAGCTATTGGTATAATTCCCAAAATCAGCTTTAAGTCCCTAATAAAATATATTAATAATAATTCGATAGCGACTACTGCTATGATTATATAGCGTAAAATTTCAGATGTACTTATCCATTTATTTCTTAGATTGCCGGCTTCTTTATCTAAGCTTCTATGTTGTATAATTAATTTATATATGTTCTTAGGTGTATCTTCATAAAAATTCTCCTCAATGTTATCCATTGTAATTAACTGAATATCAATATTTCTATTCCGCATCTCAATAAGTTCGGCTATTAATGAGGCTGTTAAATAAGGAGATACTATCTTAACCGATTTTCGAGCATTTCTAATATCGTTTAAAAGCATTTTTCCCGCACCTGTACCTATATAAATATCACAGTTCGCTCCATTAAAATATATACTCATAATTTGTGGGATTCAACTTGTTTAGTATGACCTAAAAATAGAAAATCCGACCAGTATTTACCATACTTGCACAGCACTTAAAAACTTCATAAGTTATGATAGTGACATTCAAAACTCCTCTTAGCTCACCCTGCTATAGCCTTAGCAACTACTGGAGTAAAATCTTTTATAGTCTGCAAAGATCTACCCTACCTGTAAAATAGTTAACGCGGTATCTTTAAAGCCTGTCAGCTTTCCTTCATCCGCATTGGTGACAATAGCCTCAACCTGGTTGATATCGGCAAATTTGAGGTAGGTTTCCTTCCCTATTTTGCTATCGTCGCATAACACATAAGTGTAGGCGCTTTGGTTAATATACATCGACGTAATTTCGGCCTCCAGCTCGCTGTTGGCAAACAAACCATTAGCCGATATACCGTCCACTCCTAAAAAAGCCTTACCAGCCCGGTATCGGGCAATGTGCTCATTGGCTATTTTACCATGGGTTGCCTGCCGCTCGTTATTAAACTCGCCGCCAATGATATTGATTGATACTGAACAGTTTTGCAGTTCATAAATAACAGGCAATGAGTTGGTGATCACCTTGATCTTTTTATGCTTAATAAACTGGCACAGCCTGAAAACCGTACTGCCACAATCCATAAAAATGATATCGCCATCGTTAATATGTTCAGCCGCCTTGCGGCAAATACTATCCTTCACATCAGCATTTTGAGCCGCCTTGTTTACAAAATCATGCGGTTTGGCTAAAGGGTCAACTTTCATGGCGCCACCATGGGTACGGTACAACAGGCCATCATTAGCCAGTTGGTTCAGATCGCGCCGGGCGGTGATCTCCGAAATATTTAATGCGGTGGCCAGCTCTTTGATGTCAACTTCGCCGGTATGGTCCAGTTGCTCTAATATTTTTTGCTTTCTTTTTTGAAAGTTCATTCAAATAGTTTTATATTCGATCAAAAATAATCATAATTGATCATTTTTAATCAATTTATGACAGATATCAAAATCTTAAAAACAGAGGTACTATCAGACAACTGGTACATCCTCAGGAAAATAATTTTTGAAGCTACAAAAAAAGATGGCACTGTACTAAAACTTACCCGCGAAGCGTATGACCGGGGTAATGGCGCTACCATACTTTTATATAACCGCGACAATAAAACAGTGATACTGACCAAACAATTCCGGGTGGCTACTTACATCAACGGTAACAACGATGGGATGTTGATAGAATGCTGCGCGGGTTTGCTGGATCAAAATAATGCCGAAGATTGCATCAGGCGGGAAACCGAAGAGGAAACGGGTTATCATATCAGCAATGTAAAAAAGGTGTTCGAAGCTTATATGTCGCCGGGCTCAGTAACGGAGAACCTTTATTTTTTTGTGGCGGAGTATACAAGTGACATGAAGATAAGCGATGGTGGCGGACTGGAAGAAGAACACGAAAATATTGAGGTACTGGAACTGCCATTTACCACAGCCCTGCAAATGGTACAAACCGGCGAAATAAAAGACGGCAAAACCATCATGCTTTTACAGTATGCACAACTTAATCAGTTAATATCATGACCAATACACCTTTAGTAATTTTAATAGCAGGCCCGTACCGTTCGGGCACCAATGATGATCCATACCTGATGGCTCAAAACTTAAAAAAACTCGAAGAAATGGCCCTGCCGATATTCAGGGCGGGGCATATCCCGGTAATTGGCGAATGGTTTGCCTTACCTCTGCTGGAACAAGCAGGCTCAAAACACCCGGGCGATGCCGCTTATGAAGAGATCCTATACCCCGTGGCCCAGCGCCTGCTCACCAAATGCGATGCCGTGTTAAGGATCCCAGGCGCCTCAAAAGGAGCCGATGAAGATGTACGGATAGCGAAGGAACGCGGTTTGAAGGTTTATTATAGGTTGGAGGATATTGTTGGTAGGTAGAGCTTTATAAATACTATTTCTCCACAACCCGTCATCAATGACGTCGTTTCTATATATTGTTATATGTGAGACAAAAACGACAAGCTTTTCCCCTCTTGATTCTTGACTCTTAATTCTTGACTCTTCTTACAAGTCTCTTGCTTCCTGACGCTAAAAAGGCTACTTTTGATCAAAGCATTAACATCAGCCTAAAATGAAGATCGCTCTTTTCCCAGGTTCTTTTGATCCGGTTACCAAAGCCCACGTTGATATTGTAAAACGCTCGGTTGATCTGTTCGACAAGGTTTATATTGGCATAGGCGCCAATAGCAGCAAACAGGGCCTGCTCAGTATTGAAACCCGCGAGCAGATGCTCAGGGCGGTGTTTAAACATGATGAGCGGATACATATTGTTGCTTATGAAGGATTAACGGTAAACTTTTGCAAAAGCATCGGCGCTACCTACATGATCAGGGGGATCCGTACCGTATCCGATTTTGAATACGAAAAAGCCATAGCCCAGATGAACCATGCCCTGGTGCCCGATATTGAAAGCATCTTTATTGTAAGCAAACCGGGTTATTCGTCCATCAGTTCAACCATTGTGCGCGAAATTATGCGTCACCATGGCGATGTGGCACAGTTTATCCCCGCAGAGGCATTAGCTTATTTGTAACCAGCTTTTCTTTATGCAATACATCCATTATGGATGGGAATGTATTTTCCACAATAGGTTCGATGTGTTCTTTCTTAAACCAGCGCACATCGGTAATGCCTTCTTCTTTTTGTGGTTTTAGCTTGTCCTTACCCTTGCTGTCCATGGCAAACCAGTGCGTTTTTTTAAGCACCACCTCGCCCCTGCTAATATAAACATGATAGGTTTTGCATATTTTTTCGTTCAGCTTGCTCACTTTTATGCCGCATTCCTCTTCCACTTCGCGTACGGCAGCTTCTTTTACTTTCTCGTCCTTCTCAATTTTACCTTTGGGCAGGTCCCATTTATCGTTGCGGTAAATAAACAGGTAATCCCCGGCGGTATTCATCACCAGGCCACCCGCAGCTTCAATAAGTGTTATATTTTTGATAACCGATTTTAAGAAAAGCTTGGCATTGGCGCAGGGCACGTAGAACAACTTTTTAGGATTTGCCAGTATCCAGGTATAAATTATTCGCAGATCAAATGTCTCTGCATCAAGCCTTTCATAACTTTCTGCATGCGATGGTTCCGATTCAGTTAGCAGGATAACCTTTTCGTTGATATAAATTCTGTATTTTTGAGCCATGTTTAATAATAATGAGATCGAGCAGCAAGTTGCTGAATTTCTGCTGCAAATTAAAGCAATTAAATTACAACCTAACAATCCTTTTACATGGGCGTCGGGATGGAAATCGCCAATTTATTGTGATAACCGCGTAACACTTTCTCATCCGTCTATCCGTACTTATATCCGTCAGCAATTAACCGTTGCTATACAGGAAAAATTTGGCAGCGTGGGTTGCATAGCCGGTGTGGCAACCGCCGGTATACCACAAGGAGCGCTTGTAGCCCAGGAATTGGGGTTACCTTTTATTTACGTACGCTCGAAACCGAAAGATCATGGAACCGGCAGCCTTATTGAGGGGGATGCCTCTACAACCACCGGTAAACGTGTAGTGGTTATTGAAGACCTGATATCAACCGGCAAAAGCAGCTTGCAGGCTGTTGAAGCCTTGCGCGCAGCGGGTTTCGAAGTAGCAGGCCTCGCCGCCATATTCAGCTATGGTTTTGATGTGGCAACCGAAAACTTTAAACAAGCCGGTTGCCCCTTTGTTACTTTATCAAACTATAATGCACTGATAAAATACGCCGAGGAGCACCAATACATTGCCGATAAAGACGTGGCTATTTTAAAACAATGGCGCGAAAACCCAGCCGCCTGGGGGCAGATAGCTTCCAGTTAGTTGCGAGTCTTTAGTCTTAAGTTCGAAGTCTTAAGTTAAAGACCACCTTCCAGATTCTTGACCCAGGACTTCAGACTCCAAACTTAAGACTAAAGACTAAAACAATGAGCACTTTCACCAGCAATATCAGCATTAACAAACCCGTTAGCGAGGTTTACGCTTTTTTGGCCGATTTTAACAATCACCAGAAACTGATGCCGGAAAATATACAGGAATGGGTTTCGACTGCAGACGAAGCTCATTTCAGCATTCAGAATATGGCCAAGCTTTCCTTAAAGATTGAAAGCCGTGTGCCTGACCAGGAAATTATTATTGTGCCGGCAGCTAAACCGCCGTTTGATCTGAAATTAAAATGGTCGTTATCTTATGATAACGACCATACTGATGTTATTTTTACTATCGATGCAGATCTGAACATGATGATGAAGATGCTTGCCTCGGGTCCGCTGCAAAAACTGGCGGATCATGAAACAAATAGCTTAACCGAAATATTAAGTTAAGCGCAGCATCTGCCTATCAATATACTTTCCTTTTCTGTGTATTGTTGATGGCTATTATTACGTTGATAATAACCAATGTGATGATTAATGCTCCCATGACTGGTAATATTTAATAATGTATGAATCTGTTGAGTCAAAGGTTGTTCCATTTTCTGTAATTGGTTAATTTATAACTGTATAACGCTAAACTGAGCTCTTAGTTTTAAAGTTACCCATAATATGGGCAAATATGTACACGCTAATGTCAATTAAATGTGACGGAATACGTACTTAAATCCACAAAACTCCCCATTTAAAATCAGCCTTAATACCAAAAAAATGAACTATTTACCGTATTTTTGCGGCAAATTACAGGTGCAGCATGATTACGGTATCCAATCTATCATTACGTTACGGAAAACGGACTTTATTTGAAGACGTTAACCTTAAATTTTCACAAGGCAATTGTTATGGCATTATAGGTGCCAATGGTGCCGGCAAATCAACATTTTTAAAGATTCTTTCGGGCGATATTGATCCAACAAGCGGTTCAGTAAGCTTTACTCCGGGCGAGCGTATGGCGGTTTTAAGCCAAAATCACTATGCCTTTGACGAGTTTACGGTTATAGAGACTGTGATGATGGGCTACAAAGAGATGTACGCCGTAATGAAGGAAAAAGACGCCATTTACCTGAAAGAAGATTTTACCGATGCCGATGGCGAACGCGCCGGCGAACTGGAGAACCTGTTTGCCGAAATGGATGGCTGGAATGCCGAAAGCAATGCCGCTACCTTGTTAAGTAACCTGGGTATCAAAGAAGAATATCATTACAACCTGGTAAAAGATCTGGACAATACCCAAAAAGTACGCGTATTGTTAGCTCAGGCACTTTTTGGCAAACCTGATATTTTACTACTGGATGAGCCTACAAACGACCTGGACATCCACACCGTAAGCTGGCTTGAAGACTTTTTAGCATCGTACGAAGCTATTGTACTGGTAGTATCGCACGACAGGCACTTCCTGGATACGGTTTGTACCCACGTGGTAGATATTGATTTTGGTAAGATGACCATTTATACAGGTAACTATACTTTCTGGTATGAGTCAAGTCAGCTGGCTTTGAAACAACGCTCTGATCAGAATAAAAAGACAGAAGATCGTGTTAAGGAATTGCAGGAGTTTATCCGCCGCTTTAGCGCCAACGCTTCTAAATCGAAACAAGCTACCAGTCGTAAAAAGGCGCTCGATAAGATCAATATCGACGAGATACAGCCATCAAACCGTAAATATCCCGGAATTATATTCAATAACCTGGGCCGCGAAGCCGGCGACCAGATATTACAGATCGAGAATTTAAGTAAAACCCTTAATGGTGAACTTTTATTCAACAACATCAGTCTTACGGTAAACAAAGGCGATAAAATTGCTATACTGTCACAAAACAGTTTAGCAACCACCGCGTTTTATAATATTTTAACGGGCAGGGATACCGACTTTAAAGGCTCATTTAAATGGGGCGTTACCATTAATCCGGCCGACATTCCTATCGATAATGCCGAATACTTTAAAGGCAAGGATGATAACCTGATAGACTGGCTGCGCGAATACTCACCGGGCGAAAAGGATGACCAGTTTATCCGCGGCTTTTTGGGCCGGATGCTATTCTCTGGCGAAGAGGTATTGAAAAAAAGCAATGTACTTTCTGGTGGCGAGAAAATGCGCTGCATGTTTAGCCGTATGATGCTACAACAAGCCAATTTGCTGATGTTTGACGAACCTACCAACCACCTCGACCTGGAATCGATCACGGCGCTTAATAATGGCATGAAAGATTTCAGGGGCACCATTCTGTTCACCTCACGAGATCATGAACTGGTAGAAACAGTAGCCAACCGCATATTTGAACTAACACCAGGCGGCTACATCGATAAGCTGATGACCTACGACGAATATATCAACAGCGATATCGTAGAAAAACAACGGGCTGATCTATATGCTTTAGTGTAACCAAAGAGCAGGTAAATAGTCTTACAGGTATGAAAAATTCAATACTTATTTGCTTATTTACCACTTGCACTTTATTTGCCCATGCCCAGGTGTTTGAGGGTGTTGTTAAAGATGCCAAAACCGGTATGCCCTTACCTTATGTAAATGTGGGTATTGTTGATAAAGGCATAGGTTCTGTTACCGATAATGCCGGCCGCTTTAAGCTTAATTTAACCGGTCATGATGCCGATAGTTTGAAGCTATCTATGATAGGCTATAAATCACTCACCTACCAGGTGGCCAGTTTTATTAAGGATGCAGAAGCTCATAAAATACTGCTTTTACAGCCCACAGTTACCCAGTTAAAAGAAGTAAAGGTTAACAACCATAAATGGAAACAAGTAGTATTGGGAAATACTTCGCAATCTAAATCTACCAACGCGGGTTTTACCGACAACAAACCAGGATATGAGATAGGTGCCATTATCAAGATCAAAAAATCGCCTACTTTTATAAAGCAATTTAACGCCAATATAGCAACCGAAGTAACCGACTCTGTAAAACTTCGCCTAAACTTTTACAGCGTTAAAGACGGCATGCCCGATCAGCTTTTGCAAAATGAAAACATATTTGTGACCGTTAAAAAAGGCCAGCAAAGGATAAATGTAAACCTGGAACCTTATAACATTGTTGCCAAGGACAAATTTTATGTAAGCCTGGAATGGATACAAAATACAGAGGGCCATGGCGTAATGTTTTCTGCAAGTTTCTTAGGTGGCTCCATCATCTCTCGCGAAACCAGCCAGGCAAAATGGGAAAAAGTAGGTATAGCGGGTATTGGCTTCAATGTATTGGCTGAATATTAATTTTCACCTAATACCTCAATACGAAGAAGACCATTCTTGGAGTTTTTAATCAAAAAAATTATCCAAAATCAAATATCCTGAACCTAAAATCAAAAATAAATCAGCATATTTGCAACCCAATAAAAATAAAAGACTTGGTAGCTCAGCCGGTAGAGCAACTGACTCTTAATCAGTGGGTCGAGAGTTCGAGCCTCTCCCAGGTCACTCAGTGGGACAGAGATGTAAAATCGTACTCTGTCCCATTTTTATTTTAAAAAAAAATAAGCGCCCCATTTTACCGGAGCACTTATATCAACTAATTCTCAAACTGGAGTCCTAATTCATCTATTTCCAGATAGCGTTAAGCCCCGATAGTTTAAGGTCCTTGAGCCTGTCTTTACTTTCAACTTTAAAATGATCAAATGGCTTATTGGGAAAAAAGATGGCAGTCATCGTGGTAAGGCCCTGGTCGGCAAAGAGTTCTACAGAAGCCACATCAATTACCAGGGTAAGATCAGAGCTTTGTGAGGATGAAAACCTGGGTGCAAAGAAACGCCCCTTGAAGTCTTTCTGAAAAGCCGTATTGCCGGCCTTCGTGCGGTCAATATAATATTGCCTGGCTTTTTTGTCATAACCAATGACCAATTCCTCCCCGAGGCTATTTGACAATGTCACACGGTAATCGCTTAAAGACGCTGTTGACAACTTGAGCAAACCGCGTCCTGTAAATGTACCTGCTTTGTTCAATACTACTGATTTAGCTGGCTCTTTGATTCCATTCAATTCGGGCACAGGCAATGAGGCAAGGAGTACTTCTCCGTTCACCTGTTTTAGTGACAGGTCCCGGGGTATGGTCATGGCATTACGCCACTTTTCTGTAGGCACCAGGTTGGCGTACGCCCAGTTACTCATCCAGCCCAGAAATATTTTACGGTCGCCGGTATTGCTCCAGGTCACACCTGCATACTCATCAGGTCCGTAGTCGAGCCAACGGGTCTTTCCGTCCACCGCTGTAAAGCCATGTCCGTCAAACGTTCCGATAAAATATTGAGTTGCCGATCCGCCATTTGGGCCGCTAGGATTCAGGTTTACAACTAACACCCAATAAGTTTTCCCATCGACTTTTAACGGAAACAGATCGGGACATTCCCAAACACCGCCATGAGCGCCCAACTGTTTTCCGAATTCACTTTCCTGTTTCCAGCGCTTCAGATCAGGTGAAGAAAAAAAAGTGATATGATCCTGAGTGGCCAATGTCATTATCCATTTCTTTTGCGGCTCAAACCACATCACTTTAGGATCACGAAAGTCCCGTATTCCGGTATTCTTCAAAACAGGATTACCGGCGTATTTCGTCCAGGTTTTACCCTCGTCCAGACTGTAGGCAAGACTTTGGTTCTGAAAATCGTTCCGTCCGCTTTTTTCGCCTTTCGGATCGTGATGTGTAAAAATGGCGACTAAGGGAATACGGCCATTTTTTCCAAAGCCCGAGGTGTTATGAATGTCGGCAACTGCGCTGCCAGAAAAAATATAACCCAAACTGTCCGGATATAACGCAATCGGCATTTCTTTCCAGTGCATCAGATCTTTACTTTGTGCATGCCCCCAGTGCATGGGGCCCCATGTTGTGCCGCCGGGATAGTATTGATAGAACAAATGATAAGTTCCGTTATAATAAACCATACCATTCGGATCATTGATCCAGTGCTCCCTGGGCGAGAAATGCACCTGTGGCCGATATTGCTCCTGATATTTGTTATTGTCCTGTGTTTGTGCCAAGGCTGTTGCACCTATCACTACGAAAGCCAGACTAAGGAGATGTTTGAAATTTCTTTTCATAGTTGAGTTATCAATTAAATTACCATCCGGTATTTTGTTTGTATAATCCTTTGCTAAAATTAATCTGGTTTAGCGGAATTGGCATGTATTCGTCCCGGTTCTTTTTAAACACGGCATCCTGCAAATGCGATTTCCTGGTTTTCTCCACAGTAAAATAGCTGTTCATATATTCAGCAGCAATACCCCAGCGCACCAGGTCAAAAAAGCGGTACCCTTCCATGGCAAACTCCAGGCGGCGCTCAAAGCGTAATGCCTGCCTTGCATAATCCTGTGTCCATACACAGTTGACACCCGGTTTGTAGGTATCAATTTTGTAATTGGATATGCTGTTTCCGTTGGCCTGCTTAAGCAGTGATTCGCTATTAGCTGCACGCTGGCGTACCTGATTGATCAATGGCACAGCTTCCAGCTGCCTTCCTAACTCTATCAACGCCTCGGCCTTAAATAAAAGTACATCGGCATAGCGGATAATGGCCCAGTTTTTACCGCTCGACATAAATGGCGGGAACTTTTTAAAGGCGGCATCACCCGGTAACACGGTTTCTTTCATGCTCAAATGAGGTCCGTAAACCTGCGGAGCCCTTGCCCACGATGTCTGAAATATAAAATTTGGATCGTATTTATACGGATGTCCGGGGGTTGCCACAGTATGGTCAATACGCGGATCAAATGAGTTGGCCTGATAATTACCGGTAGGTTCCACATCGGCATTATTAAAAGTACCAAACATAGGTAAGCCCGTATTATCAGTTTTAAACGCATTGATCAGGTTATTGCTGGGTACATGAAATCCGCAGCAACCATACTCTTGATTCATCGGGTAATCGAGCTCATGACCAAAATCCTCGCGACCTTGCGGTGTACCATCATTTATAGAATATTGAATAGCGAAAACAGATTCCTTGCCGTTTTCAAATTGCGATAAAAAGTTATTGGCAAAATCAGTGCTTAAAGCATAAGAGCCGGAATTGATCACATCATCACACAGGCTATTAACTTCTTTAAGTTTTGCCTGATCGACCGAGGTTACATTATTATTGTCATCCTGAGTGTAGGCATGGTATAATAACGCTTTAGCCAGGTACGCTTCCGCAGCAAATTTATTAGCCCTGCCCACATCAGATTGTGTTTTTGGTAAATTGGCTACTCCTGCACGGAAATCATCTTCAATTTTTTTCCATAAAGCATCATCGGTCATCGCACGGTTTGAAATGGTTGGATAATCAGTTTTGGTTATCGTTTCATCAATATAAGGCACATACTTAAACAATATCTTTAGGAGGAAATAGAAATGCCCGCGTAAAAAGCGCAGCTCGCCCTGCCTTATGGTCTTATTAGGATAATCAGTTTCGGTTATAGCATTAACCCGGCTTAATGCGTCATTTACCCGGCCTATTCCTACATATATGCGAAACCAGAGCGCATCTGTTGGCCCATAATCTACACGGTTTAATGAAAACGTTTCGTAGCCATGAAACTCGCTGATATCGCCGGGGCCATCGCCGCCTTTATAAGCATCTCCACTCCTAATGCTGCCATAAGGCCACATACTGCTGTAAGGGGTCATATACTCATCATTACCTAAGGCCGAGTAAGCGGCAATTACCATTTTATCAACATTGGCAGGTGTATTTAAATCGGCACTTGCCGCCGTACCCTGAGGTATGGTGTCCAAAGTTTTTTTGCAGGACAGCAGGCAGATACAAATAAAGCCCGCTATATATATTTTACTTTTCATGTCTTTATTTTATAAATATTTAAAAGGAAAGGTTTACACCCAGGGTAGCTATAACCGGGATCGGATAAATGTTATTCGGATTTTCCGGATCAGTTGCCGTGTATGATTTACTCTTAACCGTAAACAGGTTACTGGCTTGCACAAATACGCGTGCAGTTTTAACATTTATGCTTCTGAGCGCACTTTTAAGGTTATAACCTACTTGAATATTCCTTAATTTTAAGTAGGAACCATTTTCAATGTAATAGGTAGATGACCGTCCCTCGTTGTTCCTGTCAACAGTGGTTAATGCGGGAATGGTTGAGTTAGGATTCTTAGGAGTCCAGGCGCTCAGCGTTCTTACGCCCCAATTAGCTCCGGGTGCAATTGATGAAAAGTCGGTTAAGCCTTTGTAGGTATTGTACTCCATAACACCCTGCACTCCCTGAAAAAAGAATACGAGGTCAAATTGCTTAAAGTTAACCGTGGTGTTTAAACCATAGGTGAAGTCGGGATCAGTGTTACCTATAAATTTCTGGTCCTTGCTATCAATAACACCATCGCCATTCAAGTCTTTGTACCTTATACGGCCCAGGCCTTTACCCGGCTGGCTGGCAGAATTATCAACTTCGACCTGCGACCTGAACAATCCATCGGCAACGTACCCGTATATAGAGTTAACTGACCGGCCCAGAATAGTTTGGTCTGTTCCATTACCTGGATAGGAAGCTATTGCATCCTGGGGCAAACTGGTGATCTTATTGCGATATGCGGCTATATTACCTGTTAGCGTAAAAGAAAGGTCATTTGACACCCTGCCACTATAATTTAACAAAAACTCAAAACCGGTGTTACGCACCGAGGCTGCATTAATAGTGCGGTTGCCGGCCTCGCCCAAAACGGCAAGGTATGCGGGGGTAAGCAAAATATCTTTGGTATTTTTAACAAAATAATCAGCCGATCCGGTAACGGTATTGTTAAACAGACCAAAATCCAAACCAAAGTTTGATTGTGTGGTAGTTTCCCATTTTAAATTATCATTACCCTGCTGTATTTGCGTAAAACCAGATGGCAGCTGGCCTGTACCAGCCCCTGAAATATCATAGGCCGAACCGGTTTCATAGCCAAAAATGTGGTTTACGCCATAAATAGCCGAGTAAAGCGTATAGGGAGCATAATATGGACTTGCCTGATTTCCAGTTTGACCATAAGAATACCTTAATTTCAGGTCAGACACGGCAGAAATATTATCCTTGATAAAACTTTCCTGGCTCAAACGCCAGCCCGCTGAAACCGCCGGAAACACCCCATACCTGTTGTTGGAACCAAACCTCGACGAGCCATCTCTACGGATAGTAGCTGACAACAGGTATTTGTCGTCGTAAGAATAGTTGGCCTTACCAAAGTATGATAACAAGGAATAGGTGGCACCCGAACCGCCATTATCTATATTGGTTGATCCGGAACTCAGGTAGGCATAATCTATATTTTCTTCTCCAACACCTTGTCTTGTTCCGTAAAGCGATTGATTAATGTATTTAAGTTCTTCCTGGCCTGCCAGTACATCCAGTTTATGTTTTCCTTTATTAAAATTATAGGTAAGTGTATTGCTGAATATCCAGTTACCCTCATAATTGGCATTTTGATTAACGAGGTTTGTAGGATCGGAAAGGAAGCCGGAAATGTATGATTTACGCAAAGTACGCGCATAATTTCCGTTATAGTCTGCCGATATGCTTGTGCGAAAATTTAAGCCCTTAATAATATTTAATTCGGCATAGGCGTTGCCCAGTATCCGGCCAAAATTGTTTTTATTTTGTTTGTTATCTTCTATCAGCCTTACTGGATTTTGCCTGTCGGCCATGCCCGGGCCCGGGCCACCCCAGCCTATGCCATCAACCGTATGTACAGGTACAGCTGGCTCTTCAATTTGAGAAAGACTGGTAACATCGCCGGTGGGAATCAGCACATCCTTCATATAGGTGCCCGTAAAGGTTTCGCCTATTTTTAAACGGTTATTAAAAAAGTTGTATTCCGAATTAAAGCGGGCTGTGATCTTTTGATCGTGAGTTTCTTTAATTACGCCCTTGTTATCATAATAACTTACAGAAAACAGCGAATTTCCTTTTTCATTACCATTAGCTACCGATAGGTTGTATGATTGAATAACCGATGTTTGACCAATTTCATTAAACCAGTTTGTATTGGCAGGCTTCATTGTTTTGGCTGCATCCAAAAACTCAGGCAATATAACTTGGTTCAGTACCGGGTTATTGTAGTCTTTATTCCAGTCGTACTGATAGGTCTGATTCAGATTAGGGTCAAGTTTATCGTTTACGGATGCCTGCCAGTAGGCTGCTCCGCGCTGTTGGGTATTTAATGTTTTTAACTTGGTGGTATAAAACTGCATGGATGTAGAAGCATCAAAGTTGATACGGCTAAATCCGGCTTTTGCTTTTTTGGTGGTAACAATAATAACACCTGCTGCCGCGCGTGAACCATAAATAGAGGCTGACGCAGCGTCCTTCAGGATCTGTATCGACTCGATATCGCTTTGGTTTATTTCCTGCAGCCCGCGCTGGGTTTGTACACCATCAATAATATACAGTGGATCGTTACCCGGAAGGCCCGGCAGTGGCAGCGTGGTGTTACCGCGTACCCGTACTGTTGCTGTTCCGTTAGGCGAACCATCTGCGGTGATAAACAAACCTGGTACCCTGCCTTGCAACGCTTTAATAGGATTACCTACGGGAATATCTTTGATCTCACTTACATTCACAACAGCAACTGCACCCGTAATATCCTTTTTACGTTCTTTTTGATAACCTGTAACTACCACTTCGTTCAGGTTTGAATTACCTTCCAGTGTAATTTGCAGATTTGCCGATGCCGATGTAATTTTTACCGTTTGCGACGTTAAGCCTACATAAGAGAATCTTAGGGTCTGGCCTGGCGTTGCCTCAATAGCAAACTTGCCGTTCTTATCTGTCAACACCGCTTTTTGGGTTTCGATAACGGCAACAGTAACCGCCTCTAAGGTATTGGAAGATTTGTCTGTAACAGTACCCTTAATTAAGCGGGACTGCCCAAAACTTCCGCTGGCCATTGTTACCAGCAGGGAACAAAAAAATAAAATTTTTCTCATAATTATTAAATGGTTATTGATTGGTTTAAAACATTTGATTTCTGAAGTTTGTATACTCTGCTATTTCATATGGTGGACATCCTCCTTTCTTTGTGGCTATAAACGCGCCCATCGCGACTGAATTTTTGATCGTGACTTTAGGATCCTGTTTTAAATGATGGTTGGCAATGAATGCCGATAAAAATGAATCGCCGCTGCCGATAGTGTCCTTCACTTTGACTTCGGTGCCCCAGGCATGATAAACTTTGTCATTTTTATAGTAAGAAGCGCCGAATTCACCCTTGGTCACAAT
This sequence comes from Mucilaginibacter sp. RCC_168, assembly GCF_041355315.1. Taxonomy (NCBI): domain Bacteria; kingdom Pseudomonadati; phylum Bacteroidota; class Sphingobacteriia; order Sphingobacteriales; family Sphingobacteriaceae; genus Mucilaginibacter; species Mucilaginibacter sp. RCC_168. The sequence continues at coordinate 20,036 of NZ_JBFUPN010000002.1, forward strand.
GATCTCCGGAACATTGAACTTGTCCTGGATAAACCTGATTTGAGAAAGTTCCTGACTGAAAGAACCGCCAAATAATATCTGCGCCATTTCCAGTTCCGCCTGGTTGAACTTAACGATGTCTGCTTTTGCCAGCAGCATCTCCAGTAGATCCTTGTTTACAAATGGCGGTCTTAAATTGATATCAAAAACTTTGATGCAATCTATTTCCAAAAGCTCCATCAGGGTCTTTCTGGTAATCGTATTTCGTGAAGACAGGCTGCCATATACGAAATACGTATCAGGCGACAGCTGATCCGCAATAGCATCGGAAACCCCGATAAAATCCCAGGCAACCGGGTATACAATGTCGTAGGAAACTTCATTCCCGTTATTCATTTTTGCTACCACCTCGCTTGTTGGATATTCCGAATCTTCCTGTACGAAATCGTGGTTTATGCCCCAGTTTTCAAGCAACTTTATCAATTTTTCCCCATTGGTGTCGTTCCCTACCCTGCTGACAATGCTGGTAAGTAAGCCCAGTTTATTCAGGTGATAGGAAACATTTAACGGCGCTCCGCCTGGTTGGGGACCATCGGGTAACATGTCCCATAGTATTTCGCCATAGCAGATTACAGGTATTTCAAGTGTGTTTGTTTTCATCACGCAGTCATTTAATGCATTACGATATTGTTTTCTATTTGCTCTAAGGATTTGCCTTTGGTTTCGGGCATCAGTCGCCAAACGAAGATGAGTTGCAACACCATCATAGTCCCGAAAAAGGAGAAAGTGATGGTTCCGCCAAGTTTTTCAGCGAAATAGGGAAAGCTAAAGGCGATCAAAGCGGCCATGATCCAGTGCGTGGAGCTACCCAGGGTCTGACCCTTCGCACGTACCTGGTTAGGGAAGATCTCAGAAATAAACACCCAGATGACAGCCCCTTGTGAAAAGGCAAAAAAGGCGATAAAGATCATCATATAGACAGGAATAGCAAAACCGCTAAAATTACCGGTGAAAAAAGTGTAACTCACCATAAACAGGGAGACAATGAGGCCAACCGATCCAACGAGCATTAATAATTTCCGGCCAACCTTGTCAATAATGTTAATAGCCAGCAGGGTAAAAATGAAATTGATCATCCCGATGCCGACGGTGGACAAAAGGGAGGAGTGTGCGCCGAGACCTGCCATCTCAAAAATACGCGGCGCATAATAGATGATCGCGTTTATGCCTGATACCTGGTTAAAAAAAGCAAAAAGTACGGCCAGGATAATGGGTAATTTATATTCCCCGGAAAAAAGGCTTGCATTACGCAGATGTGAATCGCTGCCTAACTGCGAGTTTTTTATTGATTCCAGTTCCGCATCGCAATTGAGTGGATTTATAATACGCAATATTTGTAATGCGCGTTCTGTAGCGCCTTTTTTCAGGATCAGCCAACGAGGGCTTTCGGGAATAAAGCGGATCAGGATCAGGAAGACCAATGACGGAAAGGCCTGTACGCCGAGCATCCACCGCCAGGACGTCTCGCCCCCCTGGCTGATCAGGTAGTTGGACAAATAAGAAACCAGTATACCTAAAACGACATTGAACTGGAACAAGCCCACCAAGCGACCACGACGATCAGCCGGAGAAACTTCGGATATATAAATAGGTGCAGTTACCGAAGAAGCACCCACACCCAGGCCTCCTAAAAAACGGAATCCTAAAAACAGGTACCAGTTACCGGCGAGCGAGGTACCGATAGAAGAAAGTAGGTAAGCCAGTGCTACAAAATATAGTGTGTTTTTGCGGCCAAAACGGTCAGATGGCCGCGAGCCTAATAAAGAACCGATCACTGTACCTATTAAAGCGATGGAAATGGTTAATCCATGTTCAAAAACAGACAGGTGCCAGAATTGCTGAATTGATTTTTCGGCACCTGAGATAACGGCGGTGTCAAATCCGAATAAAAACCCACCAAGGGCTACGACCATGGACCAGGCCAGGACGGAATTTTTTCTCATAAATTATAGGTGTTAATTGGTTAACAAATCGAAAGTAGGCTGATTACAACACTATGGGTGAACGTTTTTATATCAAAAATCTCAAAATTTAAAACTTTTATTAAATACTTGATTTTCAATAACATATAATAAAAAACACAATTTAAGGTGTAGAAATCTTTGTTTTTGTTACAGCTATCTCTTGTATGGTTACATTTTTATGCAACTGAAGTGTGCCCGGGTCAAAGCATGGTTTTGTTATGCCGTTCCATTATGGTTATTTTTACATCAAAGAAGTCTTCCGTCAGCCAATTGCGGAGATCTTGCCGATTATTTTTTGATCATATTCCAGTTGTGCAGCCTTGTTTTTATGAGCTATTTTAAAACCATATTCTCACTTATTCTTGTTTGTTGCATTTTCGGATGCCGGCCTGTTAACAAAAAATCGCAATATGTCATCGGTTTTTCCCAATGCGTCGGGTCCGATCAATGGCGAAGAACGATGCTGGAAGAGATGAAAATGGAGCTTTCCCTGCATCCCGGCGCTGACTTCATTTATGCAGATGCAGGCGGAAGCAGCAAAAAACAAATTGCCCAGGTAGAAAAAATGGTCGATGACGGTATAGATCTGCTCATTATATCACCAAATGAAGCCCGGCCACTGACCAAAGTAGTAGAACAGGCTTATAATAAAGGCATCCCGGTGATTGTTATTGACCGAAAAACTTCGTCATCTCTATACACTGCTTATGTTGGTGCAGATAATTATCAACTTGGTTTTATGGCGGGAACCTATGTCGGCAACACCCTGAAAGGCCCGGTTAATTTATTAGAAATCATGGGGCTGCCGGGTTCCTCGCCCGCTATCGAACGCGACCGTGGCTTTGAGGACGGTATCCGCAGTTACAAAAACATCCGGATCAAAAGCAAGATTTATGGAGATTGGCTCAAGAAAAATGCAGAGGACCAGTTAATTAAAATAAACAACCAGCTCCCCGGCTTTAATACGGTATTCGCGCATAATGATGTCATGGCGAGCGGTGCACGCGAAGTATTCAACCGGCAACATACGACCCACGATACAAAAATAATTGGCATTGATGCCTTGCCTGGCCCCGGCGGCGGATTGCAAATGGTTTCTGACAAAATATTGGACGCCAGTTTGCTTTACCCCACCGGCGGAAAAGAAGCCATTACCACCGCTTTCAACATCCTTAACAAGGAGCCGTTTGAAAGGGAACGTATCCTCCAGTCGCTCGTGATTGATTCCTCGAACGTACAATTAATGAAAATGCAATGGAGCAGGATCAGCAGTCAACAAAAAGATATTGAAAAACAGAAATTATTGCTGGAGGAACAGGAAGCGGTTTATAACAGTCAGCAGGTTGTACTCAACATTATTATTATAACATTGGTTTTGGCGGTTATTTTAGGAGGGCTGGCGTTCTACTTCCTGATGGAGAACCGGAAGATCAATAAAAGCCTGGAATTAAAAAATGCCGAGATTTTGGAACAACGTAACCAGCTGATGGAGATGTCTGTGAAGGCTGAGACAGCTACAGAGGCGAAACTTAATTTTTTCACCAATATATCACACGAGTTCCGTACACCGTTAACGCTCATGTTGTCTCCGATAGAAGAGCTTTTTCAAAACGAAAAGATCATCTCCATTGCAGGGCGTCAGCTTAAAATGGTGCATCAAAATATTTACCGTCTGCTGCGCCTGGTTAATCAGTTAATTGATTATCGCAGGATAGAATATGATAAGCAGCAACTACAGGTTTCTGAGCACAACCTCGTTAAGTTTTTACAGGATATTATCGAAAGCTTTACACATCATGCCGGTAAAATGCAGATTGATCTTAAATTTTTCCCGGCAGAAAAAGAAATTAAGTTATGGTTTGATGTGAATATGCTCGACAAGGTATTTTTTAACCTGATATCCAATGCGATCAAGTTTAGTTCGGAAAAGGGACAGATCAGCGTCCATGTCAGGAAAAACGAATCACAAGTGTATGTTGACATAGCGGATAGCGGAGTTGGGCTGACCCCGGAGGAGGAACTTAAGATATTTGACCAGTTTTACCAGGTTGATCATCATAAAGGTCAGGGATCAGGTATCGGGCTTTCACTTTCCAGGGAGATTGTGCTGCTTCATGGCGGCACAATAGAAGTCCACAGTCAAAAATGGAAAGGAACTACTTTTACCGTCGCTTTACCTTTGGGAGCTCACCAATTCAATGAAGAACAAAAATCAGATATACCTTTAGGTCATGATGACCTCGGTGAAAAGTCGAAGATTTATCAGGCGGATCTTGAACGGATAAACCCGGATAGTCCAAACGATGCCCTCAGTGCGCCCAAAGAGTACTCGCTTTTGTTGGCGGAAGATAATGCCGAATTGCTATGCTACCTCAAGGAAAAGCTTTCCGAACAATATGATATTTATACGGCAAGCAACGGTAACGAGGCTTTAAACGAGGCTTTTGAAAAAGTCCCTGACCTTATCGTTGCTGATGTAATGATGCCTGGCCTCACCGGTAAGGTTTTAGTAGAAAAGTTAAAATCAGATTTGCGAACCTCACATATCCCCGTTATTCTGCTTACGGCGCAGGCCAGTGTTGAACAGCAGATTGACGGATTGAAGTCCATGGCGGATATGTATATAATCAAGCCCTTTAATTTGGCTTACCTGGCAGCGAATATTCAAAATCTGCTTAGAAACAGGCTGATATTAAAAGAGCATTTTTCCAGTGATATCAGTGGTTTAGATAAGCTCCCGCTTTCAAAAAACCTCGACAAAAAATTCGTTAACGATTTTTCTGGAATTGTGGAGCAAAACCTGTCAAACGAGAATTTGAGTGTTGATGATATTTGTAAAATTATAGGTATTTCAAGAGTGCAACTTTATCGTAAGGTTAAAGCGTTGATGGGCTGTAGTATTACTGATTATATTTTGAACAGGCGTTTAAAAAAAGCTAAATACCTGCTGATTAATGAAAACTATACCATCGCCGAAATTACCTATATGGTCGGCTTTTCCAACCCGAACTATTTTGCAACGGTATTTAAAGCAAAATATGACTGCACACCAAGCGAGTTTAAAAAAAGCAAGTTGCATTGACATGCCGCGCAATGTCCAATATGTTCCCGGTATAAGTGCCTACCGAGATAAACCAGATGGCGTAATCTCTTAATGTTAACGCCAAGGTAATGATTTTAAATTGCTGAGGGGGCAATCAAATTTCCTTGATAATGATTTAACTTAATGATAAGTTAATGCAGAGTCCTTAATATGTCGTTATTTTTGCGCGATTATATATTGTTATGAATATTGTTTACCACGATGACCAGCTTTTAATTGAACAACTACTGCAGGATGGTGAAAGGGCGTTCGATTACATTTATGATCTTTACTGGAAACAACTTTTTCAATACGCATACAATCGATTACAGTCTGAGGATATTGCCAAAGACATGGTGCAGGATGTTTTTATTTCACTGTGGAACAAAAGAGATGGTTTAAAATTAAACTCTTCGTTATCTGCCTATCTTTTTTCGATACTCCGGTTTAAGTTAATCAATTTTTACCACGCCAATGAGGTCAGGAAACTACATGCCTTGCGTGTTAATCAATATGATCACCCTTCAGAAAACAACATAGATCAAAGAGTTCATATCAATGAAGTGAACAGCTTATTAAACTCGTCTATACAGAACTTACCTTGTAAAATGAAGGAAATTTTTAAGCTAAGCCGTATTGACGGTCATTCAACACTGCAAATTTCCGAACAACTTAATATTTCTGAACAAACTGTTAAAAACCAGCTTTCGACCGCGTTAAAACGATTGAAATTAAACTTCGCGGATTACCTGACCATCGCGGTGATCTACTTTCTTCTGAAATAATTGTCCGTTTTTTCAGCTTGAATACCATTCCTAATCTTCGCTATTGGGCTAACATCCCGCGTGAAACAAACTTTTTTTAAATAAATTTTAATTGGGTATAGTACTATGTGGCCTCATAACTGATAATGTATTTATAAAGCCAAGCGTACAATGGATAAAGAACAAGCCCTTAAACTCATTACAAAATATAAAAAAGGTTTGTGTTCCGAGGAAGAAATGGAAATATTGAACCAATGGATCGATGAGCAGGGCCATGGTCAACCCAATTATCAATTCCAAAACGATGAGCAGGAAAACAGACTAAAAGAAGATATCCGTTTCCAGATAAAAAGCAGCTTATTTGCTAAAAAGAAAAAAAGCGACCATATCCATTTACAAAGCATCCTGAAAATCGCCGCAATGCTATTACTTGTGAGTGCTATTGGTATTTGGGGCTGGAATAAATATAGCGGTAAACAACCCGAGCAATATAGCAGCATTTACAACCCTGCCGGCCAGCTCAAAACGATAACCCTTCCAGATGGCTCAAGGGTATTTTTAAACGCCGCTACCCGGATAAGCTTTCCCAGTAAATTCAACACGGCAACCAGGGAGGTTACTTTGATAGGCGAAGCCTATTTCGAGGTAGTGCACAATCCCGAAAAGCCATTTTTAATATATACAGGTAAAGTAAAGACCCAGGTTTTAGGAACTAGTTTCAATGTAAAAGCTTATGCCAATGAACCTAAAATCATGGTAGCCGTAACCAGCGGTAAAGTAGGTGTTGTAGCCGGGAAATCATCTGCGTTGCTTATTCCCAACCAAACGGCTGATTATTATATTAAAGATGGTAAACTATTAAAAAGCACTATAACAAATGCATCGACTTTGAAAGCCTGGACAAACGGTACCTTAATTTTCAGAGACCAGACACTGAACGAAATTACCCGGACATTGATCCGCAGGTACAACACAAATATCATTATTCAGAATAACCGTATAGCTGAGTCGATATTGAACGCGCATTTTGATAAAAATGAATCGCTCGAAAATGTGATCAGCGTTTTATGCACCTATGTTGGTGCCAGGTATAAACATGAAGGTACAACGTACCTGATAAGATAACCAACAATTAACCTGAATTATTGACCTTAAAAATTATTGATGATAAAATAAAGAACCAAAAATAAAAATACCGAAGATGCTACTAACACCTCCGGTATTGATCCTTCTCCCATACAGATGTCGCTAAACACTATCATTAAGATCCAAGGGACCTTAACAGGGAGCTCTATTGCTTTAAGCGTTTACTTAAAACCAAATCAAAATTATGAATAATCTTTTGTGCCTTTCTATAAATGCACCAAAAAAAACATGGAAGATCATGAAATACAGTACGCTGATAACAGTCATCATCGTTATACTGAATACCTTAAGCTATGCTGAACCAGTCAAGGCGCAATCAATAGCAGATCAGATCATCTCGTTAAAACTTAAACATGTTACTTTAGAAAACGCCCTTTCACAAATTGAAAATAAAAGCCGGTGTAAATTTGTTTACGGTGAAGACGTGTTGCCTTTAGCTGAACTTGTATCGCTGGAGGTAAAAAATCAGTCGCTAAATAACACCCTGGTGCGTTTACTTAAAGGCTATCCGGTTAATATTGAGTATTCCGGCAATTATGTGCTGATCAAACCTAAAAAAGCAGCATCAGCAAAAAGGTCTGGTATTATTACAGGTACCGTTATTGACGCAACTACCGGCGAAAGCCTTGTTGGTGTAACGGTAACGATTAAGGGAGGCAACCAATCGACCATAACCAACGCCAGGGGTGAGTACAGTGTCAATGTGGTCAGTGAGGATGCTGTGCTTGTATTTTCTTACATTGGTTATACCATAAAAGAGATTCCAGTTGGCACACAATCGCGTATTGATGTTAAGCTGTTCGCCGGGGTTTCCGCGCTTAATCAGGTTGTGGTGGTGGGCTATGGCAGCCAGAAAAAGCAAGATATAAGCTCATCTATTGCTTCGATAAAACCTGATAAAGTAGATAAGGGAGCAACCAATGATCCTGTTAAGTTTTTACAGGGAAGGGTTACAGGTGTTAACGTGTTAACCCCATCTGGTATCCCTGGTGCAAAACCTATTGTGCTGGTACGCGGTACGGGCTCCATTAGTGGGGCAAGTTCACCGTTATATGTTATTGATGGCGTGCCTTTTGAAACCGCGCCTAACCTAAACCCGGATGACGTAGAATCCATAGATGTATTGAAGGATGCTGCAGCATCAGCCATATATGGTTCAAGGGCAAACAGCGGTGTGGTCATTATCACCACCAAATCGGGCAAAGAGGGTAAAACGCAAGTGAATGTAACGGCTCATACCGGAACAGGCAGGATTTATAATGATATCCCCATGGCCAGCGCCGCGCAATACACTGCCGTGATGCAGGACGCGGTTAAAAATTATAATATTCAGAAAGGTACCAGCCTTACCTTATACGTTCCCCCGGTAATTCAGGAAACTAATTGGGTAAAACTAATTTCTCGCGAATCGGCTGTTAACAATTCCGCAGCCATTGATATCTCCGGAGGAAACAAAAACACCAATGTTTTTACCTCTTTTGGGTATTTTGGTCAGCAGGGTATTTTGAAGAACAGTAATTATAATCAGTACAATTATCGTTTAAATCTTAATCATACTATTAGCAAATACTTTACTTTGCATACCAATTTATCCGGCTCCTATACCGCTCAACGCTTATTGGAAGAAGGTAACGTAGGACTCAAAGTATTATACACCGCAAGAGAAGAGCAACCCTGGTATGGCCCCTATAATGCAGATGGCAGTTATGCTGTGAACGGGGTAAATGGCATCATTCGCCATAATCCGGTGATGCTGATTAACGAGGAGATCTGGAAAACAAATACTACAGAGGGAATAGGAAGGATAAGTTTGGACATTACTCCCATAAAAGGACTAACCTATACACCGTCTGTAAGTGCGTTTGGCTCCTTATTTAATAATAATAAAAAGTTAACGGATAAAATGGTAGCCAGGAATGTTACAGCAGGCAATGGCGCCATTTTACAGGATAGAAACCTTGCCTACCGCTATGTGGTGGATAATATACTTAATTATAAGAACAGCATAGGTAAATTAAACTACAATGTACTGGCAGGCCATTCTTATGAAAAATACACCAATGATCAATTGGGTGTGTACAGCAGCAATTATGCTAACGCCGCATATCCCTCAGCTAACTTAAATTCAGTTAATGCCGGAACAAATATTTACCCGGATGCGGTTAGTTATGATTCATATGCGTTGGAAAGCTATTTTGGAAGGTTGACCCTGGACTATGATAACCGTTATATCCTGAACGCGAGTTTACGCACTGATGGCTCTTCCCGGTTCTCCTCCAGTAAAAGGTATGGCACATTTCCTTCAGTTTCTGTTGGCTGGCAGGTAATGAATGAATCTTTTATGAAAAACAGCCCACTTGCCAATACACTTTCGCAACTTAAATTAAGAACGAGCTATGGTGTTACCGGAAGCTTGGCGGGTATTGGTAATTATGCTAATCAATCGTTGGTTTCGGGTGGTAATTCCTATAATAACCAGGGTGGCCTGGTTATTACACAAAATGCCCAAAACCTTACCTGGGAAAAAGCCGGTCAGTTTGATGTAGGGATAGATGCCGAGTTGTGGAACGGACGTGTAGGATTTACAACAGACTATTTTTACCAGAAAACAACCAATCTGTTGTATAATAAACCCGTTTATGCTACAACCGGATTTACTTCTGTAGCAGCCAATATCGGGGCATTAAACAATAAAGGTTTAGAGTTAAGTTTAAATGCTAAAATACTCACAGGGGAGTTTAAATGGGATGCCTCGGCCAATATTACGTTTGTTAAAAACAAACTGCTCTCCCTGTATGATGGCAGTCAGCAGTATATTATCCCTGCTACGGGAAGCAGTTTATTAGGCGGCGGAACCGGTATTCATGCCCTGATCAATGGCGAACCTATCAGCGCGTTTTACTTATTAAAACAAACAGGGATCTACCAACAGGATAATGAGGTGCCAGCCAAATTATACGCAAAAGGTGTAAGAGCTGGTGATATTAAATACGATGATATTAATGGCGATGGTGATATTACCGCTGCCGATCGGCAATATGCTGGTAAAGCTACCCCTGATTATTATGGCGGTTTTACCAACAATGTTAGCTATAAAGGTTTTGATCTGAGTGTATTTGCACAATATTCAGTAGGCGCTAAAGTATATGCTTCCTATAAAGGAGGTAGCCCGGAAGGGATCGAATCTTTAGGAAATGCCTTTTCAACCGCGACTTTAAATGATGGCAGTAAAACCGAGCAGTTTTACAATGTTGACGCTTATGCTGCAACGCATTATTGGACCGGGCCCGGTACCAGCAACTTTATGCCCAGAGCAGTAAGAGGAGGTGTATTTACGGGTTATACCAATGGATACAACCAGGAGCCATCAACGCATTTTTTAGAAAACGGATCATACCTGCGTTTAAAAACAGTTACCCTGGGCTATAATATCCCTCCTGTTGTTTTAAAAAGATATCATATCAGCGCACTTAAGATCTTTGCTTCTGTCGATAATCTGTACACCTTTACCAGGTATGATGGTTACGATCCGGAACAATCATATGTTACCAATCCTGGTGATCCTAACTATGGAGTTGATTTTGGCTTACAGTCGGCATTAAGAACTATCCTTTTCGGATTTAATTTAAAATTTTAATCATGTATAAATATAAGATGATGAAAAACTTAAAAAGATTGATGATATTATCCTGTTTAAGCATAACCCTATGGAGCTGCTCCAAACAACTGGATCTATCGCCACAAAATGCCATACCCGTGAGTTCACTTGGCGTAAACGATATACCACAATTAAGAACAGGCCTGTATGCTACCATGGAAGATGTACTGTTCAATTTTTGGTTTGATTTTGATAAAAGGGGCGAAAACCTAACGGGTGGCCCGGGCTATAATGTAGTCGACCCGGTAAGTATGAATGCTTCTGATGCAGATATAACCAGCTATTGGCGCGGCTGTTATAAAGGCATAAATACCGCCAATATTTTAATTCAGAATGTTAATAATTTAGGCGCTGGCGCTACCACAACACAACTATCCTATAAAGGCGAGGCTTTGTATTTCAGGGCGCTCATCTATTATGATCTGGTAATCAGGTACGGTGGTGTGCCTATCCTTTTAAAAAGCTCAACTGATGCCGTTCAGCGTTCAAGCGAAGCGCAGGTTTGGGCACAGATAAAAAGCGATCTGATAGCTGCTCGATCATTGGTTAGCGCTTTCGGCAATAACCTTTACGTGTCTGACCAGGCCGTAAAAGCATTAATGGCAAGGGTTTATCTGGCTACAGGTGACAATGCCAATGCCATAACCTATGCCGATTCTCTGATTAATTACAGCAGTGGTAAATTTGCTTTATCTACAGACTCCATGTCTTATTCTTCCATGTTTACTGCAGGCACAGCCAGTAAAGAGATCATATTTGCCCTGGCCAATAACAGCACGGCCAGTACGCATTCATTTTTGAGCCAGGTAAATGATACCAAAGCAACCTGGCCGTATTCGCCCGCCATGTTTACTTATAAAAATTTGTATAGTGATGCATCTGCGCCGTTGATCAAAACGGGAGATAAAAGAAAAGCAGCGGTCTTTTCCGCAGATCCTACCCGGATCATCAAATTCCCGAATGGCAAAACAGGGCAGCAATTAGCCGTATCTCCCACCCCTATCGCCACACCGATCATCATATCCAGGCTGGCCGAAATGTATCTGATCAAAGCAGAAGCACAGGGTGCATCAGCTGGCTCGGTTACACTTGCATCCTACCTTACCAACCGGTATAAGTTAGCGCCCACCGCAGCATCAATTGCTGCCTTAACGGCTTCACAATACCAGGACATGATCCTGAATGAATCACGTCGTGAGTTTTTTGGCGAGGGGCATTGGTGGTATGATATTAAAAGAACCGGTCGCACAGATTTGCTGACTACACTGAATGGGCGTACCTATTTGTTATACTATCCCATCCCTCAAACGGAGAAGGATCTGGCAGGGTATACACAAAACCCGGGTTACTAAATTGCTAACCAAGCAGGTGCCTGATAGGCATCTGCTAATTAAATTTCAAAATGATTCCTATTAAAAATATTATAAGCCTTTATTTTTTTCTGGTCCCTGTTACAGGCTTCTGTCAGTCAAAAAACAATAACACCATTAATAATATTCAGCAGCATTATCAATGGACGGTTGAGCAACTGAATAATAAAAATTCAAAATCAGTTTTAGTTACCGCACACCGGTGCGATTGGCGGAACTCGCCCGAAAACTCTGTTCAGGCATTAAAAAACTGTATAGCAATGGGGGTTGATATTGCAGAGTTTGATATGGGTAAAACAAAAGATGGGCGGCTGATTATTATGCATGACAAAACCATTGACCGCAGTACTAACGGAAAAGGTAAACCGGAAGACTATACACTGGCAGAGATCAGGAAGTTCCGGTTAAAAAGCGGTACCGGGCATCCAACCGTACATCCCATCCCTACATTTAATGAAATGCTGGCTGCCTCAAAGGGAAAAATCATTATTGATATTGATAAAGGGTATGAATATTATGATGAGATCATCCAAAAACTGGACTCGGCTAAGATGTTTGATCAGTCTATTTTTAATATCTATAGCTTGCCATTGGACAGCGTAAAGGCCCATCATCAAAACATTCCCGAAGAATTGACTTTGCAGGTAATCGTGAATCCGAAAGACTCGAATGCTGAAAACATCATTAGCTCCTACAAAAGCCACCGTAAAACCATTATACAGATTATTTTCAGTAATGACGCCGATGCCATTCTCGGCAAAGTTCCCGCTTTAAAGAAAAGCTACTCGATCTGGTTCAACGCTTTATGGCCTGAGCAAAATGGCGGGCATGATGACGATACTGCTGTTGAAGAAAATAAACCAGATGAAACATGGGGATGGCTGATTAGCCATGGCGCAAATATTATACAGACAGACAGGCCCAGGGATCTGCTTAATTACTTAAGATCAGGAAAACTTCATCCTTAAAAATCAGCTAACTCATTCAAATACTTTTTACCGGGATATTCCATGAAACTTACTAATAGTAGGCTTTTCTGTGCCTGCTATTGCTTATAAAGTCGGTTTAATGATCGGATATTCAGTGATAAAGAGGAGGAATAAAAGACACCCGTTTCGCCTGAAGCGGAATTAATCAACAAATTAAATTATAAAACCCCTATTAAAATGAAACCACCTTAAAAACATCGCCCACACACAAAATGTGCAATTCGCAGATGCCAATTGCGTCAAAGAAAAACATCGCTTAAAAAACTAAAAAAAAAGAAAAAAGGACATTCATCATTATTATGAAAAACATTAAAAAATTAAGTCTATTACTATTGCTGGTCTGCGCTTCCAACCTGTTACAGGCACAGCTTTTAAACACAGATAAAGTAATCAATACATTAAAATCTGGGTGGAAAAATGACCTCGTTACGGTATGTGCCCACCGGGGCTACTGGCGCGAAAATGGCGTACCTGAAAACTCTTTACGTGCCATTCAGCGGGCATTTGACAATAAGATCGAGATGGTAGAAATTGATATAAAAATGAGTAGCGACGGTGAGCCGGTGCTGATGCATGATTGGAATTTGGGCCGCACTACAGAACTGGGAATGGGTAGAAATGACCTGGTGAGCAGTTGGCCAAACGGTGCATTACAAACCCTTCGTTTAAAAGACAAAAACGGAAATTTAACTAACGAGCATTTACCTACGTTCAGACAGGTACTTTCCTATATCCGTGACCATCAAATCGCGATAATACTGGCATTAGATATTAAGGATAAAAATGCTGCATGGGCCTGCTGGAACATCATGAACGAAGGCGGGGGCTGGAAGAATCATTGGGGAAATCCTGCCGCGAAATGGACTATCTTTAAAATTAACGCCACTGTTTATAATGGACCGGGTGATCTGGAAAAAAGCTTGGGATTAAGCGGAAGCCGGTATAATGACTTTAGATTCGTACCTGTTTATACCACCAATATGATTGATAAGATTGATTGTTTGGGGCAGTATAAGTCGTTCAGGGGTAAACCTTATTTTATAGGCGCCGAAGTTGATATCAAACAACGCAATGGCATTCAGCAGGATGTGATGAACCAGGCATGGGGAGATCATAAAACTATCGCCTGTTTTAATGCTATACCAGATGCAGGGGGTAATAATTTTTACTACGCTAATGGAACTTGTTGTTATACACTGGCAAGTCTTTACTTTAGATCTGCTAAAGACCCAAGCAAAGTCGACACCCAGGATAACCGGGGCAGTTGGCAGTTTTTAGTTGACATCGGCGTACGCTGGATTACTACTGATGAGCCAGTAAACCTGATCAATGATTATCTTAACAAACAAGGCTTCAGAAATACAAGTTACTTTTATTGATCTCGACAGATCAGCTTAAATAAAGCATTAATCAACTGTCATAATTCCTCAAATTATTATTCTAAAATATCTTAAAATGAAGACAAATAAATTCCTGCCCGTCCTGTGCGTGTTTATCGCATTGATTTCTTTCGTGGGCTGTAAAAAACAGATTACAGAAAGTCCGGCTACTGCCAATACAAAAACATCCGCTTTAACGCTCAATGCCGTAACCAAAGCTACCTTTACCACTCCAGATTCTGTTGCAGGTATAGTTGGTAGCAACGGGGGAAAGGTAAATTACGATCTGGCCAGCAACAAAGCGGCCGGTGATTCGGTGCTCCTTAGCTTTGATGGTACTTTGTGTAAGGAAATCCACGCTGGCAATGGTTATACTTTAGGTTATGTAGATATAACCGGTAGCTCATTAAGTACCATTACTTTAAAGGATATACTCGCAACTTCATTACAGCTTGTTGATACAACAGCAAAAGGTAAGGAAAACAGTACAAAGAATTGGTACACCTATACTGACAGCAAGCAATACGGACTTATTCCTGTAAAAGATCGCTATGTAGTACTATTTAAAGGCACAAGCATTCATCAAGCAACTGTATTATATGTGCTGCAATTGAATACCGTTGATTATATACCCGGCAATACCAGCGGGTACTATTTTGGCAGCCTATCATTCAATTACAAACGATTGCTATAAACGTTGTCCTGATCAGGCGATGAGTTTATTTGTCAATAGCCGGATCAAATTATAACGATTTAAATTCAATGAGGTCTGCATTTTGTAAGTGCAGACCTCATTTTAACATCGGTGAGGAGTTTTACAAACCTTTAAATTTATGATCATCCAGGCTGGCGACATTTTTAAGTTCAATCTGAGAGATGATGATAGTGGGTTTAACCTGAGAAACAGGAGGCAACTGTTGTGCAGCATTGATGCTTTTCATTCAAAAAACATGCTGCTTTCTAATGATATAAATGCGCGTATACACCATTTCAATTATTTAAATGTATCAACTAACTGTATACCGCCGTCTTTGTCATGATGGAGTTCGGTCATTTTAATATTGCGCAAATGCGTTTTTCCAGACAGTTCCGTATCGTGATAAAAAATGTACCATTTGCCTTTAAATGCAACGATTGAGTGGTGCGTTGTCCATCCTTGTACTGGTTTCATGAATACACCTTTGTAAGTAAACGGTCCTAACGGGTTATCACCAATGGCATAGCACAGGAAATGAGTGTCGCCGGTTGAGTATGTAAAGTAGTATTTGCCCTGATATTTATGCATCCAGGAGCCTTCAAAAAAGCGGCGGTCATGATCTTTCCCCAGTAACGGCTTTCCAGCCTTATCTACTATCACTATATCTTTTACTTTTCCGGCAAATTCCTTCATATTGGGTTTTAGCAGCACCACCTTACAACTCAGCGCTGGTGCATTGTCTTGCTGTAAATCCGTTTTCGATCCATTCGTTTCATACTTACCCGTTGCCCACCGTTGTAGTTGCCCTCCCCAAATACCCCCAAAGTACATATAGGTTTTACCATCTGTGTCTGTAAACACGGCAGGGTCTATACTGAAACTCCCAGGTATGGAAGCAGGCTCTGCTTTAAAAGGCCCCGATGGATTTTTAGACGTAGCAACACCAATACGAAAAATATCATTCTTGTCCTTCACCGGAAAGTACAAATAGTAAACGCCATTTTTATAAGCTGCATCAGGTGCCCATAGTTGCCTGCCTGCCCATGGTATATCTTTAATATCAAGCGCTACTCCATGATCCGTAACCTTTCCTCCTACTTTGTCCATCGAAAAGATATGATAATCGCGCATAGCGAAATGGTCGCCGTTATCATTCTCAGCAATACCAGCGTCTATATCATGCGACGGATAGATGTAGATTTTGCCATTAAATACATGCGCCGATGGGTCGGCGGTATATATATTTTTAATAAGTGGCTTTGTTAAAAACTCCCTTTTCGATTGCGCGAGTGATGTTGGAAGATAGACTGTGAGCATGAACAGGAACGGCAGCATCAGCTTCCTTTTGCTGTTGATAATAAACATATTAAAACTATTTTAATGTAATTTAATTACTGATTACCGCCTATCCCGGGCGGCATAGAAAACTTTTGGTCACGATAATAGGACAGCGGATGAGCCGGTTTTTCATATCCGGCAGGAATCGGCAACAGGGAGAAGGTTTGAAAATACAGCACGCATGCATCACGCCAGCGCAACGCCTCCTGATATTGAATGGTCATCAGTTGCTTCACGGCTATAAAGCGCTCTGCATCTACCTTCGAAGCCATCTTATCCCATATTTGCTGCATACTTTTAACCGAGTCCGCACCTGAATAATATCTATGTATTAATTCATTCCAAACATTGCGGCCGGATTTTGTGGGATAAGTCCATTTTACATGGTGAAACCATAGCAAATATTCGTCCGGACAAGTGTTCAAATTTTCAAACTTATCACGCACGGGCGCCATGTATTGACTAACAGCGTTACTACCTGTTCTTGTCCGGTCAAAACCTATTCCATTGGAATCTGCTTTATGGTAATAAACAGCTGTCCAGTCGGCACGCCCAGCGTTATCTACCCAGGGACCGGGTCCATAATGCGTATTGACCCCCATAATATGGTGCAGGCCCAAGGGCGTCATATAGTTTACGGTAGTTTCTCTCGATTGTAGCATAACCCGCTTCATAGGCTTAACAAAGTCGGGATCGTTGTTGAAGGTCAAACGCAGCCATTCATCCGCAATTTCATCTGAGCTTGTACCAGGGTTCCATGCTAACTTGCCAAATGCAAACCAGTTGGCTTGAGCAAACGGATGACCACACCAGTTGATATCAGAACCAATATTTGCAACACCGGCCATGCCAGTTATCAATTTGCGATTGTATTTGCCTTCCAGGATATTTGCTACCGAAGTCCCCTTACCGTGGGCATAGGTATCGGCATCAAGGCACTCCTTAAACAAAGGCGCTTCGAAAACCAAATGAGTGGAGAATCCCAGATACTCCTGGGTAATCTGAAATTCCATCATCAGCGAAGTGTTGGGCATTGCACCAAATAATGGGTGAAACGGTTCACGTGGCTGAAAATCTATCGGGCCATTCTTAACCTGAACAATTACATTCGGCCGGAACTTACCATCTAAAGGCTTAAATTCGTTATAAGCCTGTTTGGCCCGATCATCGGGAACATTGTTATCATATACAAACGCACGCCACATCACAATCCCTTTATGAGGCGCTAAGGCATCTGCCAGCATATTGGCGCCATCTGCATGGGTACGCCCGTAAGCTTGCGGCCCAGGTTGCCCCTCGGAGTTGGCTTTGACCAAAAAGCCGCCAAAGTCGGGTATGTACCGGTAAATCTCATTTGCCTTATCGTTCCACCATTGCCGTACTTGCAGGTTAAGTGGATCAGCTGTTTTTAGCTTACCAATTTCTATCGGGCTGCTAAATTTAACAGACAGGTAAACCTTAATGCCATAAGGCCGAAAGGCGTCTGCCAATGCTTTTACCTTTATCAAATACTCAGGTGTGAGGATCAGTGCATTGGCATTTACATTATTTAATACAGAACCATTAATACCAATGGAGGCGTTGGCGCGTGCATAATCAATATACCGCTGATCAATATACTCCGGTAATTTATGCCAATTCCATATAGACGCACCTGCATATCCACGTTCAACTGTCCGGTTTAGGTTATCCCAGTGATCAAGTATGCGGTACATCGTTCGCGGATAATCAATAATGTTCACTTTATCAAGATCCTTTTGCGTTTCAAGCAGCCGTAAAAAACCAAAAACACCATATAATATTCCAATATCAGTATTTGCGGTCACTACTATCCTTTTTCTGCCGGTTATAACCACACTTTTAATCGCGTATCCCTCATTGCCTATGCGCTCAAAAACACTATCGGGTGCAATAACATGACTCATAGTGCGTAATTCGTCGCGCGTGCCTATAATCAGCTCGCCATCGGTTATGCTGCTTACTTTAATGGGCCTGAGATTAAGTGTGCCAACCAATCCGGTAGAAAGTTCATTGAAGGCAACCTGCTGTTGTTCTGACTTAGCCGAAAAAAAGACTTTCCCCAATTGTGAAGTATAGGCTTTCACCTTACCGGCATCCGTAATTTGATGATATTCCAGCCATAGTTTGTAGCCGTTATCAGCCCTAACGCTGTTACTTGCTGCAATTGCCAAAACAGTCAACAAGATTTTTCTGAATACTATCACTAATTTCATAAAGTAGGTTAAAGATTACAACTGGATGCGGTGTTCGGACAAGTTATCTACAAACACATAATGCAATCGATTGCCAATATATAAATGTTTATTGATATTTTCAAGAGCTGCTTAATTTATAACAATAGCATTAGGCCGTTACAGAATCATTAGGGAAGAGTTCACTCCTCTCTATCCCTTGCTTAATTCCCATTTCCAAACCACGCAATTCCGCCAGTCCTTTCAAGCGACCGATAACCGAGTAGCCGGGATAGGTATCATAGCGGTAATCATCAAGTATTTTATGTCCGTGATCTGGGCGCATGGGTATAGCAACGTCATCTCTTCCGGCTAATTTTCTCCGTATTTGCTCCTTTACGACACTTTTCATCACCGCGCCCATATCAATATTACCAGCCAGATGTTCATCTTCATAAAAGCTACCATCGGGCTCAATCCTTACATTGCGTAAGTGTAAAAAGTGAATATGATTGCCCAATCGATCTATAATGCCAGGAACATCATTCTGTGGATTAGCACCCAGTGAGCCTGTGCAAAGAGTTAAACCATTGGACGGTGACGGACAGGCATTCACAACATCTTGCAGGTCCTGCTCGCTACAAACAACGCGCGGCAGACCCAGCACCGGGAATGGCGGATCATCAGGATGGATGCACATTTTGATACCCAAACGCTCCGCTTCAGGCATAATTGCACGCAGAAAGTAAGCAAGATGATCCTTGAGCGCTAATGCATTAACCGCTGAATATTTCTGTAAGTGTTCTTTAAACTCTTCAACAGTAAATACTTCATCTGTACCTGGCAAACCTGCCAGTATGGTATTTTTCAGCACTTCTCTTTCCTGCTCGCTAAGATTATCAAAATAAACTTTGGCAGCTTTTTGTTGTTCAGAAGTAAAATCATCACAAGCACCGTTCCGCTGTAAAATAAACAAATCGAATGCAGCAAGTGCGGGCGCATGAAAACGCAAAGCCGAAGCCCCATTGTTTAAACGATAATCCAGATGCGTACGTGTCCAGTCAAGTACAGGCATAAAGTTATAGCAAACAATATTAATACCGCATTTCTTCAGGTTGTTAAGTGTTTCGATGTATTTATTGATGTATTCATCCCGCCTAAACGAACCAATTTTAATACTTTCATGAATATTTACACTCTCCACAACCGACCATCTGAAGCCGGCCGCCTCAATTAATATTTTCCTTTGTTGTATCTCATCAACACTCCAAACATCCCCACAAGGTATGTGATGCAATGCGGTTACTATTCCGGTGGCACCCGTTTGTTTAATGGCTTCTAAAGTAACCGGATCATTTGGTCCAAACCAGCGAAAGGTCTGCTCTAAATTGGGTATCATAACGGTATTTTTCTTAAATTCAAATATAAAAAAATAAGGCAATCGATTGCCTTATTTTTCCGCAATTCTAATTCATTTTTTTATCTTTACCTGTTAACTAAAAAAACTTAGATGGCAGACAACCGGAAAGACATAACAATTTATGATATCGCGAAAAAGCTTCACATTTCTGCAGCTACCGTGAGCCGGGCGCTTCAAGATCATCCCCGCGTTAACAAAAACACCAAAAAGCTGATTAGAAAGACCGCCGAAGAAATGGGATATCATTTTAACAGCTTTGCCAGTAATTTACGAAAAAAGAAAAGTAAAGTTATCGGAGTAATCGTTCCGCGCCTTAACAGCAACTTTATGTCGGATGTGATTGCCGGCATTGAAAAAGTTGTAAATAATGCCAATTACGGCCTTTTCATCAGCCAGTCGCTGGAAACCATGCAAAGGGAAATTACCAACGCTGAAGCCATGTTAAATAACCGGGTGGAGGGTTTGCTGGTATCTCTTGCTTATAATACTACCGATGTTGATCACTTCAAAGAATTTATCAGACGAAAAACTCCTGTCATATTCTTTGACCGGGTAACAGAGCTCGAAAATTGCCCGCTTATTCATATTGACAATTTTAAAGCGGCTTATGAAATCACATTGCATTTGATTGACCAGGGCTGTAAACGCATTGTTCATATTACGGGTAACCTGTTAAGAAACGTTTATGCGGATCGGTTTGCCGGATACAAAAAAGCCCTGGAAGACAGAGGGATGCCTTTTGATGATAGTTTTGTTATTGTTAACGATTTAAGTGCAGCCGCAGGTACTGCCGCCGCCGAACAAATTTTACAAATGACTCCTTTACCAGATGGTGTATTTTCTTCAAACGATATTTGCGCTATTGCCTGTATGTTAGCGGTTAAGCAAGCGGGAATTAAAATCCCCGGGCAACTTGCTTTTGCTGGATTTAACAACGACCCCACATGTTGTGTGGTTGAACCAAATCTTACTACAGTAAACTACAAAGGCTATGAAATGGGAGAAGTAGCCGCTAAAATGATGATCAATTATCTGATTGACAAAGATGATGCTCAGCCTGCCCATAGCGTTATCTTACGCTATGAGCTTTTGATAAGGGAATCATCACTGAGAAAATAACCTGTTTTATACCTAAATAATAATAAATGATTTCTGAAACTAAAGTTGCTATCGTTACCGGAGGCGCCTCAGGCCTGGGTTTGGCAACAACTAAGAAGTTTGTTGAAAGCGGCATTAAAACTATAATAATTGGCCGCAATGAACAAAAACTGGCTGAAGCAGTCGCAAAATTTGGCCCCCTTTGTATTTACAAATCATATGATTTAAATAATCTGGCAGGTATTCCTGCGCTTATTAATGAAATTATAAAGGAATACGGCATACCTGATATTTTGGTAAACAATGCTGGTATCAATCAAAAAAAAGCTTTTCTTGATGTTACTGATGAAGATTTTCAGCGTGTTCTGCAAACTAACTTAACATCGGTTTTTGTCATCAGCCGGGAGGTGATCAAATACATGATTGAAAAAGAATCCGGAAGCATAATTAATATCAGTTCAATGGCATCAAGATACGGCATACCTTACGTTATTGCCTATTCGGCAGCCAAATCGGCCATTGAAGGTATGACCCGGGCCATGTCAACAGAGCTTTCGCCGAAAGGCATCCGTGTCAACTGCGTTGCTCCGGGCTTTATCGCCACAGACATGTCAGCTCAGGCACTTAATAACGACCCGGAGCGGAAAAACAAAGTAATGTCAAGAACACCAATGGGAACGCTGGGCGAACCAGCCGATATTGCGGAAGCTATTTACTACCTGGCTTCTGACGCTGCTAAGTATGTAACCGGTACTATATTAGTTGTAGACGGCGGTAATTCTGTTGGTTTTTAATTGATTAATCCAAAAACCTATATAATGATAAAAATAAAGAGCCTGTGCATATTGACAATGCTTCTGCTTACAGGATACACCTCGCATTCGGAAGTGCGGTTGCCAAAATTGATCAGCAATGGTATGGTGCTGCAGCGAGATACCAAAATAAAAATATGGGGGTGGGCCTCGCCAGGAGAAAGACTTACTGTTAAGTTTAATAACAAAACATTTAAAACGATTACTGCATCGGACGGAAAATGGACCGTTACCCTGCCCGCTATGAAAGCCGGCGGACCATTCACCATGAAAATTGACGGAACAAATCAAATTTTATTAAGCGATATTCTTATCGGTGATGTATGGATTTGCTCAGGGCAGTCAAATATGGTTCACCAAATGGAACTACATAGCGTCCGGTACGCCAAAGAAATTGCCAGCTCAAACAACCCGGCAATCCGGCATTTTTGGGTAACCAATACCACCAACATGCTGGCACCTCAACAGGATGTACCCGGCGGTTTATGGAAAAAGGCTGAGCCTGCTAATATCAGAGAATTTTCTGCAGTTGCTTATTTTTTTGCTGATGCGCTTTATCAAAAATATCACGTGCCTATCGGGTTAATTAATTCGAGTTGGGGCGGCACACCGATTGAGGCCTGGATGAGTGATGAAAGTCTTAAAACTTTTCCGGATTTGGAAAATATAGTAATGAGGAACAGAGACACAGCCTTCCTTAACCAAATAAAAAAGACACCTGCAAATACTACCGGGTCGCATCCTCCGCAGGATCAAGGCCTATCAGAAAAGTGGTTTGATCCGGCTTACACACCAAAAGAATGGCGTAGAATCGCCGTCCCTGGTTATTGGGAAGACCAGGGCATTCACAATCTGGATGGCGTAGTTTGGTATCGCAGGGAGATTAACATTCCACAGTCTATGCTTACTGCGCAGGCAAAGGTTTTTATGGGGCGTATTGTTGACGCGGATGTCATGTATATAAACGGCAAGCAGGTTGGCACTACCTCTTATTTGTATCCGCAACGGCGTTATACCATTCCCGGTGGGGTACTAAAACCGGGCAAAAACCTGTTTGTAGTGCGCGTTACCAATAACACCGGTAAAGGTGGCTTTGTGCCTGATAAACCCTATCAGCTTATTGCCGGAGCCGACACGATTGAGTTGACCGGATACTGGCAATATAAGGTTGGCCTCGTAAAAGTTCCCCAGCGCACTTCTACGGGCGGGGGAGGCTTTGCTGCGCAAAATCAGCCAACTGCATTATATAATTCGATGATTGCCCCTTTGCTTAATTATGGAATTAAGGGATTTCTGTGGTACCAGGGGGAAGCAAATACAGGCAAACCTGCCCAGTATGCCAAACTACAACCAGCAATGATTGCTGATTGGCGGCAAAAATTTCAAAAACCGGATGCGCCGTTTCTTTTTGTTCAGCTCCCCGGCTTCATGGATATGAATTATCTGCCTTCCGAAAGCCAGTGGGCGGCCTTTCGCGAGGCGCAGGCGGCTTCGTTACCCGTTCCAAACACAGCTATGGCGGTGGCGATTGATGCTGGTGAGTGGAACGACATTCATCCTGATGCAAAAAAGGAAGTAGGCCAAAGATTAGCCTTAGCAGCGGAAAAAACAGCTTATCATGATAATAAGGTAGTGGCATCCGGACCGGTTTTCCAATCGGCAGCGATTGATGACCATAAGATCACCGTTGTTTTTAATTCAGTTGGCTCTGGTTTGGCCACCAAAGATGGTGAAGAGCCACAGGAGTTTGCTATAGCGGGTGCCGATAAGGTATTTGTTTGGGCTAAAGCAAAAATTGAGGGCAATAAAATAATACTGACAAATGATGAAGTGCCTCACCCGATGTATGTACGCTATGCCTGGGCAGATGATCCGGTTAATCCAAACCTGATTAATAAAGAAGGTTTACCCGCCGCTCCTTTCCGGACGGACAAACCTTAAATTAAAAAGAGCAGCCGGTTAACCTTCTCCAACCGGTTGCTCTTTTTGATAAAGTATTTTCCTTCACTGCAAAGATGTATCTCATCTTAAATTAATCTCTGCTCGACAAAACAAGCCTCGCCGTTTTCATGTTTGGTGCTTTAGCGGTCAATATCAATTTACCTGTTTGTTTGCTTCTCGAGCGGATAATGACCAGGGCCATGCCGCCAAATGCTTTTCGAACTTTTGAAGAAAAAGCCACCAGATCGGTCGGATCTCCATTATCCGTGGCTACAATTTCTGCCGGCCCGGATATGGAAAAGGTAATATTATTATTAGCTTGTGGTACCAGGTTTCCATCTTTATCCAAAACCTTTAGCGTAACAAAAGATAAATCAGATCCATCCGCCCTGATCTCATCCCGATCGGCGGTTAATTGCAGATTAGCTGAATTGCTCGCAGTTTTAACGGTTTCTGTTGCCCAAGGTTTTCCATGCTTGTAACTCACCACTTTGAGTTCACCAGGCTCATACTTTATCTCGTCCCATCTGAAACGATATTCATACTCACCACGCTTTTTTCGCCCCATTGATTTTCCATTAAGAAACAGTTCGGCCTCATCTGCAGAAGAAAAGACATGGACCGGGGTAACTTGCCCTTCCCTACCAGGCCAGGTCCAATGCGGCAGAATATGAGCAAATCGCAAATCGGGCCTCCATCGCGCCTGATATAAATAAAACCTGTCCTTTTTAAAACCAGCGAGATCTATGATACCGGAATATGAACTCCGGGCTCCGTAATAAGGGGTCGGCTCTCCTAAATAATCCCAACCCGACCAAACAAACTCGCCGCCTACAAAAGGATGCTTGTCCTGTGAGGCAAATACTTTGTCGGGCGAAGCACCAAATTGAGCGGTATACAGCTCATATGCACTCACATATTGATTCTTAGGATCGCCACCTGAGGTGTCACTCACCGGGGCACTAAAACCGCTAAATACCGGAAATATATAGGTACCGCGTGTACTCAGTGCAGACGCGGTTTCACTACTGATGATAAGCTTTTCAGGAAATTTGTCATGAAAAGCCGAATACAACGGTGGCGCTTTAATTCCCTTTAAATGAGCATACGCCGGTGCATCCCGGATGCCTTCGCCCTGGTAATTGAGCGAAATAATATCCATAACCTTCGGAAACGGCATTTCCGGCTTTGCGTAATTCATTGAAGCCGTGGCAGGCCTTGTTGGGTCCTCATCTTTTACAATAGCTTTTAATTTATTGGCCACGCCTGCCCCTGTTTCTGCCGTGTATTGTTCCCCTACTTCATTGCCGAAGCTCCAGGCAATAACAGACGGATGATTTTTATCCCTCCTGATAAACGACCTTGTATCCGCCTCGTACCAGTCCGGGAAGATGAGATGAAAATCTAAGGGTGTTTTTCCCTGTTCCCAGCAGTCAAATATTTCATCAATTACCAAAAAACCCATCCGGTCTGTTATATCCAATAGTTCGGGAGCCGGCGGATTATGAGACAATCTGATCGCATTGCATCCCAGTTCCCGCAATAATTCCAGTTGTCTTTCTGCCGCTCTGTAATTAAATGCGGCACCGAGTGCCCCCAGATCATGATGTTGGTTAACACCTTGTATTTTAACAGGCTTTCCGTTAACCAATACACCTTTAACAGGGTCAAACCTGATATCTCTGATACCAAATTGGGTTTCATATGTATCAGTGGCCCGGCCATCCGCAAATAAACGGGTTACAGCTACATACAAATTGGGGGTTTGTTTTGGCAGAGGCCCCCATAGAGCCGGGTGATGTATCAATACCTGGCTTTTTACCAAATATTTAGCATGACTGCCGAGATTAATTGCTGACTCGGGAAAACTGCTGATCTTTTTTAACTTTCTACCTCTCTCGCTCAAACTGTATATGTCTGTCACCACATTCACCCGTTTGTTTATCGCTCCCTTATTCTCGATATTTAAGTCCAGGGCCACAGTTGCGGAGGATTCAGAAACATTTGATGTATGTACAAAGGTTCCCCATTGCGCTATTTGCACCGCGTGGGTTTTAACCAGCCAGACATTTCTGTATAATCCACTGCCCGGATACCATCGGGATGAGTTGGGAGGATTATCCAACCTGATGGCTATTTGATTGTCCTGACCAAACTTGATGTATGGGGTTAAATCAAGTCTGAAAGAATTGTAACCATAGGGCCACCCCCCTACCAGGTTGCCGTTTAACCATACCATAGCATAAGACATGGCGCCATCAATTTCCAGATAAATGGACTTATCCCGGTCTGCCGCCGCAATATTGATCTTTTTTCTGTACCAGGCAACACCCTGGATAGGTAACCGCCCCATGCCACCGCCAACAATAGCATCTACACCTTTATAAAAAGGTCCTTTTGCAGCCCAATCATGAGGCAAGTTTATATTTTCCCAGTTTTTGTCGTTAAAGCCCTTTTGTACAAAGGGAAAACCACTGCCGGGATTTCCGTGTGGTCGTACAAAACGCTTTGAAGAATCCTTAATAAAATCATTTGCTGTTGGCAGTATCCATTTTTTCAATACTTTTTCGGAAGTACCTTCAAATACAGTTTGAGACGGTCTGCTATCTGCTATGACGTCATCTTTGTGGTTGAAAACAGCGGGGCGTTCATCATAAATTAGGTCGTCTGCTTTGCCATTGTAGCGCATAAACATCCAGCCCTTGTTGATATTGATCCTTTCTCTCGCTTTTGCCCGATTAATCACTTTTTGCTGAGCTATGGATTGAAAATGGATTAATATCAAAATGAAGGACAAAAAATTCAAACCGATTTTACTTGGATGAAAAAGAAATCGCTTTAAAATATTTTGCTGGTTAAAAACTATGAGGACTGAAGATTTCATATCAGACAAAGTGGTTCGGATGAGTAATTTTATTAAAAAACAATAAAGGAGAGATGAATTCACCTCCCCTTATTAGTACAATCTTAATCGTTAATCAACAGATACATAAACAAATCAATATCCTGGATTTTGATAGCTCTTTTTATCTGCCGCGCTCATATCCATTCCGTCCAATTGTGATTGGGGGATAGGACGCAGGTAATAATTTGGTGCAATAGTACGTGTAAATGTACCAACGGTATGATCGTTCCAATCATTCGCGTTTGTTTTGCCTGCAATTACAAAGGTGCTGCTTAATTCGGCCCATTTTTGTGTACGCACAAGATCAAACCAGCGATAACCTTCTCCAAAATACTCACGGGTTCTTTCGGTCAAAATATAATTAATATCGATGGAAGCAGGCGTAGCAGCTATCACTGCAGCACTATTATCCTGTACCTTAGCCACATTGTTGCCATTATCCCAACGCCATCTCCCAGCGCGCCCGCGAATAACGTTAATGAGCCCTCTCGCAGTACCATCATTTGCGTAGGTACCGCCAACTCCCTTTGTAGCAGCGCCCTTAACCGCGGCTTCAGCTGCTATGAAGAACAGCTCAGAGAATTTAGCTACCGGAAATGGTCGGGTAAGACTACCGTTAGGCTGACCCAAACCACCATTATTATCTGTACGGTAAGGCCCCAGTTTCCAGTTGCCGGGGTAACAAATTCTGCTGAATGCACTTGGTTCAATTACAAAATCTGCCCGGCCAGGTAATACTCCGGCACCAACCGTGCTTTTAAATTGTGAATTGGAATAATCCACACCATTTACATCGTCATTTAAAAAGGTAAGTACTGGCTCACCTTCGGCTACCGGCAAAAAGTTAGCGTTGTACAAATAAGCCGGAGTTGCATTATTTACTTTTACAGCTGCCTCCACAAAATTTGTACGGTAGCGGGTTACAAAAGTACCGTCATAACGCGAATCGCTCGTTTTATCGGCAAAAGTACTTTTAAATATAGCCTGAGGGGGAGCGAGCATTGTCCATGGGCGGCCCAATGACTGTACTGCCGCACGTTGTACAGAGCTTACAGGTGTCCAACTGTTACTGGAAGTGCTGCTTTTAATATTTGTATAATTCCATTGCTCAAACCATTGTGCAAAGCTGTCGGTACCAAAGCCGCCACCGCTATAGCCTAAATCGCCGCCGTTGTAAATGCTGCTGGTTTGTGTGTGATCAGCATATAACAAAAGTTCGTTATTGCGATCGTTCGTGGCTATGTTCACGTCGTAAAACGTGGGCTGTAAACCAAACGTCCCGGGATCCTGGATAGCAGAGGTTGCAACATCATAGGCCTGCTGAAAATACCATGCCGCATCATGACCATTGGGATCGGTTCTTGGTGTGCTTGGAAAAGTTGGGATATTGCTGGGATTTTGCAGCCACCAGGCGTATGTCAAATAAGCTTTCGCCAGGAAAAGACGTGCCACCGTTTTGGTAACCCCACCAACAACACGCCCGGTGGCCGGCAACTTATCTATCGCGGTTAATAGATCCGGAAATACTGCTTTCGTGTAAACCTCTGGTACCGTATTCCGTTTTGAAGTTCTTATGGTAGATGTGTTAAACTTCAATTCACCTCCACCCAGATCCAATGGTACCCCACCAAAGGTTTGTACCAGCAGAAAGTAATCAAACGCGCGGAAGAATCTGGCTTCTGCAATCAGGGCATCGGAAACACCCACGGCCGCGCCATTTTCAATTACACCGCTGGCCGTATTGATATTGGGAAATGCGGCTCCCCAAAGAATACCAGTATTACTTGTTGATGGATCTATATTTCCTACACCTGAAAAATCAAGGCTTCTTACATTTCCATCGGAATTTTGCCCCCAGGTTGCCTCATCTGTACTAATTTCATTTGAATTTAAAAAATAGCCATTACCATACATCAATCGCAGGTGAGCGTAGCATGAGGTGATTCCACCTACTACGCCAGCCTGTGTTTTAAAATACTCCGGCGTAAAAATACTACGCGGTTTTTCATTCAGAATTTTTTTGCATCCTGTTAAGACGAATGCGGTTAAGACTGTTAGTCTAAATATGTTTGTATATACACGCTTCATTGTCTTATATTTTAAAATGTTACATTAATACCCAATAGATAGTTACGTGTTGTAGGAGTATTATACCCCACTGTCAGCAGCCTTCGTTGTCCATATCCATAGGCAACAGCCATATTTGCGTTGTCGTTTGCATATGAGTTAGGTTCAGGATCCAATTTTGACTGACTGTAATAAGGAGAAAAGAATATAAATGGATTTTGTGCAGTAGCGTAAACACGCAGCCTTTTTATGCCGGCCTTTTGCGCCCAATTACCGGTTATATTGTAACCCAGCGAAATAGTACGTATTTTCATATAAGAGGCGCTGAAATAGCCCGAAGTAGAACCGTATTTGGGGTTGTTACTATTTTTAGGTCCGTTAGGATCAGGGTATTGGCCATTGGGGTTATCCGGGGTCCAGTAGTCTATGGCAATCTGCCCACGTCGTCCGTCTTCAAGATTCAGATAGCCATTGGAACCATACAGGGTACTGTTTAATATCCCACCATTCTGGAAAACTCCTACAATTGTAAGGTCAATTGCTTTATAGGCTACCCGTGTGTTAAATCCACCTTGAAATTTAGGGTCAGCATTCATAATTTGCCTGTCATCAGACCCAATAACACGTGTAGGTGAGCCGTCAGGATTGTGATCACCTGTATAAAGTACTTTAATCATGCCTACCTGCCCGCCGCTTCCTTCATATTGCTTCACCGCGGTAGCTTCATTGGCCTGCCAGATCCCTACCTTTTGATAATCAAATATCACGTTCAGAGGATGCCCAACAAAAAGCCAGTTACTTTCGTCACGTGTTTGTCCGGATGCAAGGCTGGTGATTTTATTAACGTTACGATATAAATTCACACCAGTTTCCCACGTCCAGCCATTTTTATTACTGAAGATCACTCCGTTAAGTGAAATCTCAAATCCTTTGTTTTGTGTAGATCCAACATTCCCGGTATAGCTACTTACACCAGAAGTAGCAGGCAAGCCTACGCTAAGTAAAAGATCATTGGTATTGGTAACATAGCCTTCAACCGTACCCGAAAGTCGGCTTTGGAATAAGGAGAAATCTAATCCCAGGTTTTTAGTTTTGGAGTACTCCCACCCTAATGCGTTATTAGGCAATTGGGTTACATAATATCCGTTGGCGTTTGTAGCGCCAAAGTTATAAGGTCTTACACTCAATTGTCCGAGGGTGGCATACGGCGCTACAGACTGGTTGGATGTTTGCCCGTAACCGACCCTAAGTTTCAGGGAATTGATCCAGTTCAGGCCTTGCATAAACGATTCCCGATGAATGTTCCATCCGGCCGAAACCGCTGGATAACTGTGCCACTTATGGCCTTCAGCCAGTCTTGATGAAGCATCACTGCGGAAGGTAGCACTCAGCAGGTAACGATCGTCATAAGAGTACATTATGCGGGCCATATACGACTTTAAGCCACTAACCCAATAAGATTGGTTGTTGGGATCTATTGTGATATCATCGTTACTTCCTGTTGAGGTTTGCCCCAGGTTGAAATATTGAAAATCGTCGCCGGCAAGGTTTTTTCTGCCGATAGATGAACTGTTATAGCTTATTTGCTCTGATGAATATAATCCTACCACATTAATAGTGTGCTTTTGGGCAAAAGTTTTATCGTACGAAAGCAGGTTTTCAATTGCCCATTGCGTGGTAAGCGAATTATTAACTGATGCCGTGTTAGGATTTGCCACATCGGAACTAAAAACACCGATACCCGTGTAGCTTCCTGTGTATCCGGTACGATAGTTGCCTCCCAGATTTAAACGGTATTTCAATCCATCCACTCCTGGAATTTTCATTTCGGCATAAGCTGAATTATATGAACCAAATTCTTTTGTTCTGTTTATGTATTTATCACCTAATGCATTCATCGTTCCTTTGGTATAAACCCATTGAATGTCTTGTGGCATGGTAACTACTCTTTTGGTAGTTCCATCGGCATTAAACGGATTGGCGATCGGCGACATGCTTAAAACACCATACATACCTAAATTGGCGCCATCGGTGATACTGTAACTGTTATTAGTAGTAAACCCTATACGGAACAACTTACCTATCTCCTGGTCTACAGAGCCACGAAGCGAAATACGGTTATATTGAGACAAGGGTATAGGGGCCTCATCCCTATAATAGCCCACACCAAATTTGTAGCTTGTTTTGGTTGCACCTCCCGTTACGCTTATATCATGATTTTGCACAGCGGCATTTCTATAAAATAAATCCTGCCAGTCTGTATTTATCTTTCCTGTCGGGTCTTCGTCAGCGCCCGGATTCATATTCAACCCGGCTCTTTTCCGCAATGCAATATATTGATCGGCTTGCATCATCGGATATTTCATAACGTCTTTAATGCCGTAATAACCGTTATAAGATACTTGCGGTTCCTGCCCCTTGCTGCCTTTTTTTGTAGTAATTAATATTACACCATTAGCTCCGCGGGATCCGTATATAGCGGTTGCAGAAGCATCCTTCAAAATGTCTAAACTTTTAATATCGTCCGGACTGATATCTGCAATAGTTCCGCCAAATGGGATTCCGTCCAGAACAATCAAAGGATCGTTTTCGGCATTGATAGAACGTGTACCTCGGATGCGGATTTGCATAGTGGCGCCAGGCTTTGTTGATGTTTGAGCCAATTCCACACCTGCCACGCGGCCTTGTAAAGCCTGCGCAATATTGGCCGAGGGTACCTCATTCAATTTAGCCCCGCTTACAGAAGCCACTGAACCGGTTACGGCCTCCCGGCGCTGGCTGCCATACCCTACTACCACCACGTCCTGTAAATTTTTTGTCTCTGATGCCAATGTAACAATGATGTTAGTTTGGTTATTTACAGCCTTTTCCTGTCTGGTAAAGCCTATAAAAGATATTTGCAATATGGAATTGCCAGGTACCGAAAGCTGAAAGCTGCCGTTAGCATCGGCTACTACTCCAATCTGAGAACCTTTTACCTTAATTATGGCTCCGGGAACTGATTGACCGGATGAGTCCATTACCCGTCCGTGAATTTTGATGTTTTGTGCATAAAGCGACAAGGAAAAAAGAGTCAACAGGGCCATAAAAGCGATGGTAAAAATGCTTTTAGAGTGAAACCTGCACGACTCAGTTACCTTTTTTTTTGAGTAAACTGTCATTCGCATAAGCGTACAATTAAATAGGTTAATAAAAGATTAATTATGGTGTACAGTGCCGGGATTTATCCGGCTGGTTTATAATCAGATGACTAAAGTAGAAGAATTTATTTAAAAATGCAATCGATTGCAATATATTTTTTCCTACCTTATTCATTTGAGTTAAAGGTGTAGTGATTATTAAAAAAAAGGGGATTCCATTTTTACAAGTTTAAAACGAGCTAAATAAAGTTAAATTAGCTATAAACAAACATGCAAATACAATCTCATGATCATTGAGGGGAAGAAAAGCAAAATCTTTTAGTAGCAGACAGGTAGTGTTATCAATCAAAGCTACCCATCCTAAAAACCTATAAATTTGTAAATAAATACAATCGGTTTCATAATATGTAAAATTGGGTATCGCAACCTTTATAACTTGGTTATTAGTATAAACAAGGCTTACCTTTATATGGATAAGGGAAAGGATATTTATTATAAATCAATCGCCTGAATTGGCGCGATTTTATCAATGGCGAATGATGTTCATCAAAACCACCGGAAGGCAGGAAAACAGAAGGAACGCTTTTATAAAGCGATATGTATTTGTATTACTGAGCTCGTTTAAAATGCTATCAATTGGTGTATATTTCAGATCGGACTTCGGAAGCACTTTCACGCAATGATAGCTGATCGTTTTTTTATAGTCTTTCTATATAATTGATGATAAAATTCGCAAGCTGCTCCTGCTCCCCAATAGATAACAGGTCGCCATCATAAATCCAATACCCCTGCTCATCAAATAAGATACAGCCCAGGTTATCCGGCTTTTCATCAAAAGCGGTATACAGCTGATAACATTGGGCTACTTTACCAGGCGGATTACCTGGCACTACCCGTATAATTTCATCGGGGCCATTAATGCGCTTTACAAAAGCTTTAGCCTCCCTGGTCAGATAGCTATGCGTGGTCATTTTTAACGGTTGTAATTTTTCCAAAGATAAATAAAATACTAATATTTTTAGTATTAACTTTACCCCCATGATTTAATATGTCAGAAATTAAAGCAGATATCATTTACTGTTACGCAAGAGCCTTTCTTTATGGAAAGAGCTTTTTATATTAAGATGAATTCTATTGATAATGTTATTATTGTAAACGAATGACTGAGCTTAATCCCGCGATGCAATTGGCCGCCGATTACCTGGAATTGACCAACACGGTTATTTTTCTTACAGGTAAGGCGGGTACTGGCAAAACCACTTTTCTGCAAAACTTAAAGCATACTTCGAAAAAGAAACTGGCCGTGGCGGCGCCAACCGGTGTAGCGGCGATCAACGCGGGAGGCATGACCATCCATTCTTTATTTCAATTGCCATTCGGACCGCTTATACCCGGTGGGAATGAGCGACCCGACATCCATTATAACCAGGAAAAGAAGGAACTGCTGGGCAATCTGGAGCTGCTGATCATTGACGAAATTAGTATGGTACGCCCGGATATACTGGATCAGATTGATCTGATCTTGCGGAATGTTAAGGAATCTCCCCATCCTTTTGGCGGTGTACAGCTATTATTGATCGGAGATCTTTCACAACTGAGTCCCATCATCCGGGATGAAGAATGGATATTATTAAGTCGTTATTATGCAACGCCCTATTTTTTCAGTGCTCTGGCAATGCAAAAGGCATCTTATGTTCGGATCGAACTAAACCATATATACCGGCAAAAGGAACAAGCTTTTGTGGATATCCTGAATGAAGTGCGAAACCAGCAGATCAGTAAGGAAAGCCTGACCTTACTGAATGCACGCTACATGCCTGATTTTCGGTCGGGCGCCGACGATCCTTATATTACGTTGACCACACATAACAGCATTGCCCAACAGGTAAATACGGAATTCCTGGAAGCTTTGCAGGGACAGGAATTTGAATTTGCAGCCACCATACGTGGTGATTTCCCTAAAGATGCTTACCCTACCGAAACCCGGCTCAAACTCAAGATAGGAGCTCAGGTGATGTTTGTCAAAAATGATGGATCAGCAGAAAAGCTGTATTATAATGGCAAGATTGGTACAGTTAGCCGCATCGAGGGCAATACCGTATTTGTTCAATGCAGCCGGGAAGATAAAGAGCTTGCGGTAGAAACTGCAGAATGGACGAATGTGAAATACCAATTGAATGGTGAGGCTATCAGTGAAAGTGATGCTGGTAGTTTTGCGCAGATCCCCTTAAAACTGGCCTGGGCCATCACTATCCATAAAAGCCAGGGCTTAACTTTCGACAAAGCTATTATTGATGTTAGTGAAGCCTTTGCCTCCGGACAGGCCTATGTTGCACTAAGCCGTTGCCGCACTTTATCGGGTATGGTCTTACGCAATCCTATTAGCGCCCATAATATTATTGGTGATCCGGCGGTCATTCGCTTTAACGAGCAGGCGGCTTTGATTACACCTGATGAACATACACTTCAACGCGACCAACTGCTATATGAAAAATACTTGCTCGGTGAATTATTTAATTTCCATGCACTGCAAACCAGGCTCAGAGGTTTCGAAATGCTACTTCCTGACCTGGAAAAAGACATTATTAGCATTGCGGGTAAGTTCACTAAACAACTCAAAACCGAACGCAGCCAACAGGCCGCTATTTATTTTCTTGAAAAACTTACAGCCGCTATCGAAAGTCTGCATCAACAATTACCCGGCCTGATCAAACAATCGAAAGAATTAGCCAAAAAAGCCGACCAACTCGTTGTTTGGCTGATGAACCGCATCCGTTTATTGGAATATTTTGCGCAAGCTCCTTTTACGGCTACTACCTACCTGGAACTGACCAAAGACAAGATTAAAACATATGACAGATCCTATCTGAAGGTACTGAACGCCCCGCCCAATGAAAAACTATATCAACAAATACTTGATTGGCGGGAAAAAACGGCGATTAAAGAAAATATCATGCCCAATATGGTACTTTCTGAAAAGACCCTGATGACAATAGCGGAAAAACTACCGGATACACTCAAAACCCTGGGCACCATCAAAGGGATCGGTGTGCATAAGGCAACGCAATATGGACCTGAACTGATCGGATTGATCCGTACCTATCAGCATGAATTACAAAACCCCGGAACAGAGCAGGTTAGTTTGTTTTAAGCCAGGCATTATCTACCCGAAAGAATATTTGCCCTGGCACTATTTACTACGCCATCCCAAAAATGGTAAACTAACGGGAAGGCAAAACATATAAAAACGTAATAACAAATAATTTTATCATAAGACTTGATTTACAAATTCTTTTTTCTACATTTGACTGTACTACCAAACTAATACACTAAAACAATGATTCAAATAAGCAATTTGAATTTTAGCTATGATCGCAAACGCCCTTTGTTTAAGGACCTGAGCCTTAACCTTAATGCCGGTCATATTTATGGGCTGCTCGGAAAAAACGGGGCAGGCAAATCAACCTTGTTAAAAAACATTGCCGGCTTAACATTCCCGGCATCGGGCAAATGCATGATCAACGGGATAGAAAGTTCCAAAAGATCTGTATCCATTTTGCAAGAGCTTTATTTTATAGCCGAAGAGGTCCATGTACCTGTATTAACACCTGCTCAATTCCTCAAACGCACCGCCGGTTTTTATCCTAAATTCAGCACCATTGATTTTTATGGCTATCTGAAAACTTTAGATATTGACGATGCTTTGCCAATGAGTAAAATGTCATACGGGCAACAAAAGAAAACAATTATAGCTTTCGGATTGGCTACTAATACAGGTACACTTATCATGGATGAGCCAACCAATGGTTTAGATATCCCATCAAAAGTACAATTCAGGAAACTAATAGCATCTGTGCTAAATGATGACAGGTGTATTGTAATATCAACCCACCAGGTACGCGATCTGGACAGCCTTATTGATACCGTATTGATATTGGACGATCACCGGATAGTAGTTGAACAGTCTGTTGATGAGCTTACCGAAAAACTAATTTTTGGCGTATTTAACGATACCGATGGGCTGCCTGTACTGTATGAAGAAGATACGCTTAAAGGTAAACATGCCATATTACAAAACACCAGCGGTAAGTTCAGCAAAATGGATCTCGAGCTGCTTTTTAACGCAGCAACCAGCGGTAATACTAAATTGTTAAATATTCTAAAGCCGACTACCTATCATGAATAATTTTTTCAGCTTCAAACGTTTTTCACGGCTGCTTATTAAGCACAGCGCCGAGCATTATCGAACTTATTTAATGTCGATTGGTGTTTTGGCGGGTGTAATGTTGCTTGGTGGTTCATTTATATTTTATATGATACCAGGGCCAATGGATGCCGGCTTCCAAACCGCGTTGTTTGCTATTCTTATGCTCATTGCCGGCAGTCTTTTCACCAGCACCGTTTTTGCAGATATGGGCGATAAAAGAAAAGCCATACCGGCTTTAAGCCTGCCTGCGTCTACATTTGAAAAATACCTGGTAGGCTGGTTTTACTCTTACCCGCTGTTCATGATCATATATACGGCGGTATTTTATCTTGTTTTGCTTGGCCTCATCAGTATAAAACACTGGCCCGGCCATAACAGTGAAGTCTTCAGCATTTTTCAGGACAGATTTTCGATATTAATTATTCTTTTTTCGTTGCTGCACGCTATTAGCATGTATGGCGCAATCGTTTTTGAAAAACTGCATTTTATTAAAATTGCCTTTTGCTTTTTCATATGCTATGCCTTGCTTATCATTTGTAATACGTTCTTTTTGCAATCAATTATGGGGCGTAATATATTTCCGGCAACACCATTCGGTTTCCTGAATTTTATGGAGGGCCATAACTTTTATTCTCTTAGTGTGGGTTACGAACAAACGCTTTGGATTTTTGCATCCTTATCGATAGTGATATTGCTATTCTGGATAGCTACTTATTTCAGGCTTAAGGAAAAACAGGTTTAAAGGAACACGAAATGGAATTTAAGGATAACGAAGCAATATACCTCCAGATAGCTGCTTTTGTGTGCGATCAGATTTTGATGGGCAAGTGGCCCGCCGATCAGAAAATACCATCGGTGCGCGAAATGGCTGTTGAACTGGAAGTAAATCCCAATACGGTTATGCGATCATACGAATTTTTGCAGGGACTGGAAATAGTTTACAATAAACGCGGACTTGGTTTGTTTGTTGCTGCCGATGGCTTTGCCAAAGTTAAAGCATACCGTAAACAAAATTTTGTGCGCCAAAACCTGCCTGAGCTATTTAAGAACATGTACCTGCTTGATATTTCAATAACGGAGATCAGCGAACAGTATAGACAATTTCAAATGAGCCAGCCCAGCATAACACCTCAACATAACCAGGATGAAAACAAGTAATAAATTTTTAACAGCCGCCGTAGTCCTGCTCCTGTTATCGGTGGTCTTATACGATTTTCAGCTCAGGGCTGAATATAAAAAAGGAGACTTCAGAAACCCATTTGGCAACTTTATCAAGTTAAATTTAAGTGGATTTAAGGTGATCAACCTCAAATCATCTACCGCTATAAATATGAAAGTTGTGAAAGGACCTTTTAAGGTGCTTACCGATCCGGACGCCATTGAATATGCTAAAATAAACCAGCACGGAGATACATTAAATGTAGAAGCCAGTTTTAAATCCAATTTTCATAATGTGCGCTCTTCCTACGTCATGTATGTTTCATGTCCTGAACTCCATGCCTTTATTGCCGATGCCCGTTATACAGCAGGCGAAAATCAGGTAACAGATACACTTGCTGCTGAGGATTTTAAATGGCGTTCAACTATTATAAGCGGCTTTACAAGCAATCACTTAAAAATAACGCAGGATCATGCCAGCAATATCCTGCTCCAAAATGATAGTATAGCAATATTAGATGCTGTAACGGGTATAACTAATGGCAGCGCATCAAATCTTACCATCGGCAAGGGTAATCATATTGGCAAGGCTCAGCTTGATATCAGGAACAGCAGTCGTTTATGGATCAGAGAGGTCGGCAATACACAGTTCAATTATCATATAGCCGATAGCGCCAAACTTATTATAAACGGTTCATCGCAAAATATTTTAAAACTTAAACAGCCATGAAATTAATTATCGATTCTCTTTCAAAAACCTATGCCAATGGTGTGCATGCGTTAAAAAACGTATCGCTCACACTATCAAATGGCATGTTTGGTTTGCTTGGACCTAACGGAGCAGGCAAATCATCGTTGATGCGTACTATAGCCACATTACAGGAGGCCGATTCAGGAAGTGTATTTCTTGACGACCTTAATGTATTGAAAAATAAAACGCAGGTGCGCCAGTTACTGGGATATTTACCGCAGGAGTTTGGTGTTTATCCCAAAATATCGGCCGAACGGATGCTTGATCATATTGCACAGCTAAAGGGTGTGG
Organism: Mucilaginibacter sp. RCC_168; assembly: GCF_041355315.1. NCBI lineage: Bacteria > Pseudomonadati > Bacteroidota > Sphingobacteriia > Sphingobacteriales > Sphingobacteriaceae > Mucilaginibacter > Mucilaginibacter sp. RCC_168. The sequence goes on from NZ_JBFUPN010000002.1 coordinate 58,444, forward strand.
GCAATAATGCCGAACGAAAAGATCTGGTACAGGGCCTGCTTGAAAAAGTGAACCTCTTCAAGGATCGCAAAAAGCACCTCGGCACGTATTCCGGAGGGATGAAGCAGCGCTTTGGCATAGCGCAGGCACTCATTGGCGATCCTAAGCTTATTATTGTCGATGAGCCGACAGCTGGACTTGACCCGGCCGAACGGAATCGTTTTTACAACTTATTGAGTCAACTGGGCGAAAATACCATCGTTATCCTGTCAACCCATATTGTTGAGGATGTAAGCACTCTTTGCGCCAACTTTGCCATTATTTGTCAAGGCGAGGTACTTTATGCCGGTGATCCTGAAACTGCAGTAAATGAATTGAATGGAAAGATCTATTCTAAAGCTATCGATCGTTCGGAGATTAAATATTACCGCGATGTTTATAATGTGATATCCACCCAGCTTAAAACGGGTAAGCTCCATATCAGGATATTACAGGAAACCGGGCTACAGGATGGCTTTGTTCCGGCCACCCCTAATCTCGAAGATGTATACTTCAGCAACATTGCCAAACGGGTAGATGTAAATACCATGTAAACAATTAAAAAACAATAACTTATGTTCTTGAAAATATTTCTGTTCGAGATCCAGAATAGGGTCCGCAGGCCAGCCTTTTACCTGTATTTTTTTGCAGTATTGCTTTTTACCGTGTTCGCATTTGCTACAGGGGCTTTGCCGGTAGCCGAAAAAGAGCACATCAATTCGCCTTTTTTAATAGCATTTTGGTGTGCAGGTATCACCATGATGATGATGCTTATAAGTTCGTCGGTTATGGGTTCTGCAATTTACCGCGATATTGAATATCAAACCAAAGATTATTATCTCACCTACCCCATCACCAAGCCTGGCTATTTCTGGGGCAGATACCTGGGTTCGTTTGTTTTTATGCTCATTATAGCGCTGGCTATTTTACTCGGTATATATCTCGGTACCATTATAGGCCCGCTTATTGGTAAAACCGACCGCGCTCAATATGGGCCAAACCACCTGTTATATTACTTATATCCATTTTTCAGCATCGCGTTACCAAACCTGTTCTTTACCTCATCGTTATTCTTTGGCCTGGTAGCCATAACCCGTAATGTGAAGGTGATCTATTTTGGTGGTATCCTCTTGTTTCTTTTTTATTTTATCGCCCTGTTCTTCCTTAATCATACAAACAACACAACGGTTATCGGCATATCTGATCCCTTCGGAATGAACGGCATCCGGTATCAAATGAACAATGCCACAGCCACCGAACAAAACAATAACCTGATCCTGATCAACGGCCCAATGGCCATTAACAGAATTATTTGGCCAGGATTGGGACTTGTCATTCTGCTGTTTACCTACATCCGCTTTAATTTTGAAAAATTCTTTAGCGGCAAGCGCGATAAAGCAGCCATTGATGATATAAATACAAAGGCAGCCAATAAGCCCATTAAAATACCATCTGTAAGTTTCGCGGGTAAATATGAACGGCGGGTTTTATCAAACCTTGTAAAGCTGGAACTGTTAAACATCATCCGCGATAATTACTTCTGGATCATTGTAGGCAGCGGCAGTATCTTTTTAGGTTTTGTATTTTGGTTGGGCGAAAGAAATTACGGCATATCCGATCTGCCGCGAACCGTAATGCTTTTAAGTATCTTCAATGATGCCTTTCCATTCTTCATCTTCTTTATTATCATGTTTTATACCGGTGAAACGCTTCAGCGCGACCGGCTTACCCGCTATGCCTTTATTAATGATTCGTTACCACCCCCAAACCGGGTATTAAACGGTTCCAAGCTAATCCCTTTACTCGTTATTGGTGCCGGCCTGTCGTTTATCCCTTTAGTTATCGGCGTAATTGTACAGCTTACCAAAGGATATACAGCGCTTCATTTAGGTACATATTTGAGTTATATTTTCATTATACTATTACCAAAGCTACTGCTGATTGTTGTGTTTTGTTACCTGGTACATGTAATCATCAACAATAAATTTGCCGCTTATGCGGTGGGTGTCACCTTATGGATAGGCTTTTTCTTTTTGGAGCTTACCGGCATGTTCAATTATCATTTATTGCTGTACTCCTACACTCCAAACACAGGCATCTCGGATATGGATGGCATGGGGCACATGATGGCGCCAATAAGCTGGTTTAATCTTTACTGGCTTTTAGGCGGTGGAATTCTCATCATTGTAGCCGCATTATTCTATTACCGGGGTGTAAGCTCGTCATTTAAAGAACGGTTGCGGCTGGTACCAGAACGCTTCGATAAAAAAACGAAGCTATTTGCAGCGGTACTCATCCCTTTGTTTTTAGTTGTGGGCGCATATATTTATTATAATGTAAGTTACCTCAATAATTATTTAAGCAAAAATGAGCTGGAAGACCGTGCTATTATTTATGAAAAGGCCTTAAAAAAATATCAGTCGCTGCCATTACCCAAAGTAACCCGCATAAAGATGGCTGTTGACATTTTTCCGGATAAGCAGCAGGAGTTTGTAAAAGCTCAGGTCACTATAATAAACAAAACAGATAAGCCCATTTCAAAAATGCTGCTTGATGCCGATGACCTCAATTATTCCATAGCTATTAATGGAAAACCAGTTCCATTCACTAATCCGTTATTTTATTCGCGGGGATTTTTCAACTGGTTTAGGCCGAAGCATGATACGGCCGATTTTAGATTATACCAATTGAGACAACCGCTTGCACCCGGGGATTCGGTTATTTTGGAGGTTAACTCATCGGTTTCACATATCGGTTTCACCAATGGACTTTATTCAACTAATCTGTTGCATAACGGCACCTTTTTTACAGGCGGCCTGCCTGGTTTGGGCTATGACGACGATGATGAAGTTGGTAGCCCATATGTACGTAAAAAGGCAGGCTTACCACCCAAAACAGCGGAGACTGAAATACCTCAAAATGACCCAATTGGCATAAGAACTTTGAAAGCGGGAAAATCTGCGGACTTGCTAAGCCTTGACGTTACGGTAAGCACCTCTGGCGATCAAACTGTTGTAACCCACGGCGAGTTGATCAAACAATGGAAACAGAACGGTCGTAACTATTTCCATTACATCCAGGACAAGCCGGGTATGTATGTGCCTTTCGGTATTATTTCGGCCCGGTTTACCGATAGCCGTGATAGCATCATGCTTGATCATAAAATATATATTGATGTTTATCATCATCCTGCTCATAATGAAAACACGGCCCGTTTTATAGATGCTTATAAGGAGAGTCTTAAATATTACAGCTCTGTATATGGCGCCTATCCATTCAAAAACATCAGACTTGCGGAAACCTCCATTTACGGCCCGCGTGAATCTTCAACAACCACGCTTGATACTTATGCGGAGTACAATGGCTGGCATGCTCATTTCACCCAACCAAATGAGTTTGATTACCTGTATTTTGCTACTGCACGTAATCTTGCCCAGCAATGGTGGCGCTTTCAGGTGGCCCCGAACAATACAGTAGGTTCATTGGTAATACCCGAAGGACTTGCCAATTACGATGCGTTGATCATGACCGAAAAAAAATACGGAAAAGCCAACATCCGAGCTGTATTGCTTGATCAATTATGGTATTACCTGTTTGTAAGACGCCGGCTGGAAGAAGGGGAACATCCGCTGATCAGGGCCAATCAATGGTTTGAGTGGAGCGGCAAGGCAAGTGTAGCCATGTACGGTTTACGCAACCTCATTGGCGAAGATAGTTTAAACAACGCGCTCCGCGAATTTAAAAATGCCTACGCATTTAAAAGTCAGCCGCCTTTTGCGGGCACAAATGATCTTTATCGTTATCTGCAAAAACATGTACCTGATTCTTTACAGTATTACATGACTGATACCTGGCAAAAGGTAACGCTTTATGACAGCAAGGTTAACGCTGTAACAGCTACAAAAATAGCAGGCAAGAACGAGTATAAAGTAACTATAAAGATAAATATCAATAAGGTATGGATAGATAGCAAGCGTAACGACGTGCCCGCATTAAAGATGAATGACTATATCGATATCGGGATCTTCGCCACGGACACGATTGATAAAAATGGAAGAAATCAGGCTAATCTCCTTTATCTCAAAAAATATAAACTAACCTGGGGCGAACACCAATTTACAATTACAGTTAAAGGTAAACCAAACGCTGCCGGAGTTGATCCGTTCGGCACGCTCGTAGATAGAAATCCAAATGATAATATGAAAACTATTGATCAGACTAACTAATATAATTGGGCTTCGTTGGATCGCCCTATAGAGCATCCTTAATTACAGGCAGAATTTCTATTGGCATAACACTTAATTGGACCAATTCCACAGCAATGCTAAAAACTGGCATGATTTTTTGTAAAGTTTAAATACATCAAATCTGAAAAACTATGAGATCATTATTGTATTTGATCGCAGTCATCCTGATTATAGGATGGGCGATCGGCGTATTTGCTTATTCAGCAACCGGTTTAATTCATGCTTTGCTTGTTATCGCAATAATTGCGCTTTTGCTGGGCATTATCAGAAGATCCAGTCCTACTGTGTGATGAACCTTAACTTTTAATGCGTTTTTTAATCCGCGTTTCAGAATCCTATACCTGACCTATACCAACAAGAAAATGTATTTAATTTATTAATATCATTTTCTTGTTGGTTTATTGTGCCCATCCAATCGCATACCTCTGCTAAAAATATAATTCACGGCTTTTTTTTGCTTTAAAAGATTTAATATTGCCTTAAGCCGAAATATAATGACAGCCTCAAAAAACAAAAAACAAATTACTACTTCAACATTATTGTTTCCGGTTGTTGGTATCGGTGCATCCGCAGGTGGACTGGACGCGCTCAAGCAATTTTTACAGGCCTTGCCTGCTAAAACAGGAATGGCTTATATTTTTATACAACATTTGAACCCCAATCACGTCAGCGTTCTGCCGGAAATATTGGAGCGGCTGTCACCTATTCCTGTGCAACAGGTGACAGACCTCATGCGGATCGAACCGGACCGGTTATACATCGTACCGGAAAATAAAGTGGTCACTACATCAGATGGTATCCTGCATCTGGAACCACGGATCAAGAATCTCAAAAAAAATGACATTATAGACCAGTTCTTTTCCTCATTGGGCGTAGTACACCAAAGTTACGCGGTTGGCATTGTACTATCCGGTGCATTGAGCGATGGTACAGTGGGGCTGCAGGTCATTAAATCCTACGGAGGCTTAACTTTTGCCCAGGACACAGGCTCGGCAGCTTTTGATAGCATGCCCAGCAGCGCTGTTAAGGCAGGAGTTATTGATTTTGTACTGCCGCCTGCAAAAATTGCCGAACAATTAGTCGGGATCAATAAACTTTTTCAATCAGATGCCACCGTTGATCATAACGAACTCGCCAAATCTGAACAGCAGATCTTCAAGCAAATACTTGCCGTTTTAAGGACTCGCCGGGGTGTCGATTTTCAAAACTATAAATCCAGCACCCTCAAACGCCGCATTATCCGTCGCATGGCGCTTAATAAAACAGAAAGTCCTTCTGCTTATCTCGAAATTCTACGGGAAAATAAAAACGAACTCGATGCCCTATACAATGATATGCTGATCTCGGTTACCAACTTTTTTCGTGATCCGGAAACTTTCAATGTGGTATGTTCGGAGGTATTCCCTGAACTTCTGCGCTCAAAGCTCGATAAACAGGAACCGCTGCGCATTTGGATCGCCGGCTGCGCTACGGGCGAAGAAGCTTATTCCATGGCTATTTGTTTACAAGAGCAATTAGGCGATAAAGTCACCGCGCTGAAGATCCAGATCTTCGCGACCGATATTTCAGAAACGGCCATTACCAAAGCCCGCACCGGTATGTACCGGCAGGCAGAAATGACAGGATTAAGTGTATCACGTATTCAGCAGTTTTTCACCAAACTGGATGGCAGTTATCAGGTCAATAAATCGATCAGGGATATGTGTGTATTTGCCCATCATAATTTACTGAAGGATCCGCCATTCTCCAAGATCGATCTGCTGAGTTGCCGCAATGTGATGATCTATCTGGAGCCCGTGCTGCAAACCAAGGCTTTAGCTATTTTTCATTATGCGCTAAATAAGGATGGTTTTCTGTGGCTGGGCAAATCAGAAACTATCGGAAGACATACCGATATATTCAATCCCCACAAAGCTGCCGATAAGTTGTATCGCCGCAAAGGGCCGACAGGCCGCTATGTGAATGTCGCCGGTATAACCAGCGAAACGATGTTTAAGGAACTAAACGATGATTTGCGCAGGGAGGAAGAAAAAGATATTTTTAAAATAGCCGAAGAGGCCATGCTTCAAAAATTGATCCCGCCTTGCGTTTTAGTGAACGAAAAATTCGATATCATCCAATTTAAGGGGGCTACCGATCACTGGTTATCTTTGCCAAATGGCAAACCCAGCTTTAACCTGCTAAAGATTGCCAGGGACGAAATAGCACATGAAGTACAAACCATATTATTGCAGGCTAAGAAATCGCGGGAAACTGCACACAAATATGCAATTCCTTATACCTATAACGATCTGCAGCATTTTGTAAATCTGCAGGCTATTCCTTTAGAATCAGCAGCCGACATCTTCTTCCTGGTTGTTTTCCAGCCGGCATCATCAACGGGTATCCAGCCCAATATGTTTGAAATAGCCAGGCGTGGCGGCGACGATTCGTATGACGCTTCCTCCCTTCGTATTGAGCACCTGGAAAGGGAATTGATCCAAACGCGGGCCAATATGCGCATGATTACCGAAGAACAGGAAGCCACCAACGAAAAGCTTCAAAGTTATAATGAGGAGCTCCTATCGGCGGGGGAAGAGCAGCAAAGCCTGAATGAGGAACTGGAAACTTCAAAGGAGGAATTGCAAAGCACCAACGAAGAGATCATTATCATCAATAAGGAATTGATAGACCGCAACGAGCAACTTAATAGTGCCCGTCTTTATACAGAAGCAATTGTTGATACCATCCGCGACCCACTACTTATTATTGATCAGGAACTGCGTATCAAACGTGCCAGCCGCAGCTTTTACTTAAAGTTTAAGCTGAGTGAAAAAGAAGTGGAGGGTCAATTATTATATGAGATTGGTAAGGGCGAATGGAACATCCCTCCATTGAAAGAACTACTGGAACGCATCCTGCCTGAAAAGACAGTGATGGAAGATTTTAAGGTGACGCATGATTTTCAGAAAACAGGTAAGCGTGAACTTTATCTGAACGCCCGGACCATACATATTCCAGGCGATGAACAACTGATCCTGCTGGCAATAGAGGAACGCATTAAAAACAGGTAAAGAAAGTTATTTCTCGGAGCGGACAATCTTTTCCAGAAATTCATCCGTTTCAAAATCACTGTTTCGCCCCAATAGCGTAAAAGTTTCCGGAATGATCTCGGTCGTGTATCGTTTAATGCCCTCCTTATCTTCAAAAGACTGGGTACGGCATTTTCCTTCTATATAAATTAATTTTCCTTTACGAAGCGTTTTGTGAGCTGCCTCGGCCAGCGAACGCCACATAACGATATTGTGCCATTCGGTATGTTCTGTTTTGATACCGTTTTTGATAACAAACTCAGACGTGGCAAGCGGAAAGCTTAAAACGGCGGTATTATCCTGCAAATATCTAAACTCCGGGTCTTTTCCTATATGGCCGACCAGGATAACCTTATTAACTCCTGACATAGCTTTTGGGTTTTAAAGATTAATCTCTTATACTTATCATCTTGATAACACCAGTTATTTCATTGAGTTTTAAATAATCGCCTTAACACAGCGCATTTTATAAAACTTATTGAATTATTATCAGATATTGGTTAAAAAAATCATTATCAGCAGCTAACTTAGCCATTAAGTAAAAAAAATGTGCTTTATCATTAAAATGAAACACATAAATTTATCACTTTAATAACACTTATTATTCTCCTAAATTTCTAAATACTTATGTTAAAACTGTCCTTCACCCTGCTTTTTGTTGTCATTTTTTTTGGTACGCTCCGGTACTTTACAAGCGCTTTTTTCCAGGAAGATCAACCTCAAATTAAACGTACTTCGCTCAATCAAAAACATGTTTTAAGTATTACTCATCCAGATACCTTACACTGGCCTGATGGATTAAAGGTTACCCGCTTTGCAGGCCCGGATCTTACTCCAAGTCCGGCCTGTATTGCAACAGCGCCAACCGGCGAGGTATTTGTTGGTGTAGATATGATAGGCTCTCTGGGCAAAACTCCCGGGAAAGGAAAAATTATCAGGTTGGTAGACAATGACAATGACGGGAAGATAGACAAGCATACAGAGTTTGCCGAAGTTGACGATCCCCGCGGTATCCTGGTGATGGGCGATCAGGTTTTTGTAATGCACACTGTATTTTCCAAAGAAACTGGAAAGGCAACCGGAATGAACCTGGAAGTTTTTACAGACAAAGACCAGGACGGTATTGCCGATGGGCCACCCAAACCACTTATTGAACACATAAGTAATGCGCACATGCTTGCCGAACGAGGTACAGATCACGCTACCAATGGCATACGCATGGGTATTGACGGTTGGATATATATTGCTGTTGGTGATTTTGGATTTCATGATGCTACAGACCGCAGCGGCAAAAAACTAACCATGCTGGGCGGCGGCATCGTTCGGGTACGCCCCGATGGAACCGAGATGGAGATTTACACCCATGGCACCCGGAATATTTATGATGTAGCTATTGACCCTTATATGAATATTTTCACCAGGGACAATACCAATGATGGCGGTGGATGGAATATCCGTTTTTCGCACCATATCCAATCCGGCGAATATGGATATCCGGTACTGTTTCAACATTTTACGGATGAAATATTGCCGGCCCTGGTTGATTTAGGAGGCGGATCTGGTACAGGTTCCTTATTTATGGACGAACCTACCTGGCCCGAAAAATATAATCATGTACCCATGACCGCCGACTGGGGACGGAGCGAATTGTATATCAATCGTTTAAAACCCGATGGCGCCAGCTTTCAGCAAAAAGAAGAAGAATTTATTCAATTACCGCAAATTACAGACCTGGATGTTGATGGTTCTGGAAGGCTCTATCTTTCGGCATGGGATGGCGCCGGTTATTCGGGCGATGCGGCTAAAGGCTACGTGGTAAGAGCGGCACCTCAAAACTGGACCTATAAAGCTTTCCCCGACCTTAAAACCGCATCAGCAAGCGATCTGGCAAACCTGCTTAAATCAGCAAGCGCTGTTGCCCGGTTAAATGCCTCCCAGGAACTCCTTGCGCATCATGCCAATGAGGCCGCCGGTAAGCTATCACTTGACATTGCCAATGATACAAGCTTGCCATTATATGCCCGGGTGGCCGGTATTTATACTTATGCCCAGGCAAGCCGTGAAAATGGGATACCTGCATTAGTGCAACTTACAAAGGATAAAGACTTAAGAGAATTCGCCTTAAGGGCACTGGCAGATAGGAAGCCTGGCATTGAAAAGGTTCCCACCGAACCATTTTTAGCTGGCCTGAAAGATCCTTCCGAACGGGTTGAAGCAGCCGCTATAATCGGCTTAGGTCGCCTGGATAGAATAGCCGCGGCGCAGGCCTTATTAGCAACACCTGTTCCGGCTTCTTTTGTGGCGCCGGGTAAAAACGAAGAGGGTCCTCATGCCAAACCAAATTCGCCTATTATACTGCCGCACCTTGCGGTAAGGGCTTTGGTGAGTATGAACGCGGTTGATGATTGCGTTAACGCCATCGGCACCGCAAATTCAACCCTGGCCTTATGGGCCTTAAGGTATATGTATGATACCAAAGCTGTCGATGGTTTAATTAAATCCTACACAAAAGTCAAAGACGATAAAACTAAAAAGCAAATACTGGTAACGCTATCACGCCTTTATAAAAAGGAAGCCGATTATGATGCTTCCTGGTGGTGGGGTACCAGACCGGATTCGCACGGGCCAATTTACAAAGGCGTTACCTGGGCAGGTTCAGCACGGATAGAGCAATTTTTAAAAGCCGAATGGACCAAATCAAGCCCCGCCGGGAAACAGTTTTTTGCCAATTTAAATGCCCGCCATCAAATGGGTATAACGGCGTTTGGCGGTGAAGAAAAAGGCCCTGCCACGAAAGAAGTTAAAATCGATCTAGCCAAGATCACGAATAAAAAAGGGCAGATCGGTAAATCTTCTATCGAGGATGTGATGCTGATGATAGCGAAAATAAAAGGCGATCCTTTAAAAGGGAAAGCACTTTTTGCCCGTCAAGGTTGCATAGCCTGCCATAGCCTCACCAGGGGCGAGAAACTGAAAGGGCCGTTTATGGGACAGATAGGCTCGATCATGACACGGCAGCAAATTGCCGAGTCGGTCCTTAAACCTAACGCGTCAATTTCGCAGGGCTTTGCCACAGTAGTTATATCGGCAAAGGGAAACAAAAACTACATGGGTTTCATCACCGAGGAATCGGCACAAAAAATAGTGATGCGGGATATCACAGGCAATGTTTTTACAGTAAAAGCTGCCGACGTGATCAGCCGTAAGGAATTGAAAACATCTATGATGCCAACCGGTTTGGCCAACGCGCTGTCATACGATGAATTTGCTTCCCTCATCACTTTTCTTTCGCAGCAAAAAAACTAAATTATTTTTGTTAAATCTGATGATTTCTATCATCATAAAAGAGCTTCTGTACCATAACAGAAGCTCTTTTTATATCAAAAGGATAAGAAAAATGTTAAATTAAGAGGCGGATAACCTGTACAAAGCGGCGTTTATATCTTTCGTCCATATTGGATATGGTAACGCCGTGTTCTTTACCGGATGTGGAGTGGATAAACTTAAATTCGTCGCTTGAATTACAATATACGATGCCTACATGTCCAATCCGGCGGGTATGTTTTTTAGTACCTGTAAACAGGATGATATCGCCTGGCCGGGCGTCCTCTAATCGTACTTTTGTACCTACACCAATAAATTCACAGGATGAACGGGGGACACTAAAGTTGAATTTTTTGAAAACATAGCTTACAAAACCTGAACAATCAAAACCCGTTGATGGATCGGAACACCTGGAACGATACCGCGTGCCTAAGAGGGATTGTGCAAAATGCAGCAGCGTATCCGCCGAAACGCTATCTGTTGATAAACTGGCGCTTGCATGTTTTATTTTATGAGTTAATTTAAATTTGCGTACATGCGTTTTTGAAAACAGCGATGTGGTAAGCCCTATAAAAATAAGAAGGATTAGATATTTACTCATATTGCGCCGGCAATTTATAAAATTAAACTAATAAGCAACTGAAATAATAAACAAGTTTTTTACACAACTTCCTAACATCATTTTATGGCTTTAGAGAAGCTGCTGGAAAGGTAATAGCCCACCAAGTGACATCCTTTACTATTATTCTTTCATTTATACCCACTGTTTAAGAAATAGCTGATTATAGTTTTAAGCCATATTTGTCGCTAAACTTTTTATAAAGCTGCTTGTGCAGGTTATCCAGGTTGATATTGCGGCCTTGTATAAAAGCGGTTTCCACATCGAGGCCTATCATATCCAGGGCATCACCTTTGGATATAAAAAGATTGGCATCTTTTCCGGTTTCCAATGTGCCTGTGGTTTTATCAATACCTAATATTTTGGCATTGTTCAGGGTGATCATTGACAAAGCCTGCTCCCTGGTTAGGCCATATCCTACCGCCTGCCCTGCTTCAAAAGGCAAATTGCGCTGGCGCCAAAAACCTGTACCGGTTAAGCCATAAAGTACACCCCCATCCTGCAGCAGCTTAGGTAGCTTATAAGGCAGGTAAACATCATCTTCGTCCCTATCCGGCAAGGCTTGTGTTTCGCGGATGATCACCGGTACGTTATTATCTTTTAACAGGTCTGTAACCAGATATGATTCCTTACCGCCAACAATGACTGCCGAGATGCCCAGGCGTTTAGAAAATGTAACGGCCTGCCCTATTTCTTTGGCATTATCGGCAATGATAAACAGTTTTTTTGTGCCGTTAAATAAACCCCGCATAGCTTCAAAGCGGATATTGGTTACTGCAGGCTTAGTGATCTCTGCATAGGCCTTAGCTTGCTCAAACAAGCTGGTGATCTCATCAATCTTCTTCTGGGCACGCTGGGCGGGTGTTTCCTGAACAACTCCGGGTACCGGCACTATGGCCCCTCTCCTTTCGCGACCGCCGGTAGCTACGGGCCAGTTTAAATGAATGGCGATATCTTTTTTATAAGCTGCGTCTTCCCAATTCCAGGCATCCAATTGTACCACTGAGGACTCACCGGAGATGACACCACCATTTGGAGTAGGCTGAGCCAATAAAATACCATTGGAACGTACCGTCGGAATAACCTTTGAATCGGCATTATAAGCCACTAAGGAGCGTACATGCGGGTTAAGCTCGCCGGTTTCTGTATCATCAACCGTACCACGGGCACCCTCTTCTATTTCGATCAAACCTAATGTGGTCATTGGGGCTATAAAGCCAGGATATATCTGTTTGCCGGTGGCATCAATTATATCCGCATCGGCAACGCTTGGTGCGGTGCCTTCCCCAGCAGCCGTAATTTTACCCTTTACAAAAGTGATGTAGCCGTTGTTAATTACTTGTCCGTTGCCAATATGTATTGTTGCACCTGTTATGACTACGGGCTTTATCTGTGGTTTGGTTGGCGAAATATTTGCCTGTCCGTAAGTGAAGGAAATGCCAAGCAATAATCCTCCTAAACTTAATATAGTTTTTTTCATGTTGATTTTAAACTAAGATCCAAGATATTAGAATCAAGAATTAAGGCAGAAGGTTAATTTCTCTCTTGATTCCTGACTCTTGATTCTTGATTCATATAAATTATTGCTCATTATGATCTCTTGCTTCGCGTGCAGCCTGTTTAGCCCGTTCCATCTCTGTATAATCGTCAGCTACTACAAAATTGTCTTCTTCTACGCTTTCACATTCGTACAAACGGCGGCGGGTAGCTGTTGGCTTTTGCGTAGCAGCACCCTTGCTTTTAGCTTCCAGCATTTTTTGTATGATGCGGGCTCCATCCGTGGCTATAGCTTTTTGTTTTTCGGCATCTTTTTCAATATCCCAGTAAAGCACCCCATCAACAAAAGTTTTTTCGGCAACGGCATAAACAGACAATGGATTGGCCGACCATAAGACAATATCTGCGTCTTTACCTGGCTTAATACTGCCTATCCGGTTATCTACATGCATCATTTTTGCAGGGTTCAGGGTCACCAGTTTTAAGGCATCCTCTTCACTCATGTGTCCGTAGGTTATTGCTTTCCCGGCTTCCTGGTTCAGGCGGCGGGCCATTTCGGCATCATCAGAGTTAAAGCCGGTCACCAAACCAACCTCATGCATCAGCTTACCGTTGTATGGAATAGCTTCGGCCACTTCACTTTTGTATGCCCACCAGTCCGAAAATGTAGAACCGGCAATATTGTGCGCCTTCATCTTATCGGCTACTTTATAGCCTTCCAATATATGGGTAAAGGTATTAATCTTAAAGCCCATGGAATCGGCCACATGCATCAGCATATTGATCTCCGATTGTACGTAAGAGTGACAAGTAATAAAGCGTTTGTTATCCAATATCTCTACCAGGGCATCCAGTTCAAGATCCCTGCGGGTGGTGCTCCCCTTTGTTGCACGGGCCGCCTTGTATTCTTTGGCACGTGTAAAGGCATCTATATAGACCTCTTCAACCCCCATACGTGTCTGCGGAAAGCGCAATGCCGCGTTATTTGCTGGCGCACCATTATTGCTTCCTTTTACGTTTTCGCCCAGGGCAAACTTGATAAAGCCATCGCTGCCTGCAACCTTGATCTCCTCTGGCAGCATACCCCAGCGATGTTTGATCAATTGCGTTTGACCGCCAATGGCATTAGCCGAACCATGCAATATATGCGATGTGGTTACCCCACCAGCCAGTTGTCTGTACAAGTTGATATCTTCCGCATCAATAACATCAGCAATGCGAACTTCTGAAGTAACCGACTGTGTACCTTCGTTAATGCCTCCGGTTGCCGCGATATGCGAGTGTTCATCAACAATACCGGCAGATATATGCTTGCCTGTAGCATCAATTACTTTTGCCCCTGCCGCTGAAAGGTTTGTACCTATCGCCTTTATCTTGCCGTTCTCCAATAAAACATCGGTATTTTTCAATATACCATCTTTTTCATTTGTCCAAACGGTACCGTTTTTTAATAACACGGTCTCGGCTTTGGGTATTTCGGTATTACCAAACGCTGTAAACGGATAGATGACCGGCCCAACATTTAAATTAGACTTAGGGGTATCCTGCGGAGATCTGGATGTCGGTGCAGCACTCGTGAATGTTGCTGTCCACTTGCTCAATGACCCATCCGGAAATATGGCGTCTCCCTTCAAGGTTACCGGTGATACAGAAGCGATATAGCCCGATAAACGGATGATACCTTCTGGACTTTTCTTATAATCAAAATAGATGCTTACCCGGTCGCCTGTTCTGATAATAGTGCCCTTGGCACGTGTGCTATCCACACCAGAGCGTTTAACGCTCACTTCATACACACCAGGCGAGCCGCTGATGGTTAAAGTGCTATTGGCAAAGCCTGTTCCGTTTAGTAAATAATTGCCACGCAGGTCGGCAATGTTCATTTTACTAACTACATATTGGCGGCCTTCGGTCCAGTTTTCATAAATGATATTATCAGGCTTGAACAGGTCGCCAGAGGTAATAATAAAGCTGGCCAGCTTGCCTTTTGCCAAAGTGCCTATTTTGTCGGCTACACCAAGTATTTCTGCCGGGATGGTTGTTAATGAGTTCAGCGCTTGTTTTTCACTCAGGCCATTGCTAATGGCAATTCTCATGTTTGTCCAAAAATCATGGGCATTGGTTAGCCCGTAGGAGGTTATGGCAAATTTCACTCCTGCCTTTTCTAAAACACCAGGATTGGTTGGGGCCAGTTCCCAGTTTTTTAATTGCTCATATTTAATGCTCCGGGCATCCATAGGATCCTCCACATCATATGGCTCAGGGAAATTTACGGGAATGATAAACTCACTGCCCGTGGCCTTTATAGCAGCGATACGACGGTACTCCAGTCCATCAGTCTTGTAAATATAATGCCGGCCAAACTCCCTGGCTATTTTATCGGCCCGTAAAATACTTTGCGGATCACTTACCTCGAAAATTTGAGGCAGGTTTTGCGTATGGTTAAACTCATCAAGAGAGATATTATACTCTGCTTTTTGTGTTTTATACCATTGCGCATCATAATAAGTTTGGCGTAATAGTGCTATACTACCCATTAATGATGATGGATAATTGGTAGCAGCCGTTCCTTTGCTAAATGAATAATGTGCGGCTGCCTGATCATTTAACATCACTAAATTATCACGCTCATCACCTAAGCTTACTACTACCGAAGTTCCGCGGGCGATGCCGTCATGTATCAACGATTGTACGGTACTAAAACCATTTTTCTTTAGATCTTCGCTCTTTACAGCATCTCCATGGAATACCGTTTTGGCATTCATTTCGGGTTTTATAGATTCATTCCAGCCATAAGCTCCAGGTTTGGTTGATACGGAAACTATAGTGCGCCCTCCAAAACCGCCAGCTCCAAATGCCTGTCTTGGTTGTTCGGGCATACCATAGGTGGTGTATGCATCGATAAGACCGGGATAAACGTATTTTCCTTCCAGATTTACTACAGTATATCCTTTAGGGATGGGGATATCTTTGCCTACGGCTTCAATTATCCTGTCCTTAACCAATAGAGTACCCCCACTTATGGTTTGATCGGCACTGGTTACTATAGTACCATTGGTAAAAGCGTACTGCCCCGGGCGGATATCCCATGCGCCGTTAACTGGGAACGTTTCCTGTGCATTGGAAATTTTAAGAGCAAAAAAGAGAAAGCAAAAAAGTATTGTTTTTTTCATATATATCGACTTACCTCTAAATTTATCAATTAAGCTCAGAAAAAAAACAAATATTTCAATTATCATAGGTTTGTTACACCAAACCGACCGAATTAAACTTTAAATATCATTTCAATAAGTTATAGTTTGATATTAACGGTGTACAATAAGCACACGGGTTAACCGGCTTAAAAAAAGAAAGCCATGCCATTAATAACGGCATGGCTTTCGGAACATATTATTTTAATGAAAAGACTTACTACTTTTTTAATTATAACCTGGGTTTTGGATCAACTTGAGGTTCTTGTTTACCTCTGTTAAACTAATAGGTAAAAAGTACATTTTATCCAACCATTGCCTATTCTCGATACTGTTATCAATAACAGGCGTATAGGTATAATTATAAATAGTTTCATCGTGTTTATAGGGCGATGGGGCCGTTTGACCTGGCTTTAAGGTGCCTGTTATGGTTATAAAGACCAGTTTTCGACCCAGGGTAGTTGGCGCAATCATCCAGCGGCGGGCGTCATGGTAACGTTGCTCTTCATAAACCATCTCTACCCTCCTCTCATTGCGGTAACGTTGCCTTAACGCGTCGCCCGATTCTGTAAGGGCAGGCATCCCCGCGCGGAAACGGATCTTGTTGAGCCAGGTCCGGGCTTCGGCGTCCTGACCTAACTCAATACAGGCTTCGGCATAGTTAAACACCGCTTCTGTATACCTGAAAAACGGCCATGGAATAAACTGTTTAGTGTTATTATCTACCACGTTAGGATCGACATCAATAAACTTGCGCATGTAGTAGCCAGTCCAGCTGCCGTTCCAGTTTTCGATACTGCTTTGACGGGTATCCAAGCCAGCCAGCGTTCCTGAGCCTACCTGGTAGCTCCCGGTTTGAATTTGATTAGCCGGGTCAACATTACCAGAGATCTTATCACGGGGTTTCCAATCTGCACCATCAAACAAAATAGAAGCATACAACCGTGGATCCCTGTTTTTATAAGGCGCGGCTTTATTGGCCGGATTACTCCAGTCGAATTTAGTTCCATCGATATTTTCATAATCGCTCACTAAATTTTCAACTGGTGTATTACCAGCCCAGTTATGATATCCATTGGGGCCATTATTTAAACCTACATTCTCGCCCCCTTCATCCTTACCAGCAACAAAATACCGGGCAAAAATAAGTTCAGATGCTGCTGCCGCATCAACAAATTTGGCTTTACTGCCACCGCCCATCGCTATAGAAATATAATTATTTTTAGCATCATTAAACGAGGCCGGTGAACCTAAGTCCAGCTTATATCCAGTCCCTGCCGCATCTAAAACCGCTTTGGCCGCGTCTTTTGCTGCCTGCCAGCGGGCTGTTCTGTCGCCGCTTATATAACCTAAAAGCTCAGGATGCGCGTAAGCACTAATCACTGCCGATTTGGCTTTTGCAGTAGGAATATCATGCAGATCACTCGCGGCATATAACAATACACGTGATTTTAATGCCAGCGCAGCAGGCACAGTTGCCCTGCCGACATCCATCGTTTTACCGGTTAACAGGGTAATAGCGCTGTCACAATCGGTAGTAATAAACTTAATACAGTCGGCATAACTGTTTCTTGCTGCCGAATAATCTGCTTCGTTTAGCTTATATACTTTGGTAATGAGTGGTATCCCCCCATAATAGCGCACCAGCTGCTGATAATAATAGGCCCTTAAAAAATGTGCCTCCCCTTGAAGGCGTTCTTTGAGCGATTGATTAATTGGTGCGCTAACCAGGTTCTGTAATGCCACATTACATGTTCTGATGCGGTTGTACATGCTTCCCCATTCGTAGGTATTGTTTGTCCAGCCAATATTGCTTGGCCCAACAGTACCTTCGTTAATGATATTTATATTTCTTCCCGGATGTGTAAATACAGCCTCGTCTGACAGGGAGGCCAGCTCCTGTTCATCGAAACCACCGTTGCCTAAGCCATTATAAATTTCGTTTACAAAAGCGGCAGAAAGATTGTCATTTTTCCAGGTATCCTCAGAACGCACTTCTGTTAAGGGCTTGGTATTTAAAAAATCTTTCTTACATGAGGTAAGTAACGCGCCCGAAACAATTAATACAGTTAAAATAGGTTTGATTAAATTTTTCATGGTTTTCGTTATTAAAAGGTTACTCTGACACCGGTGTTTAAAATTCTTGACTGCGGATAATACTGCCCGTTGCCAGAAAGCGACTCCGGATCCCATATATGCAATTTATCCCAGGTGATCAGGTTAAGACCACTTACATATACCCGTAAATTGCTCATCCCAATTTTTTGAGCTATCAGCCCGGGCAGATTATAACCCAGTTCCACATTCTTTAACCGGAGATAATTGGTGCTTCTGAAGAAATAGGTATTGGCTTTGTTACCCAAAGAGTACCAGGCATCGCCACGGTTAGCTATGCGTGGGTCAACACTGCTTGGCTTATCAACTGTCCAGCGGTGGTCATAGGTAAACTGCAGATAATTACCAATATCCCCGGATTCTGTATCAACAGGGAGGTAACCGCCTGTTGCACCTTGAAATAATATAGACAGATCAAACATTTTGTACTGCAGATTAATAGCAAAACCACCGGTAAACTTGGGTGTTATGCCCATATCCATTATTTTACGGTCATCACCATTTATTTTACCATCGCCATTAACATCCTTGAATCTCAGGTCACCTGGTTTAAGCTGAGGCGTCATTTCGCTGTAATCTAACTTATTGGCATTAATTTCGGCCTGATCTTTAAACACACCATCGGCAACATACAAAAGCGGCGACCCGATAGGCATTCCGGTTTGGCGCTGGTAAGGAAGAACGCCAGGCGCTTCATCCTGATAGATGATCTTGTTTTTAGCATATCCACCGTTGATGCTCACATTATATTTAAGCTCGCCGATCTTCCCTTTATACCCTATTTTAAACTCATAACCTTTGTTATTAACCTTACCTATATTTTCGGGAGGTAAAAGATTACTTATGCCCGTACTGGCAGGTGTCGAACCCTGACGCGCCCAAAGTATATTGGTTCGTTTGTTGTAGAAGTAATCCACCTCAAAACTAATACGGCCTTCAAGCAGTTCGCCTTCTAAACCTATATCGTAATTATTGGCTACTTCCCAGGTAAAATTAGGATTAGGTACCCGAAGCTCATATAATGTCTTCGTTACCTGATTATTTAGTATATAGCTTCCAAAGCCGTAGGTTGATAGATATTGATTTTCCTGTAAGTTGTTATTGAAATATGGCTCCGCCCCCATTTGCCCGTATGAGGCCCTTATCTTTAAGTAATTGATGGCCTTAAAATTACTTTTCCAGAAATTTTCCTGAGAAATATTATAGCCTAACAGAAAGCCTGGGAAAAACCCAAAACGGTGTGCTGCCGGGAATATATATGATCCATCGTAACGCCATAAAAACTCGGCCAAGTATTTTTGCTTATAGTTATATGCCGCCCTGCCAAAATAGCTTAAACGGGCACGGTCATAAGCACCACCACCATTATCCTTTTCAGCATCACCGCCGGCAAATAACTGGTCAACATCGGGTGAAAGAAAATAACGGCGATAGGCGCTAAAATAATCATCACTTATCGTTTCCCTTGTTACGGCCGCCATCAGGTTAATGGTATGATCGCCGAAAGTGCGATCGTAGTTAGCAAAGCCACCGAGTAAAACATTCAGTTTATTTTCATCACTTTGTGATAACCGCGGATCGGTAAAAGTAGAGCGCACACTGGGTGTAAGTACGGGAGTTTTGCCATCTTCTTCATATGATTTATGATCCCAGAAATACAATGTCCATGGTGTCGACCATACCTTTTCACGCTTGATATATTTATCAATAGAAGCCGTACCTGTTAACTTTAAGCCCTCTATCCCGGGAACCTGCAATTCAACCTTTCCGTTGGTTTGAAAATAGTCTCTCCGATCTTTGTCATAACCTGTTTTATTGGTTGTAATTACAATAGGGTTCTGGCCGTTCTCGATATCCGGACCAGGTAAGCCGTTAGGCCAAACTTCCTGCTCTGTTGGTTTCCCTCGCATTAACATCCGAAATATAGATCCCGCGCTTTGGGTCGGGAAATTCCGGGCCTCCTCACGTGCCGTTACTCCAATACTGGTATTGATATACTTATTTACCTTGGCATCCAGGTTTATACGAAAATCGTACTGCTTGTAGCCCGTGGCAGAATTTTTATAATAGCCATCCTGATTAGTATAACCCAGAGAAGTTAGAAATTTAAAATTTTCTGATCCGCCATTAAGCTGAAGATTGTGACGACTTTGAGGCGACCATGTTTTTAAGGTAGTTCCAAACCAATCGGTGTTGGGATGACCAAGCGGATCTGAACCGTCCCGGTATTTTTGCAGATCGGCAGGCTGAACTATTTTAGATTTGTCCAGTTGCTTGTAACTACCTGTTTGTTGAAAAGCAGTCCATGCGGCGCCCCACTCTGAAGGATCTACATTCCCAAATAAGGTAAGTTCATTGAGCATGGTTGCATATTCTGCAGAATTGGCCATTTTGGGTATTACCGTTGCCTGTGCCCAACCCTGGTTAAAGTCGTATGAAAGTTGTGTTTTGCCCGATTTACCATGCTTGGTAGTAATCAGGATTACACCATTTGCCGCCCTTGAACCATAAATAGCGGCAGACGCATCTTTCAGTACCGATATGCTTTCCACATCAGCAGAGTTTAACCGTTCTAAACCTCCGGCCCGGTCCGGAACACCATCAATAACAACCAGCGCATCACTGTTACCCAGGCTATTTGTTCCGCGGATATGGATAGCAGAACCGTCATACCCAGGCTCACCACTTGATTGTACGGCTGTAACCCCCGGTAAACGGCCGGCCAGCGTATTTGATAAGTTTACCGTGGGCGATTTTTCAAGTTCGGCCCCTCTTACAGCGGCTACCGCTCCTGTAACAGTTACCTTCTTCTGTACGCCATAACCCACTACTACCACCTCTGAAAGCCCTTTTGATGAGGCTTGTAATTTAATATTGATGGCACTTTTTCCATTAACAGGTACTTCTAAAGTGTTATAGCCAATATAGGTTATCACCAGGGTTCCATCTTCAGGGGCGGTGATAGTAAAGCGCCCATTAACATCGGTTACAGTACCGTTATTAGTGCCTTTAACCATGACCGATACGCCGATCAATTTCTCGCCTGTGGCCTGATCACTCACATTACCGGAAATTTTTACAGGAGCATTTATGTTATTTTTTCGCCCCGATATTGCTTTGTGTGGTATTTTTCGGGTATTAGTAGCATCCGCATAGGAAAACGGTGCCCATATCAGCATTATTAATAGTTGGCACAAAATAGTTTTATAAACTTTTAGCAGGGGATAGTTTCTATCCAAATTGTGTTTCATAGCTTTTTTAATTAGTTAATAATTAATGCGTGTAATAAGATGTGTAGATACTTTCAGGAGGCGATCAACATATAATAGCCTCTCTGACAATAAATAATCGTTTTAGCTCATTTTTCCCATAGGCAATTGTTTTAGTTTATTTTTTACTAATTGGTTAATTCAATAAAAAGGCTGATATAGGCAATGCCCGATACCGGGATGCCAGGGCAAGGGCAAATAATATCACGTCCTGATACTCAGAGGTGGAGTAAGAGGGTGCTGTGTATACTTGCTGTTTCTGATAACAGTTGATAAGTGCACTTTATCAACCAGGAATTATCAGGTAAATGTTTAATTATCAATAGGTTTCACCGAACAATAATTGTCCTTATAACACTTCTTTTAATTGGCAGAGCTAATATAATAATATTTAAATAAGTTGTACACTGGATAAGAATATTAATAAATCATGGAAAATATTTCTGCTAAGGAAAAAGATCAGGGATCGATGAGTCAACTCCCTTTTAAAGCTAATTGATGACAAAACAGCATGTTTCTTTCGTGGTTTTACACCAAATACGGAAATTATTACAGTGTTTTTCAATGGGTTCGCTTATTGAGGGCCAACTATTGAAAGGATTTATATGGATCAGTATTCTTCGACCATCATTAATGCTGTAGAGAAAGTTAAAACAGCAGTGGTCAAAATTGAGCTTTTTAAACAAGAAAAAGGCAGGGAACAACCCGTTGGCTCGGGTTCGGGTTTTTTATTTTCTTCGGATGGGTATCTTTTTACCAACAGCCATGTGGTGCAGCAGGCAGAGGTTATTAAAGTTAAGATGCATGATGGCACAACGCATTTAGCTACCCTGGTTGGCCAGGATCAGGATACGGACCTGGCCATACTAAAAATTTCGGCTCCGGATTTTATACCCGTTCACATGGGCGACTCAGAAGCATTGGCCATAGGGCAGCTGGTTATAGCTATTGGGAACCCATTGGGCTTTCAGCACACCGTAACCGCAGGAGTTGTAAGCGCTCTTGGTCGTACACTTCAAAGCCAGAACGGGCGATTGATGGACAGCATGATCCAGACGGACGCGGCATTAAATCCGGGAAATTCAGGTGGCCCACTCATCAATGCTGATGGAGAGGTAATTGGTGTTAATACGGCTACCATAAACGGTGCTCAGGGATTATGTTTTGCGATAAGCATCAATACTGCAAAAGATATAGCCAGTCAGTTGATACGTTTTGGGAAAGTTAGAAGGGCCTATCTGGGTTTGGTATTACAGCAAATAGATATTGTACCCAAATTACGGACAATAGCCGAAGTGGCTAATCGGCAAGCTTTGTTTATTTCTGAGGTTGCGAAAGGAAGCCCTGCTGACAAAGCCGGAATCCAAAGCGGAGACATCTTATTTTCATTTAATGATGTAGCCATTGAAAGCTCCGACGCTCTTTTTAAATTGTTATCTGAAGAGAAGATCGGGCAGTTTCAATTTATGGGCATACTGAGAAACAATTATAAAACCGAGTTTCGCGTTACGCCTATTCAAAAAAATTGATCGGATATCCTCAAGTGGTATAAAAGAAGCAGTATCATCAATCAAATTGCTCCCCTTGGTGTTTCAAATATGAATTGAAATTTAGCCGGTAATATATCTGAATAAATCAAAAAAAAGAGGCTGATCATGGTTGATGATACAGCCTCCTTGCTATAAAAAAAACAGTAAAAAAGAGGCGCTCACCATGGTGAGCTACCCCTTAATCAACCATTGTATTAGTTTACATCCCAGAATATTTTTGTTGTGCGTGTGTCTTTGGCTTTTACTGTGTTGTAATTGGTATTAAAGCCGGTTTCAACACTTGGATATGTTAACCTGGTTGGAGGTAATTGATAAGGATTCAATGTTTGTGGAACAATTGTCAATTTTGGATATTTGGTGCGGCGATACTCAGACCAGGCCTCGTCTGATTGAAGCAAACCAAAATTCACCCATTTCTGGATCCAGATATTTGCCAGTTTTTGTGCGGGCGAACCTGTATAAGCTATATTTGGTGACGCTAAAAAAGCTGTTATTGCAGCAGATGATGGAGCACTTGTTTTTGCCCTCGGGCTTGAGCTAATGCTGTTTAAATAGTAATAAAAAGATATAGACTGTTGCAATGCTGTATTATAAGCAGTTTGTGCATCACCTGTTGATCCCCAACGCTCAAAAGCCTCGGCTTTTAAAAAGTTAACCTCAGGAGCTGTTATGGCGATACCTGGTATTTTACCGTTATCAACAAATGTAGCGGAGTCGATAATAGCGTACTGAGTGTACTGCGTAGTTTGCTGATCATTTGTGAATGTTATCGGCATAGCCTTGTAGGTAGGGTTAGGAACAAAAACACCACCAGTTGTTTGACCAAATTTATCAAACATCACCGGTAAACGAGGGTCGTTAGCTGGCGCCATTACGGTGTTCAGCATATAGTCCGGTGCAAAATAGCTATCTATTTCTGTTAACGCGCTCCGTGGTGTATTGGTATAATTAGTTAAAGGCTGTAACAACACATCGGTAGTTGCCGGGTTATAAGTACCGCTATTTGCACCGTCTATTAACGGATATTCGGTACTATTGGCCAGCATGGCTGTTACCGCTGTTTTAGCATTTGCTTCATCAACAAATGATATACGCATTAACAAACGTAAGCGGATAGAATTAGCATATCTTCTCCACTGATCGGTACTGCCGCTTAACAAAATATCCTGCTTGCTAAATGCAGCGGCAGTATTAGCTGGCAAAACAGCTGACTTAAAAAATGTTGCCGCATCATTAAGACCACTGATAAGCGTATTATAAGTTGTTTTGGCATCATCAAACTTCGGATCTTTAATAATGCTGTATGTTTCAAGGCTACCTGCATCGGTAAAAGGGATATCGCCCCAGGCATCGATCATTTTAGAAGCCTGATCATACATTACTATTTTAGCAGCCTGTAAAAACACAGCCTGGCTTGCCTGATCTGCCGGAGATAATGCAGCATAGGCCTTCTCCATCGTACGGTAAATTGCCATTGGACCGCTGCCATTACCAGCAGGATAATAAAAATCTGACCAATAATTGCCAACATATCCGTCAATTTGCTGATAAGCAGTATTTACGTTATCAAATGAAGCCGTTTGAGCATAAACCGCCGCGTGTGGCATTAAATAGGTACGTTGGTTCCAATAAGCGGGTCTTACCCTGTCATTATTTAATATGCCTGTAAAAAGAGTAGCCAAACTGGCTTTTGATGTAAGTTCGGGATTGTTGTACTGATCTGTCAGGCTCTTTTTACAAGAGCTGAAAGAAACAGCCAGAACAAGTATATAGCTGATGTGTATGAATATTTTTTTCATCATTAATTACTTAAATGTTAATAATTTAGAAAGTCACGTTTAATGAGGCACCAAAACTGCGTGTTGCCGGCAATGAGCCGTTATCAACACCCTGGCTGTACCACTGGTTACCAATTAAGGTTTCAGGATCCAGGTTTTTCAATGTCCTGTAGAAGTATAAAAGGTTTCTTCCTATTAAGGAAAATCTGATGTTTGATACGTGTAACTTGTTAGTTAAAGACTTTGGCAGTGTGTAACCAAAAGTTACTTCACGTAATTTGATGTAATCATTTTTAAAAATAGCTCCTTCTTCGTTCAATGCATCATCACTGCCTGCAGCAAACTCGTTTTCATAATACGAAGCCGCATCGATGATCTTAGTGTTTGCTTGCCCGTTGGCTAAAACACCAGGTTGGATTAAGCCATCATGATACACTTTTTGTCCTCCCGGACCCGCAGTGGTTGAAGCAGGTACACCTATATAGTTTCCGCTGCCCGCATCATAGTATGATATACCACCATGTTCGGCATCTCTGTATTTTAAGGTACTTTGGTACATACCGCTGCTTATACCATATTTTAATGGTGTAGATATTACCTTACTGCCAAAACGGTAATCTGTTAACACCGTAAGCGAGAAGTTTTTATACCCAAATGTATTGGAAAAACCACCAACAACCTTTGGTAAAACATTACCCGCTTTTTTGTAGGATAATTTGTCAATAATGTAATATCCGTTATCATCAATCAACTTGTTACCGCTTTTGTCTGTAGCTACCGGATGTACATAAATATTACCAATGTCCTCACCTGGTTTTACTACAAGTTGTATTCCACTATTTTCAGCATTATAATAATTAATTTGTGAAACTCCATTTAACGAATAAGCTTTGGAGCGGTTAAAAGAAAAATTCAATCTTGTTTGCCATTTAAAATCACCATCTAAAGGACGGCCATTAATGCCAAGCTCCAATCCATGATTACCAATTTCACCAGTATTAACAACTTGGCTTGACTGACCATTTGTAGGAGCTATCTGCAGATTTAATATTTGATCTTTAATTTTGTTCTGATAGTAAGTAATCTCAAACCCAACCCTATCATTAAAAAACCTACTTTCCAGACCAAATTCACTTTCATGCTTCTTTTCTGGTTGAAGGTTATTATTGCCGTAGTTAGTATTAGGAATTGATACCTGGGCAACGGAGCCATTTACTGTTTGTAAAGAACTTTGCGCATAAAGTATATTAGAAGCATAAATTGCGGAAGGGTTGCCTACAACACCATAAGATGCTCTTAATTTACCATAACTGATAAATGATGGTAAGTTATCTTTAAAGGCATCAGTAAATACAAAGCTACCACTTAGTGAAGAATAATTGTAGTTATTGTTTTGCGGAGGCAGAGTAGACGATGATTCCTGGCGATAGGTTCCTTCTAAAAATAAGTAGTTTTTGTATGAAAGATCCAATATACTAAAGAAACCATATTTTAAGAGCGACTGCCTGGCATAGGTTGTATTGAGTATGCCATAAGAGTTATTTAATGAAAAGAAGTTTTCAGAAACTAAACCTTGGCTGGTACCCGATGTTTCATCTTTATAACGCTCAGATCTTGAAGTAAAACCACCGGCTAATGAATAGCCAAAATCTTTAGCGATAGTATTGGAGTAGGTTAACAATGCATCGCCATAAACAATGGAGTAAATACCGGTACCTACGTTGTATGCACCTGTGCTTGAGCCTGGATTGTTAAAGGCAACCGGGTATTGATTGTAATTTTTTTCATCGGTACTGCGACCTGTATAATCCTGCCCTATTCTTCCCCTTAATTTTAAATGGGTTAACAGGTCAATATTTAAAGTAGCACTGGAGTATAAACGGTTTTCATTTTCGTCATACGTGTTCTTTAAAGTTGTGAAAAAATAGTCATAAAGGTTAGGGCGTACGTTAAAGGTAAATGCCTCGGCAGGGTTACGGGCAGTTTGGTTATAAGGCACCCATGAATAACCTTGCGAAGTTTGATATTTATCCAATACCAGGTCCATTTTTTCCTCACGGCCAAAAAAACCATCAAATGATTGAGCCAATCTGTTTGTTTGGTATGGCCTATTATGCGTTAAGGTATTTACATAGTTGGCTATGATGTCTACACTTACACTTTTGCTTAGTTTTAAACCGCTGTTTAAACTAAACGTGTTTTTTTTCTGATCCGATTCTCTTTGGATACTGCTATAATCCAATCTTGATGCCGAGATCCGGTAGTTGTAATTATCTGTTTGGTTTGATAATGAAACGTTGGCTTGTGAACTGAAGCCATTCCTGAAGATGTTTTTATAGTTATCAGGTTGAGGTGAGTACGACTGGATTGAACCATCCCACCAACGCACCTTTTGACCTTCCATTTTTGGGCCAAAATCGGCATAAGCCCTAAAGTTTGGTCTCCAGCCTGCAGGTGATTGTGAATCTGGGAAAGATCCATCTTCTGATGCACCTACCGCTAAATTGGTTGCCCTGTCATATCCCTGGCCATAAACATTTTGATACTGTGGTAAAAAAGCAGCTCTTTCAGATGTTCCAATATAGTTGAAATCAACAGTTGGGCCCTTACCTTTAGCGCCTTTTTTGGTGGTGATCACAATTACACCAGCATTGGCATCAGATCCGTATAGTGAAGACGCCGCAGCACCTTTAAGAACGGTAAGACTTTCAATATCCTGGGGATTAATATCCAATATACCATTCCCCCTGATACGCTGATCGTCATAAAACCCCCCATTATTACGTCCTTTAGAACCATATTGTCCCTCGCTTCTGATAATTACACCATCAACCACAAATAAAGGTTGCTGCTGATAATTCAGGGATGTTAAACCACGGATCTGGATGTTAACGGCGCTGCTTGACCCACCGGGAGCGGTAGTAATTTGTACACCCGGTGCCTTACCATATAAAGCTGATCCAAAATTGGTATTACCAGCTTCGGTAATTTCTTTGGCCGAAACCGTGCTGGTTGCATAACCAAGTGATCTATCCTGCCTTTTAATACCAAAAGAAGTAGTTACAGTAACTTCTTTTAATTGATTACTACCTGCGGCCAACGTGATGTTGATAACCTGGTCGTCGCCAACAGTAACTTCTTTTGTATCATACCCTACGGATGAAAATTTAAGTACATTGCCTTTTGCCGCTTTGATGCTATACGCACCATTGGCGTTGGTTTGGACACCATTTGTTGTACCTTTTATGAGTATGGTTACACCAGGCAGTGGCCCGGCTTCGTCACGAACCACACCGGTAACGGTTGTTTGGGCAAATGAACTTGCCGAAATCAGTACGAGTAGCAGCACCACCCATTTCCTGAAAATTAAGTAAAGTTGTTTCATGTAAAATTGTTTTGGTTTGTTATATGATTAATTAAGTATAAAAGCTTTTTAACACCTGTTTATACAGGTTCAGAAATATTGGCCTCCGGATTAAGTTTATATAAATTTTCTACTACTGTGGTTACCCCTCCTAATAGTTGTGCATTATTACCCAGGTTAGAGACCGCTAATTGCGTATCAATAGCTAAATGAGGGATGCAATGTTCATTTATGGCTTGCTGAATAGGGCTAAGCCATAATTTGCCAATAACACTCCCCTTTCCACTTAGAATAATACTTTCCGGATTCATCAGGTGCAATAGTATAGCCAGCCCTTGTCCAATATAATATGCTGCTTCAGCAATTATTTTTACAGAAAAAGCATCTCCTTTAAGTGCTTCATCCATGATATTATCTGCCGATACGATATCGTATTTTATTAAACTACTTACCTGCCCCTGTTTTAAGCCCTCAATGGCTTTGGCTTCAATAGCCAGCAAGGAAGCTTCTGTTTCCAAACACCCTTGCTTTCCGCATGAGCATAGTTTACCGTTTTTATGAAGCGGCAAGTGACTAAATTCTCCTGCAAAACCCCTGTGCCCCCTAAACATTTCTTTGTTGATGATCATTCCCAAACCAACACCCCAACCCAGGTTAATGATCATAGAATTATTTTGTGCAATAGGAAGACCAAATTTTTGCTCGGCCACGGCTATGGCTGTTGAATCATTTTCTATAAAAACCGGTAATTCAACCTGCTTGTTTATATAGCTTACTAAGGTATCTTCGGGCGTTTGCAGAAAGCTCAGGTTATTACCCTGAATGACATCGATAAAGCCCGGCATGGTAATGCCTATAGCCAGGAATTTATCTTTTGGCAGTCCTGAATTAATAACCACAGTTTTAATATGGGCTACTAATGAATGAATAGCATCATGGTTATCATTAAGCTTCAGCTCAAACTCCTGCACATCATCTACAAACTCATTGTTCATGTTTACGATAACGATTCGGGTCATAAACTGGTTCATTGCCACCGAAATGATAAAGCCGGTATCAGCTACCAGTGAGTAGGTTGCGGGTTTGCGGCCACCGCTTGAGGTTCTTATGCCAATTTCTTTTACAATATTTAACTTGACTAAATCAGCTACACCTTTGGTTATATATGGAATACTCCTCCCCACACTGATGCTAAGGTCATATAACGATGCAGTTTTGCCGTAGTACAATCCCTTAACAATATCTATGTGCTTGAAAAACATTTTAAAAAGATTTTATATTTGCATATTTATAAAAAAAAATTTAATAATAAAAGAATTCTTTTTAAATTTATTAAAAAGATATTAAATTTATATAAAAAAATCAATTAGTCTACATGTCAAAAAAGCTTTATCACTACTTTTTATCCCTATTTATCATGCTATACTCGGGTTTTGCACAAGCACAACACCGTATAAACCCCGATGACATCAAAGAAAAAATGCAATGGTTTGCTGATGCCAAACTGGGCATATTTATTCATTATGGCATCTACTCTGTAAAAGGAATAGATGAAAGCTGGAGCTTTCATAACAAAAAGATCAGTTATGCTGACTATATGAGCCAGTTAAAGGGCTTTACGGCAAACCAGTATAAACCTAATGAACTGGCCAACCTGATCAAGGAAAGCGGCGCCCGTTACGCAGTAATGACCACCAAACACCATGACGGCGTAGCTTTATGGAACAGTAAGTACGGTCCGCTAAATGTGGTGCAGAAAACCCCTGCTAAAAGAGACCTGTTAAAACCACTTTATGACGCTTTACGCCAGCGTGGGGTAAAAACCGGCGCTTATTTTTCATTGATTGACTGGAGCCATGCCAATTATCCTGGTTTTTTAAAGGATAGCAGCAGGTACCAGGTAAAAGATCAGCCAGCTAAATGGGTTAAATATTTAACTTTTATGAACGGTCAGCTGGATGAGCTTGCCAAACAATACAACCCTGACCTGTGGTGGTTTGATGGCGATTGGGAACACAGCGCCGAAGAATGGAATGCAGCTGGGATGAGACAGAAACTCTTAAGTTACAACCCCAACACTATCATCAATGGCCGTTTACAGGGGTACGGCGACTATGATACACCAGAACAAAACTTCCCGGTATCAAGACCTGCCTATAAATGGTGGGAACTTTGCTTAACCAGTAATGATAACTGGGGCTACCAGCCACAAGACAAAAATTTTAAAACCCCTTACGAGATCATCAGTATTTTTACCGATGCTGTTAGTTACGGTGGAAATTTATTGCTGGATATCGGCCCAAAAGGCGATGGCAGTATCCCGCCGGAAGAAGTGAACCTGCTTAAAGAACTGGGCACCTGGAACAAAAAGAATGGTGAAGGCGTTTTTAATACCATTGCCGGAATGCCACAGGGCCATTATTACGGGGCAAGTACTTTGTCAAAAGACTCCACCGCGGTATACTTATTTGTACCCGCCAAAACAAGGCGCCGATATTGATAAAAGGACTAAAAAAATAGCATTAAAAAAGTAAGCGTACTGGGCAGCGATAAACCATTGACCTATAAAGTTGTGGGTAAGATATCCTGGAGTGTTGTATCAGGTTTAACGTACATTACCATCCCCGAAAGCGTACAGGACAAATACATGTCTGTTATAAAAGTTGAATTGAATGGCAAACTCGATCTTTATCGCGGTAAAGGTGGTTTCCTGACGAATGAATAATATTGATTTTGAAGTCTTTAGTCCGAAGCCACGGATTCGAATACACAAGTGTCTTTCTCCGAAAATAAAAAACTTTAGACCAAGGACTTCGGACTAAAGACTTCAGACTAAAGACTTAACGCAACCTTTGACCCGGTTTTTACCGCCTGGTAAATAGCGTCAATAATTTTCAGGTCTTTTACCGCTTCTTCTCCATTTACCGGCACTACAGGCTGTTTATTATCAAAAATAATTGCCGACATTTCTTCCATTTGTACCGTTTGATGTGTTGTAACCGGCTGAGTGAGCGCGCCTTTGTGGGTACGTCCCTGTATGGGGCCATAACCTGTAGATGGTTGCATCTCGGCAAAACCTTTTTCACCATCCAGGAAAAAGCGGTCGAGGTTATTCATATTATAGGTTGATAAACAGGATGCCACGGCTCCGCTTGGAAAGCCAAACTGAAACTGGATGGTTTCATCAACTCCTTCTTTAAATTTCACAGGATCGGTTTTGGTTTCCTGGGCGGTAACCCAAACAGGCTCTTCACCAGTCATATAGCGCGCTCCATTAATAGCATAAATGCCAATATCCATCATAGAGCCCCCACCGGCCAATTGCTTATTCAGCCGCCATTGTGTAGGGTCGCCAATTTTAAAACCGCACTGGCCCTGGAAAAACAGAATCTTCCCAAACTCGCCGTTATTACGCATCCGGATCACCTCGAGTGTTTTGGGTTCAAAGTGCATGCGATAACCCACCAGCAATTTCACATTGGCCTTTTTACAGGCATCCACCATCTCCTGCCCTTCTTTGGCGTTTACAGCCATGGGCTTTTCACAAATGGCATGTTTGCTCGCTTTGGCCACCCGCAATACCATATCATGGTGTAACGCGTTTGGCGTGATCACATAAACGGCATCAATGTCGGGATTATTTTTGATGTTGTCGAAATTCTCGTAATTGTAGCAATTCTTTGCAGGGATGCCATACTTGCTTTGCCAGTCCTTAATTTTTGAAGGCGTACCACTTACCACACCAACCAGTTTGGCTTTTACGCATGATTGCATGGCTTCAGCCACCCGTGTTCCATAACTGCCGAGCCCCATAATGGCTACGCGAAGTACACGGCCTTCATAAGGAGCTTCGTTATTACTGTTTGAGTCGGCCCATCCCGAAAGCGGGGCCAGATGCAAGGCTAAAGCGGAGATTCCCAACTTCTGCAAAAAGTCGCGACGTGAATTCATAGGTATTGATTTTTAAGGTTCGTAATCGATTACAATTTAGGTATTTCTAAATAAACACCGGTTGTTCATTGTTGTTTTTGTCACTTTTATCTGATTTTATAGTAGAACCAAATACAGAGATCAACCATACAGAATCATTTATTTATATTTACAACAAAGCAACATTCCCAAACGTTTGCCCTATATACCTCATACCCCATGAATAAACAAACTTTAAAAAGTACCGCTCAACAACTAATGGCGGGCGACAAAGGCCTTTTGGCCATGGACGAAAGTATAGCCACCTGTAACAAACGCTTTGCAGAAGCCGGCATACCCCAAACAGAAGAGTACCGCCGAAAATACCGCGAACTGATAGTAACCACCCCCAAACTGGGCGAATGCATCAGCGGTGCTATTTTGTTTGATGAAACTACCAAACAAGCGGCGGACAATGGTACCCCATTTATTGAACTGCTGGTTAAAGCCGGTGTTATCCCGGGCATAAAGCTGGATGAAGGGGCTAAAGATATGCCCGCCTTCCCCGGAGAAAAAATAACTGAAGGCCTTGACGGACTACGGGAACGGTTAAAAAATTACGCTGCAGCCGGACTCAGATTTGCCAAATGGCGTGCTGTGATCGTTATTTCGGGCGATACGCCAACCGATGGCAGCATTTATGCCAACGCCCACGCACTGGCTCGTTATGCCGCCCTTTGCCAGGAAGCGGATGTGGTACCTATAGTAGAGCCAGAAGTATTGATGGATGGTAACCACACCATTGAACGCTGTTTTGAAGTAACCCAAAGAGTGTTACATATTGTATTTGAAGTGCTGATACAACAACGTATTTACCTGGAAGGCATGATATTAAAACCCAACATGGTGGTTTCTGGAGTTGATGCATCGGTGCAAGCCAGCGTTGAACAGGTTGCCGACCTAACAGTTCAGTGTTTACTGCGTTGTGTGCCCGCTGCGGTACCAGGTGTTGCGTTTCTGTCGGGTGGGCAACCGGCTCCGGCCGCCAGCGCGCATTTAAGTGCCATGCATGTAAAATACAAAAACAAGTTGCCATGGGCGCTTACCTTTTCATTTGCCAGGGCGGTTCAGCAACCAGCTATGGAATATTGGAAGGGAAAAGATGAAAATGTAGCCGTTGCCCAGCAACTATTTTATAAACGACTGAGCATCAATAATGCCGCCAGGCGTGGTGAATATACACCGGCACTTGAAACTTAACTTTGCTAAACACAACAGCAAGCCGCCAATTTCTTAGCGACTTGCTGTTATTCATACATATACCAGATAGCCCTAAAAAACAGGATAACTCGCCGGCTCTGTGTCTATCCATTGGTTTGCCAGGGCTCTGATCTCAGGGATAATAGATAACTCCACCTCGCCATAGGCCTTTTTCATCTGATCAAGCGCATCCAATTGTTGTTTTAGCCAATCGACCGATGGCTTTTCTTTGTTTTTTAATAGTTTGATGGCTTCCAGACCTATCACAGCCGCAGCATATAATTTTTTTGAATTTTCATTGATGTTGTTGTCTATTAACCCCCTATCCATCAGGAGTTCTAATGCGGCACTATGATCACGCCATTTTTCAAGCTGCAAGGTGATGGATGCGGCAGCTGCATCATTGGGTTTATCCAAATAATTTTTTACCGTTAACCGGAATTGCCTTTTCACTTCCGGATCAACAAAAACAATATCAGAAATGGCCGTTAACGGTGTAGTCTGATAACTCACACTTTTAGGTGCAGTCATTCTTGCAAACAGCTTTTTATAGCCTTTAAGCGGGGTTAAAATATCTGTTAATATTTTTAATGGTGCAATATCAGCCCCGCCGGTAAAGCGCCGCAAAGCACGTTCATAATTACTGATATGCTGCACACCAATCTCATCCAATTGGTAGCTGATCACAAACAGGCGACGGTACATATCATCTACATCATTTACTTTATAAGGCGACCATAGCCTCTCAGCGATAGCAGCGGCCCGCGGCCATATCCGGGTTTCAATATTATTCTTGTCAACCGCTTCGGCCCATTGCGCGGCCTCGCCGCCTAAAACTTTTGATGCTACACTATCGGGAAGATTGCCCGCCAGCATATCATTCTGATAATGGGTATAAGCAGGCATAAACAGATCCAGATAAAAGCCTTTTGATATGATAACCGGGTGGCCCAGCTTCGCGGCTTCATTCATTTTTTTACCATCCGTCCATACCTGTACGGCTACATCCTTTGGCAGATCTTTGGATAACAACTCCTCCCAGCCCAGGGTATGCCGGTGATGTTTGGTCAAGATCTGTTGTATCCGCTTTACAAAATAAGCTTGTAAGGCATGGGTGTCTGCCAGGTTATTCTTTTTCATAAATGCCACAATATCCGGGTTATTGCGCCAGGATACGCCGTTATTTTCATCAGCACCAATGTGAATATAGGGCGAAGGGAATAGGGAGGCCATTTCGCCCAGGAATTTATCAATGAAGGTATAGGTAGATTCTTTAGAGGGGTCAAATGAAGGCGTAGGATAAGTATTGATCATTTTCATGATATCCATCAGGCCCATCTGCTTATCGCCCAAATCAAAACGTGGGCCCGGTTGATAGCTTTGTCCTGGAGTGCTCGACAAATTGGGATAACCGGCTAAAAACCCGGTAGTGTGACCTGGCATATCAAATTCGGGCACAATGATTATTCCCCGTTGTTTGGCATAAATGATCAATTGCTTTATTTGTGCCTGTGTAAAATATTCGCCGTAGGAACCTTTTTTCTGCAATTCCGGAAACAGTTTTGATTCTACCCGAAAACCCTCATCGTCAGACAGGTGCAGGTGTAAAACATTCATTTTTACAACCGCCATGGCATCTATATTTCTTTCGATCACCTCAACTGGGATAAAATGCCGGGCCACATCAATCATCAGTCCCCGCCATACAAAGCGCGGAGCATCCTGTATACTGACTACAGGTAAAAAAATTCCTTCCTTATCGTGCTGTACCAGTTGTAATAAAGTTTCAAGGCCATGTAAGGCGCCAGCTGTGGCAGGAGCTTCCAAATGTATATTTTGGGGTGTAACGGTTAAAGTATAGGATTCGTCACCACCCGGTATCGCTTCCTTTTTCTGTTTAACCCGGATGATCAGTGAACTCGTATCACTGATATCTTTAGCGGTTATCCGTTGCTGCCTGAAATAAAGCGCTGTGCGTCGGTTAAGTGTTTGAAAAGCCCTGTTAACAGCAAAATATAAGGCGCTATCGCTTGAGTCAGCTTTTATCGCAATAGTAAAACCGGAGTTCAGCAGAAAACGTCCGTTACCAAATGATACATGCTGGGGTACGGGCAAAAGCGAGCTGTTTTGCGCGTTAGCTGCAAATACAGCATAAAATAAAAACCAGGTCAGGAGTGTTTTTTTCATGGTGATAAGTATTTAAGGTTATTCAATATTTTTATTCCTTTAGGCGTACAGATTCCTCTCAGGTATACTACCAGCGTATTGGAAGCGAGTTCAAAAGGACTTAGGTTAAATTTTCGATATTCGCCGGTACGGGTAAGCGATCTGTACAGCAGGTGCAAAGCGGTTATTACCACGGTGGTATTAAGCTCTGGCCTAAAAAAACCCTGCTCTATACCATTTTTGATGACATCATTAATATATTGACCATTGTTTTCAAAATACCTGGCAATCACTTTATCCTGCATTTCGGGATAGTAATAATTCAGGTCGTGGTAAAACACCGGTGCCACTTTAAAATCCTCCTCCAGACTCATAAAAAACAAGCGAAACAACTTTTCTGCCGGATTAGAACTATTTGCCATCAGATTATTAAAATCCAGGCTCATTTTTTCGTAATGAACTAACAGGCAAGCCTCCAATAATTCCTCCTTGCCACTAAAATATTTATACACCGTTTTGGTTGAAATACCCAATGGTGCCACGATCTGCTGAATGGTCATTTTCCGGATGCCGTTGAGTAAAAACTGTCTGAGCGAATTCTGGATGATATCTTGTCTGGTCATAAATGGAAAATAAAATTAAAAAAATATTTTCCATTTACAAGCAAATCTGCCATTTAATCTACTGGCATAAAACATGTTTAAACATGATTAATAAACTGAATATGAGTATTATAACTTATTTTTTTATTGATTTTTTATTTATCTTATGCCACATTCAAAAACCTAAATAATGAATAACAACCTTTACCTTAACATCGGAAAGCTATTCCTGGTGATCAGTATTATCGCCATAGGCGCAATTCACATTATATCTGGCCATTTTCCCGCCGGACTTATGCCCGTTGCAGCTTCGTTGCCAGTAAAACAGGCGCTGGCTTACTTAACCGGTTCGCTAATGATTATGGCTGGTGTACTTGTTCTAACAAAAAAATACGCCACTTACGGCGCTTCTTTAGCAGCATTGCTATATTTATTAGCCTTGCTTCTGATCCATGTTCCTAAAGTACTGGCCGATCCCAATAATCCATCAGAGTGGGCAGCCGTATTTGAGGTGATCTGCATCATGGGTGGTACGCTTATCCTGTTGGGCAATATCAGTAAGGATGGCACTAAGCTGATAAAAACAGGTACCTGTCTTTTTGTTATTGGTCTGCTGGTATTTGGGGTACAACACTATATGTACGCCCAGTTTGTAGCCAATCTGATACCCACCTGGATACCCGCTCATTTGTTTTGCGACTATCTGGTTATGGTTGCTTTTTTTGCATCAGCCATAAGCTTTATTATCGGGAGACTGACCCGCCTGGCCGGTAGTCTTTTAGGCCTTATGTTTTTAATATGGGTGCTGATTCTCCATTTACCGCGTGTAACGGCCAATGTGCACACCGAACCCGAGTGGACAAGTCTGTTTGTAGCCCTGGCATTTAGCGGTATATCTTTTTTAATAGCCAGCTCAACTGCTACATCAAAGATTTAAATCGTCTAAAAAAGCCTGTATATCAAATGATATGCAGGCTTTTTTAGCTTTTATACTTTTACAGCAACCCTTTATCAGGGCGTTTTATTTATCAATGCTCCTCCGGTATCCGTAAATAACGCTGTAGGTTTGCGTAATTCAATGTACCAGGAATACTAACTCCGCCCGGTATAATTACAAACCGAAACTGGTGAGCATTAGAAATGCTGGTATAAGCGTTCAGGCTGCTTATTAATTTAACCCTTACTTTGCCCAGCGAAACAACATCAGACCAGGTATCCAAATTAGGAGTTGTGCCTTGCAGATAAGTAATAACGATAGGCAACTGCCCTACCTGGTCTGTAGGCCAAATAACCGGATTATAACCATTTAACTTGGCAAAAGCGATTACAGTACCTTTATCAAGCACATTTTGTGTAATAGCAGGAACGCTGATGTCGTGGTAAAATCCCAATGATCCAAAAACAGTTTCCTGTACATAGGTAGTTGGAGTAAACCAGCCGGTGTACATCACGTTGGCGGTACCTGGAGGGCCCTGCGCGCCGGTGGCTCCTTTAAATGATACCGGAGCTCCCCATCCTCCGTCCGTTTTAGGGCCGTACAATAGATAATTTACCACATCAAGATAATAATCGCCATTGTTACCTAATGAGCTTGCCGGAACCCCTGTCCCATTAAGGATCTTATTACCAGGTGCACCATCGACTCCAGCAGGCCCTTTAAGTGCGAAACCTGTACCCCAGCCAGCCGCAGTTTTTGGGCCGTATAGCAAGCTGGTAGATATATTTAGATAAAAATCACCAACCACGCCGGTAGTGGTGGCAGGAACTGTGGTGCCACTGTAAATAACACTTCCATTTTGCCCGTTAGCTCCCGGAGGGCCTGCGGGGCCAACTGCGCCTTGTGTACCTTGAGCTCCCTGTGAGCCTGCCGGGCCAACAGCCCCATCTTTTCCACACGATGCTGTTATCAACATCACCAACGCTGACAACACAAATAAGTAATTAAGTTTTTTCATGAAATTTGATTGTTAAAGAGTTATAGAATTTATCGGTACAGATTATTCTGCAGCTCAAAGTTGAGCACAGAAACATCAAAAAAATACCGTATAACTACCTTAAAATCAGCGTACTTGAACTCAATTCACTAACTTAAAAACGCGTATTAATAACTATAGAAAACAGGTTAATTATGGCGACGATTCTGTCCTATACCCGGCGAGTCCCTATAAATATATGAAGATGTCTAACTGACCTGAATTAGTTAACACTCTTTTTTATCTGGCAATAATTATTGCCCCAATCACATAAGGCATCCATAATGGGGATGAGTGTTTTACCCAGCTCTGTGAGCTTGTATTCTACCCGCGGGGGCGATTCGGCATAGGCGGTGCGTAACAGGATGCCATCGCGTTCCAGTTCTTTGAGTTGGGCCGTCAATGTGGCCTGGGTGATATACTGCATTTTTTTTCGGAGCACCCCGAACCTCATAGGGCACTCTTCCCTGATCTTGTTGAGCAGCATCAGCTTCCATTTTCCGCCGATAATGTCCAGCGCATTTGTCATGGGACAGTTATCTTCCAAAAATTCTTCATTTTCGGTTTTTATAACCAGCTGATCGTCATTATTAGTATCATTTTTCATACTTAGTATCCTCCTTCAAACTACTTGTGAGCCTCTCCTACCGCGCTCATCTTTGAACCGTAAAGTTAACAAAATCAGGCTTAAAGCCGGTTAAATTCATTTATCTGCAAATTATGAACAAGCAAATTTCAAGGTGGTTTCTGCTGATTATCCTGTCATCGTCGGTGTTTTTATCCGTGATCGACATTTTTATCGTCAACGTGGCTATTCCGTCCATTAAAAGGGGGATACATGGGTCTGATAGCGACATCCAGTTGGTTATTGTGCTGTATCTGCTGGGTTATGCCGCCTTCCTGATCACCGGTGGCCGGGCCGGCGACTACTATGGCAAAAAGAACGTTTTTATATTCGCCATGTCACTATTTGTGCTCACCTCCTGCCTGTGCGGCTTTTCGCAAACTGCCTGGCAAATCAATACTGCACGCTTTTTACAGGGTATCAGCGCCGCTTTTATGATCCCCCAGAGCATCACTTATATCCAGGTACTTTTTCCGCTGCACCATGACCGCATCCGGGCGCTTGGTATTTACGGTAGCATTGCCGGTACAGCCTCGGTCATAGGTCAGTTTTTAGGTGGCCTGCTGCCCGATGTTCACTTTTTGATGGATGGATGGCGGCTGATCTTTCTCATCAATCTGCCCCTGGGTTTAGTTGCCGTAATACTGGCAGCTGTATTTTTGAAGGATACCAAAACCATCAAAAAATCACGGTTCGACCATTCGGGAGTTAGTTTGCTCACCGTAGCCCTGATAGCCTTGATTTACCCGCTGGTGCGCGGCCCCGAGCTTCACTGGCCCTGGTGGAGCATGGTATCTATTGCTTTATCTCTTATATTGTTATATCTGTTTGTATTCGACCAGCGTCGTAAGCTACATACCGATCAGGAGCCTTTGGTTGATGTACGCCTCTTTACTTTTAAAGATTTCAATATCGGACTTTGTGCTGTACTTTTTTATTTTATGGTGCAGGATACCTATTTTGTGATCAACGTGATCCTGTTTCAGAATGGCTTCGGCATCAGCTCGTCCGAAACCGGGGTATTCTTTGTGTTTCAGGGTGTTGGGTATGTGGTAGCCTCGTTACTCTCCCTTCGCCTGGTGCCGCTTTATGGTAAGCGGGTGCTGCAGATAGGTGTATTGATCATGGTTACTTCGCTCCTGTTTCATTTATTGCTTTTTAACTCATTGACCATCAGCAGGTATTTACTATTACCCGTGCTTTTTATTTATGGTACCGGCTGCGGATCAGTGTTACCCTCCTTATTGACCATGGCCCTGAAAAGCATCCCGCCCCATTTTGCCGGGGCTGCCTCAGGTACTTTCTCTACCTTTCAGCAAACCGCTATTGCTTTGGGGATTGGTATTGTAGGCGGTGTATTTTTCTACAAGCTGGCTGGTGACACCACTTTGGCCGGGTATATATCGGCTTACCGGCTGGCTACCTGGATCAATATTTTTTTGCTGGCTATTGTTAGCCTGTTTTTGTTTTTACTGCCCGATAAACCACGGACAAAAACTTTTTAAACCTTAATTTTTAACACTTTTTTAGCTAAAAACAGGGTAAATACGCACCTCTTTTGCTCATTTAACTAAATTTCAATGCCATTTTAACACTTTTTAACAAATTTTTGATGGGTTTTGAAAAGTTTAAAAAGTAATAAATAATTTACATCGAATAACTAAATATCAAACGGTAGATTTTTGTTCCTTTTTGGCTTTTATACAAACGGCCCGGTTCTCTCCAAAATAGAGAACCGGGCCGTGGTATGTAGAACCCATCCCACCCAAAAGACATCTCCTCGTACCCCGTTCCAAATGACAGTTAAAGTTTCTCTTCCCCCAGGCACCACTCACTACTCACTACTCACTACTCACCATTCACTAGTCACCACTCACTACCTCGCTTCATCCAGCTCCAA
Organism: Mucilaginibacter sp. RCC_168; assembly: GCF_041355315.1. Lineage (NCBI taxonomy): Bacteria > Pseudomonadati > Bacteroidota > Sphingobacteriia > Sphingobacteriales > Sphingobacteriaceae > Mucilaginibacter > Mucilaginibacter sp. RCC_168. Next base: position 98,922 of record NZ_JBFUPN010000002.1, read on the forward strand.
CACCACGCTGGTTCTGTTTTTGTCTACACGTGGGTTTACACCTACGTTCATTAAAAAGTCGCCGGTTAATACCAGGTCGTTTTCTATGGGTGATTTCGCGCCGGGATAAAGATTGATCTCTTTTACCTGGTATTTTTTCTGCGGATCAAGGCCTTTTAAGCGGATTGGCACGTGGGTACCTGTACCGTAACGATTGTTCACCAGGTAATTAAACATCACCGCCTTTGCTTTGGCATTATCTACATACATGATGGATGCCGCATCATTATCCCATGGACTTTGTAAACGGTATTGATCACCGTGCCAGATGGCCTCTTTCAGGTTATCGTAGTTCTTTAGAGTCCCGTGAACATAATCCAGGTCCTGCTCACCCAGTTTACTTACCACAATATCAAAACCCAGTTTACCCATCATGGCTACATCCGTACGGAACTTAAGTGGTTGTTTACCCCAGTCGGTCACGTGGTTTGAACTGGTGATGGCCGGATAGAAATAGGAATACTCCCACTGGATAAATATACGTTCCAGCGGATCGGTATTGTCGCTTGGCCAAAACTCGGTGAAGTATTTCAGCGCGCCATAATCTACACGCCCCCCCCCGCCTGAACATAGCATCAATGGCACTTTTGGATATTTAGCCCGCACACGCTCCAGCACTTTGTATAAGCCACGAACGTAATCGGTATACAAATGCGACTGATCTTTTTTGAGATAAGCCGAATACGCGTTATAGATCACCGCGTTGCAATCCCATTTGATATAAGCCAGGTCAGGATTTTTGGTGAACAAGTTATCTACTACGCCAAATACAAAATCCTGCACTTTAGGATTAGTCAGATCAAGCACCAGTTGATTACGGAAATATTTTTCGGGACGGTTTGGTTGTTTGATCACCCAATCCGGATGTTTTTCATAAAGCTCGCTTTTAGGATTAACCATTTCGGGCTCAATCCAGATACCGAATTTTACGCCGTTGTTTTGCGCTTCTTTTACCAGCCAGCTCACACCGTCTGGTAGCTTTTGCTTGTTCTCCTGCCAGTCGCCCAGGCCTGCATGGTCATCATTACGTGGATATTTGTTGGCAAACCAGCCATCATCCAGCAAAAACAGGTCGACACCTAACTTCTTGGTATCTTTTAATAGTTCGGCCAGCTTGGTTTCATTAAAATCAAAATAGGTGGATTCCCAGTTGTTCAGCAGGGTAAGCCTCGAACCTTCGCCATCAACAATTTTGTATTTACGGGCCCAGCGCTGTAATTTCCTACTGGCATCGCCTTTACCCTGATCTGAGTAGGTGTACACAAAAGCGGGTGTAGCAAACTCTTCGTTAGGTTTTAAATGATATTCAGCCGCGGCGTTGTTGATGCCGGCTATCAGTCGCAGGTTATCAGCCACATCCAGTTCAAAGTCTATCTTGAAATTGCCAGACCATTCTAGCGCACCTAATAGTACTTTACCTTCATCCTCAGTTGCCGGTTTATCTACAGATATAGCAAACATAGATGGCTCGTACAAATTGGCACGCGTACCCAGTTTGCTGTCGATGGTTTTGATGCCGTGAGTCAGCCTGGCTTCTTCGGGGCGCATTTCTTCGGCCCAGTTGCCATGGTATTGTTTCAGCCAAAAGCCATCACCTTTTAAGTTGAGGTTGGCTGATGCGAATTTGTTTAATATCACCTCACCCTTTTCGCCATGCTTAATCACCGACCATTGTTCGGTAACATCCTCTTTAAAATAGGTTTTATAAAACAGTTTCACCTCAAAATCATAAACAGGGTCTTTCAGCGTAACGGTTAATAACGAAATATCGTCGGCAACCTTGGTAACCTCATGGCTTACATAAGCCAGGCTTAGTGATTTATCACCATTGGCGTGGGTAACGGTAATGGCTGGCTCGGAAAGGTTTGCTGAACCAGATGGTGTATAAGCCGAGTTGAGGATGCCGGAGTCGTCCTTTTGGTTATACATTTTTTGGATGCGTGCATACTCGGCAGTGTTGCTCAACCTGGCACCAAAGTAAACCATCTTCAGATTTTTATTGGCATCAGTTTGCAATACCAGCGCATTGTGCTGTGTTTCGACCGGGATGGTCACTACCTGGGCAAAACTGCTGCCTGCCGTAAACAGGCCACCCACCAGGCATAAGGGCAGTAAATGATTTCGGAACATTCTTTTCAATTTATAAGGTTATTTTCAGTGTTAATTATATTTTTTTTAAGATTCAGCGCTGTTCGAAGTCTCTGACTTCGAACTTGTATGCTCGTAGTCTTTAGACTACCCGCTTTCTGTAGTTGCAAACTACCGGCATAATCGTCCGAAGTCAGAGACTTCGGACAGCGCGGTTATTTTCAGTGCTATGTGTTTTATTAATTCTCAAGTGCTGTTCGAAGTCTCTGACTTCGAACTTGTATGCTCGTAGTCTTCAGACTACCTGCTTTCTGTAGTTGCAAACTACAGGCATAATCGTCCGAAGTCAGAGACTTCGGACAGCGGCGAACTTCGGACAGCGATGTGTTCTTCGCTTTGATAAACACACCCCTCCGCCCCTCTCAAGAGGGAATTCGCACAGGCCTTAGGCTTTTAATGCACATTATTTTTTTCATCAATATCCAATTTATACAAAGCCGCGTCACCGCTATTCAGTTTAAAGCTTAATGTTTTTCCCAGAATATCACCCTGTAACAACTCGTGTAACTCGTACTGTGTTTTACCGCTCATGCCCAGGCGCTTGCCATCCATAGCAAAAGTCTTGGGCTCGTTGCTGTAATTGAAAATGGCAATATAGATACTATTTCCTATTTTCTGGGTAAACATTTCGGAGGCGCTTTCGCCGGTATTGCCTTCAACAGGTCTAAACGTTTTACCGTTTTCGATCAGCTTGATGATCTCTGGATTTTGGTACCAGGCTTTGGCTCTGTCGCTCCATTGGCCGTGAACAGAAAAGTCGTCGCCTGTAATTACCGTACCTGTTATCACAGCCGATAAAAAGCGGGCACGGTTAGCCCCTTCACTCTCGGTAGATAACACTACATGATCAGCATCAACATAATTATATAAAAAAGTTTGCCACCAACCGTAGCTAACGCTGTTAAGGGTGTATTGGGTGTCTTTTATAGTTTTAAAGGCATCACAGGCTATGCGGCGGGTATGCACATAACGCCCGGTTGCCAGGCTTGGCGAAATAGCGGCGTAAATAAGCATCTGATCGCCCAGTTTATCGGTCAGGTATTCCATGCCTTTGCGGTAGGCCTGCATGCCGGTGGTTACCGTTGGATCATAAAAATGGGTCGACTCGGCCGTGGCATGACCTAAAAAGTCGATCTTGATCATTTTAAAACCACAGGCTTTTAGTTTACCTATAGTCAGGTCAATGCGTTCGCGGGTACCGGGATGCGTTGGATCGATAGCACGGGCGCCGTCGATATCATGATAACCGTTGCCTACTTTTGTCCAGATATCACCAAAGGTGTATTTGCTGCCGGGCACTTTGCGCTGAGGGCCGTCTTTCCAGCCCCAATCGGTAAATGGCGCCCAGTATACGCCGGGTTCCAGGCCTTTATTTTTGCAGTAATCGGCAAATTGTTTCAGCTTGCTGTAATCGCCTTCAGGACCGCCTTTTACCATAAAATCCCAGTAGGAATCCAGGTCGATGAAAGCGGTTTTACCCGTGCGGAAACCGGCCAGACTATCGGCAAAAAAGTCGGCTACTTTGGTGGCTTTTTCATAGGTGAGTTTCTCCTGCATCACGCCCCAACTGTTCCAGCCTACGGGTGTTGGCTTTGTCCAGTTAAACACATAAGGCGGTTCGGCAATGCGGTTGGCTTTGGCATATTCTTCCATGCCGGTGCGCCAGTCGCTAAAGTAACCTACCAATATTTTTGGGGATTTAACCAAATCCCCGCTAATAATTCCGTGGGCGATGTTATCGCGGGTGACGCTGTTTTCGGTGTACCCGGCCCAGACTTCAACCCTGTTACCGCTATCTTTTTTTGCGGTACTGCGGACGCCTGTTTTCCATACCTCATGCTCAATGGAGCCTGCTACAAAGCCATTCCGGCTATCGTTACTGTACACAGCCCCTACTTCGGCGCTCATATTGCTAAACGGGGCTGTAAAAGGTTTGGCATTATAGCGGATAAAAGTATCGTTATCAAAAGGCACAAAAACACTGCGTGCATCGCCAGTAACCGCGGCTATATTACCTGAGAACGGAACGATGGAATTGGTTTGCAATCCTTTGCCAGAGGCCTCTATCTGGGTGATAAAATATTCATGCCCAGCGTAGGTATAAAACACCTGTTTAATGGAGTATAAACCTTTGCCGCTTAATGTAATGGTGTATTTAACGCCCTTACCAAAACCATCAGTAATATTGGTTTTGGTAAGGGTACGGGATGTATAATCTTTAGTGGAAACAGTTTTACCATTGAGTGAAATGATGGCGCTTACCTTGCTGTATACCTGATGTTTATTTTTAATAACGGAATACAAGCCGTTTTTTAAGTTGTAGATGATAACGTTACCTGTGCCATAAGGTATTACTGCCTGGTCTGCGACAGCTTGTTTATATGCCTGCGCCGAGACTATGCTTACAAATGGCAAAGCCAGTAGTAGTGCTAACACTAAAACCGGCCGGGCTATTTTTTGGATGAATAGGTTTGTTACTATTGCAATAGGCTTCATGTATAGTTTGAATTGTTTAGCTTTTTTGCGCAGTAATATTTTTTATCGCTCCGTTTACTTTAACCTTCACGCTGCGCGGATGGGGTGAGGTGATCTTGTAAGTGGTTACCTTACCATCTTTCCAGGCAAAATCAACGGTAAAGTTTCCACGGGCTTTAAGGCCTTTGACAGAACCGGATGCTTTCCAGTTATCGGGTATGGCAGGCAGCAGGTCGATATAACCGGCGTGGCTTTGGATCAGCATTTCGGCAATACCCGCGGTGGTACCAAAGTTGCCATCGATCTGGAACGGTGGACCGGCAGACAGCAGGTTGGGATAAATACCGCCACCCGAGCCATAATTGATATCGGTACGCGTGGTAGGTTTCATGATCTCGGTAAACAGCTTATAAGCGCGGTTACCGTCATGCAATCTTGCCCAGAACAACAGTTTGTAAGCGATAGACCAGCTCGGGCCATCGTCACCGCGAACGTTGAGCGTTTTTTTAGCGGCTTCGGCCAGTTCGGGCGTACCATCGGGCGTAATTTCGGAGGCGGGATAAATACCGTACAAATGTGAAATATGCCGATGCTGAGGTTCGGTTTCCTTATAATCTTCCATCCACTCCTGTATACGGCCATCCTTACTGATGATACCTGGGGGCGGGATCTGTTTTAGCCTTGCCTGCAACATATCGCGGAATGCTTTATCGATGCCCAGGGTTTCAGAGGCGGTAATTACATTGGTAAATAACTCCCGGATGATCTGGTTATCAATAGTCGCGCCGATGCAAATACTGGCGTGACTGCCATCGGGCAGGTAAAAACTATTTTCTGGTGATGAAGACGGCGCTGTAAGCAGGTAGCCGCTTTTAGGATCTTTGATGAGGATACTGCTGTAAAACTGTGCTGATCCTTTTAATATGGGATAAATGCTTTTCAGATAAGCTTTATCATTGCTGAAAGCATAATGATCCCAAAGGTTGCTGCATAACCAGCCCGAGCCAGCTTTAGTTACACCCCAGGAGGCGCTTTCTCCTGGTTCTGTCCATCCCCAAACATTGGTGATCACGTGAGCCACCCAGCCATCGGCATTGTAATAGGCTTTGGCTGTACGTTCGCCGGGTTTTACCAGGCCGCGTACCAGCTCAACCAAGGGTAAGTTTAGTTCAGATAGATTAGACACCTCCACCGGGAAATGGTTCATCTGTACGTTCACGTCAAGATGGTAGTCGCCGTTCCAGGGGGTATGCACCTGGTTAGCCCAAAGCCCCTGCAAGTTCGGAGGCAACAGGCCAACACGTGTACTGCTGATACTCAGATACCTGCCAAACTGGAAGAACAGTACCGGCATATCTTTATGCTTGCCGGGTTCTTTATGAAAACTGATCAGTTGCTGATCGGTAGTTTCGGTACTTTCCGGCGATCCTAAATTAATGTCGACCCGGTTAAACAATTTTTGAAAATTGGTAATATGCTGTTGTTTTTGTACAGCATACGGCTTTTTCATAGCTGCATCCAGATCGCGCTGGATTCTTTGCTTAAATTCAGGTTTGCGAAAATCTGTACCTGCCGATATATAAATGATAACCTCGGTAGCATTTTTTACCACCAAGCTGTTGGCGGTACTGCTCAGCGTTCCGCCGGTTAATTTGGCCTTAACGCTGGCCTGGTATTGCATGCCGTTGCCATCGGTACCGTTATCCAGGCGGCCCTGCAATAGCAACGTATTGCCGCTGGTGCTGGTAGCCGACCGCTCGGGACGGGAGATATTGATACTAAAATTGAGTTTGCCGGGTTTATCCGCCGTTAGCCTGATCATATCTACATCATCACCAAAACTGGTGAAGTATTCGCGTTTGTAGGTAACACCATCAACCTGGTAGCTGGTATTAGCTACTGCGGTATTGAGGGATAATGCTCTTTGGTAGTTCGTAGCCTGCGCATCGGGTTTGCCATAGTCAAATTTCAGGTCCAGATCGCCCAAAACCTGGTAGCAGCCCCATCGTGTACTGCCAGAGCCCGGGCCTTTACACACAAAATCTTTATCAATCAGGGCCTGTGCCTCTACATTTTTACCGGCCAATAGTAATTCTTTTATCTTCGGCAGCTGTTTATAGGCCTCATAGTTGTTGGCATCCTGCTGCGAACCTGACCACAAGGTAATATCATTCAGCACGATCTTTTCATCGTTCACCCTGCCGTCGGGCATCATACCCAGGCGACCGTTACCCAAAGGCAAAGTTTCTTCCCAAACCGCGGCGGGTTTGTCGTAATGCAATCTCAATGCTTGTTTTTGCGCAAAACTCAGCGTTGAGGTTAATAACAGCATGCTTGTTATTGATGTGAGACGTTTGGATATCATTAGTTTTAAGTAATTAGGCTTTGGTAGATATTACCGGGAGGTTCTGAGCGCTTTTGTTAAGATCGAGAACAATCACCGAGCAATTTTCATCGGGCATGATTGCAGGCAGGGTAATCTGATAATTGTTTTTATCTGCTTTAATAACTACAGCGTCCCCATTCATAAAATAGGACTTGTTGATCTTAACACCCGGAATAGCGGGAATAGTCAGCACCCCATCTTTACGCTGAAAAACATGCAGGTATATTTTATTGCCCTTACGGGTAGCCGCATAGACGGCATTAGGGGCATAAGGCCCTCCCTGCGTACTGTAGATACTTTCGCTGTATTGTTTTATCCAGTCGCCCATTTCCTGCAGGCGTTTTACCTGCCGGGCTTCGATGTGTCCGTCCATGGCTGGGCCAACATTAAACAACAGGTTGCCATTGCCGGCCGCGGTGGTTACCAGCGTTTGGATGCATTGTTTTAACGATTTCATCTGGTCGTTCGGTTTCCAGGCCCATTGGTTACAAATGGTGATGCAGCTTTCCCAGGGTTCATTCATATTGATCTCCCCTATGCGCTGTTCTGGGGTCAAAAAGTCGCCTACCGATTCCTCATTCAGCTTTTCGCTGATCTTACCCAGCCTGTTATTGACAATAACATTGGCGTCTACGCTTTTGATAAACTGGTATATTTCTTTACCGTCTTCTTTTGTCCATGGCTTTTCCCAATAGCCATCAAACCAAAGCATAAAGGGTTTGTATTTGGTGATCACTTCCTTCAGCTCATTTTTCATGCGGGTTTTAAAGGCGGTCATATCACCTTTAACATTTTTGGTAGAGTCATAAGGGTTATGGATAGGATAATCAGGGTCATGCCAGTCCAAAACAGTAAAGTAGATACAAAAAGTTACGCCCTGCTTTTTGCAGGCTTGTGCCAGCTCACCTACGATATCTCTTTTAAAAGGCGAATTAGATATGTTATAATCTGAAAAAGCGGTTGGCCATAAACAAAAACCATCGTGATGCTTTGCGGTAATAACCAGGTATTTCATACCGGCATCCTTGGCTGTTTTCACCCAGGTATCGGCATTAAATAATTGGGGATCAAACTCATGGTACAGGTTGTCATAATCGGCCTGGGCCACTTCCTTGTTGCGGCTCCAGCCAATTTCGGTGCCGCGTTGTGTTACCGGGCCAAAATGGATAAACATGCCAAAACGCTTGTCCATAAACTGATCCATAACTGCCTTGGGTGTTTTAACTTCCTGGGCAAATGCCGCGAAAATGCTTAATGCCAGAGCCATGATCAGCGCTGCTTTTTTCTTCATCATATTTGGGATTTACTTATTGTTTACCAAAAAATGGACTATCCGGCAGGCATGCCCCTTACTCGCATTGTTCTTTTTGTCGCTGATCTTAATTTTGAGTACATGGCTGCCATTGCTCAAATTATCGCCCAGTAAATGATAAATGGGCAGGTGCAGCCAACTGCTGAATTCCGTGAACAGGTCCTTATCTTTATATGGGCCATTATCAATCGCATAGGATATGGTGCCTGCATCTCCGCCGGCCACCACAGCAATACCTACCGCGTTACCTTTAAATGGCAGCGAAAGCTCTGAACCCGGTTCATCGGCATTCAGTACCGGCACGTGTACAAAACCTGCACGGGTTGAAAGACCATCCTTCGGACTCCAATCAGGCGTGATCTGCCAGCCTTTGCCCAATTTGGCATTCGTAAGATCATAGTAGCTGCCGTTTTCATAGCGGGCTTTATCAATTACCTGTGGCATAGGCATCTTAAACGGTGCTGTGTATTTGTCTTCCACACATTCCTGTAGCAAGGTTCTGATGGTAGCGAAGTAAAGCTCCTGCCCGTAATGTGCCGGGTGGATATCTTTAAAATCATCGGCCCAGGTCAGTTCTTTATTTTTGATCTTGTCGTTTACTTCCAGCGCCAGGTTTACATAAGGCAGGTTATAGTGTTTGGCTATTAATTCATGGTTCAGCAATTCGGGCGATACTTTACCTTTAGCGTAGTTTTCCATTTTCTGCGGATCAACAAAGGCCATCATGATCACGTCGGTATATGGGTTGGCGTTGCGGGCGTGCCTCACAATACCTTCCAACGCGCGTACCTGGGTGGTGCTGTCGGTACCGCGATCATTCACGGCCGCCTCTAAAAACAACAGATCAGTTTTGCCCGAATCCAGTATGTCGCGCTGCACGCGGAAAGCATGAGGCAAACTACCGAGTGAAGGTATCCCGGCGGCTATAAAGTGAAAATCTGTTTCGGGATAAGTTTCTTTTAAATACCGGCAGATCTTATTGCGCCAGCCCGGGTTAAAGGTGATGGATCCTCCTAAAAATGAAACCGTGGCTTTCTTTTTAACCGTAACCGCATAATAAAAGTTATTCAGCTTGCTGGCCGTGTTTACATAATTACTGTACGGCAGTGCATTTTTTACCGGGTACGAATTGCTGTAGATAAAATCGGCGTAATAATCCGGGCGATCAATTTTAACATGGTGACCTTGCAGTTCCACAGGTCCCTGGGTTATAGGCTGAATGCTCACCGGGCCGCCCAAAGCGATATAGTTTTTGGCAAAGGGATAAGTATTTTCGTCGGGAGGTACCAATTTATCATTCAGGCCGATGGTATGCAGCACCGGCACGCGGAACGAGGCCAGCCCTTCGAGGTTATCTATCGGGTTATCTTTATAGGCCAATGCCTGCTCCTCGGTAAAATGGTACACCGCTTTTAACTCTTTCCAGCTATTCGCATCACCCGGACCTTTCCCCTTGCCGCCGGGCCAGCTTTTGAAATCGCAAACCGGGGTTTCGCCATAAATACAGCTTACCTTATCGGGATTGCGTTTGGCCCAGCCATATACATAAAGACCACCACGGCTCACCCCTTCCAGCGCAACTTTGTGCGCGAATGCTTGTTTTTCGGTTAAATAAGTATAAAATTTATCCCAAACCTGTAATGCCTGCGGACTGCCATATTGATTATCGACATTGACAAAGGCAACGTAAAATCCTCTGGTAAGCAATATGCTGTCAATTTCGGTATGCCAATCTGGGAAGGAGGCGCGCCATACCCAGGGATTACCGGGCAATGGGTGCGCAGGTTTTACAAAATAGGCATCATGCCCATCAATGCTTACAACTGTTTTTTCAAAACCTTTCCAAAGGTTGGTTTTGTCCTGAGCTTTTACCGGTAAGAAAGCGCCGAACGATATCGTTAAAATAAATAGGTATTTAAAGTTTATCATGCCTTGTATTCTGTTATAATGGTTTTGCCGGAAGGCTTTTACTGGTTTGGTAAATGTATTGGCTAATTGTATCTCAAAAAATGGATAAATCTTTGAAGTAGATGGACAATTCCCCTTGCCTCACATGTCGTAGACTACTCACCCGACCATCGCTGCGCTCGGTCACCCTCTCTCCGCCTTTGGCGCAAAGAGGGGATTTGAAAAAATAGAAATAAAAATAAAGAATTCTCAACCCTCTTTACCGCAAAGCGGAAGAGAGGGTCGTCCAGCAAAGCGCAGACGGGGTGAGTCGATTCTGCGATATGCCTATCTTGTTCAGTTCCCCACAAAATCATAAACCTTACCTGCATCCGTTTTAAAACTATAAGCCATATCATTACCTGCTCCATCGGCTTTTGACACCTGTACATCGGTTTTTAAAGCATTTGGGCTTTGCAGTTTACATTCGCCGCCTGCTAATGATTTAATGCTGAGCCTAATAATTTTGCCGTCTTTCCATTCCATATTACTGATCTCGAAATCGCCGCGGGCACGCAGACCTTGTACACTGCCTGTTAGCCATGCTTTTGGTAATGCGGGCAATAGTTGCAGTTCGCCGGTTTGGCTTTGCAGCAGCATTTCGGTTATCCCGGCGGTATAGCCAAAGTTCCCATCTATCTGAAACGGCGGATGAGCGCAGAAAAGATTGGAATATAAACCGCCGCCTTCATTATAATTTACACCAGAACCACCTACCAGGGTTATAAAATTATTCAGAATCGTATAGGCATGGTCGCCATCCTGTAAACGGGCCCAAAAATTCATTTTCCATGCCATCGACCAGCCTGTTGATACATCGCCACGGGCCAGTAAGCTTACTTTGGCAGCCTTAGCCAGCTCAGGTGTTTTTAAGGGGCTGATCCTTCTTCCCGGATGCAGGCCAAACAGGTTTGAGGAGTGACGGTGTTTATCATTAGGATCGTCACGATCGGTTTCCCATTCCTGTAGTTGTCCCCATTTACCAATCTTGGGCAACAGGAGGTGCTCCCGCATATCCGCAACATGGTCGCGATATGCCTTATCCATACCCAAAACATCAGCAGCTTCAATGTAATTGGTAAACAGGTCGTATACTATTTCCTGGTCGTAGGTAACTCCATCTTCAGTTGGCCCATGCTCGGGCGACCAGCCCAGCGGTGATACCAGCGTACCATCCGGACGGCGTTTCAGGTGATCGTCCCAAAACTCCACTACTTCTTTCAGAATAGGGTAAGCAAAGTTTTTAAGATAGGTTTTGTCGAGTGCAAAAGCATAAGGCTCCCAAATGCCCTGCATATACCAGGCGCTGCCGGGAGTGTTCCACAAAAAGCTGGAACCACCGTAAATATTATTCTCGGTTTTTACCGTCCAGCCGCGAACGCCTGGGTATTGTTTACGGGTGCTTTCCTTTTTCACCTCGCGCATACTGTTTATATAATCAATGTATGGAACATAACATTCCCAAAGATTGGTTGGTTCGGCCAGCCAGTAATTCATCTGGATGTTGATATTGGAGTGATAATCACTGCGCCAAGGTGGATTATTACTTTCGTTCCATAAACCCTGTAAGTTAGCGGGTAATCCACCTTTACGTGATGAACTGATGAGCAAATATCTGCCGTATTGATATAATAAAGCTTCTAACTGCGGGTCGCCTTTGGTTTTATAAGCGATAAGACGTTTATATGTGGGTAAAGCAGCTTGATCAGCCGGGGTATTGCCCAGATCAATAGCCACCCGACCGAATAAGGCCTGGTAATCCTGAAGATGGGCTGTTAACAATTGAGTAAAGGTTTTACCCAGAGTACCAGCAAGTGCCTGTTTTACTTTCATGCCAGGGGCTTCACCGCGCCAATGTTGTTCGCGCTGGTTGCTGTAATCGGTAGCTGCAGCCAATAATATGGTAAAACCATCAGCTTTGCTGATCACTAATTGTGATCCACCTTTACCGTCCGGTTCAGCGTAGGTAGAACCGCCTTCTGTTTTAATAGTTACCTCGCTATCATAGGCCAGGCCATTATCTAAATGGCCGGTAATTTGCAATGTTGTACCATTGGCAGCAACCACCGAGTTATGGGCATCTTTTAATTTAATGGTAGCAGAATAAGCGCCCTTTTTATCAGCGCCAAAATGCAGCACCATCACCTTACCGGGAAAGCTGCAAAAATATTCACGGTTGTAAGTTACACCAGCATCGGTATAGCTGATCTGTTGTACCGCCTTGCTGATGTCCAGTTGACGGCGATAATTTGCGGGTATTTTTTGGGTAGAATCTTTACCCTTAAAATCGATGTAAAGATCGCCGAAGGCCTGGTAAGCGCCGGTCTCGTTTTCGTCGCCTGTCCATAAACTGATCTCGTTAAACTGGATATGTTCCTGCGCCAGTCCGCCGAATACCATACCGCCTATGCGGCCATTACCTATGGGATAGGCTTCAGTCATCCAGGTTTTAGCGGGTTTATCATCCCAAACCACCAAACTCTTTTGGTGCAGGCCCGGGTTTACCTGCTGGGCACCTGCGGTAAACACCCATACGGTTTGCGTTAAAAAAAGCGAAAAACAAGCAATCTTTTTAATCATCAGAAAAGAAAATTTATGTGTTTAATTGGTTTTATTGCTTGCTCCGGCATTCATACCGTATTCTATCTCCAAAAGCACCCAGATGTAGCAATCGGGGTTAAAAATATAAATTAAATGTAATACTTACAGTTTTAATTTAAACACATATGATATTTGTTACATTTTACCGGATATCATGATCAATCGGTATGGAAAACCTCTTCCATATTTTGCCATATTTTTTGCTGGGCGGCTGCTTCGGGCAGTGGGTTTTGTGTGGGATTGGTTTCTTTCCACCAGCGTTGTGTGGTAGTATCGGCAGCCATCAGGGCCATATCCTTATCAAAATCAGTCCCCACGTATTCAAAATAGCTGAACAGAAAATACCTGCCCTCTATTTTTTGAATGTAGATAGAGTAGTTACGGATATGGCACGCTTTGATCCTTTTTAATACCCCTGGCCAGGCAGCGGCGTGAAGTTTTTTATAATACACCATCTTTTCGGGTTTTAAGCCGGTAACCATGCCAAAGCGTTTTACTTTAACCGCATCAGTTGCTGATTGATGTGCTTGCCGATGATTACACGCGGTGAAAGCCAGCAGGCAGATGATCATTATACAGCGTTTATTTATATACATAACCCGTTATCTAAAAATGTAAAAAAGCACTACCATAATTAATACCAGCAATACCGAGAGCACTTTATAATTTCCTAAACCACTCCATGCAGGGCCGCGTAAAGGCTCCAAGGGTGATCGCCAGTACAATACCGAGCTTTCTTTGGTATGTATTACCGGGTAGGCATAGGATAGGGTTACCTGTATTAACACACAGATCACAAAAAGATAAAAAGCCATCATCATAAATGGTATCTGCCCTATCACCGTATCCGGAAATAATTTATTCATCGCGAATACGATCACCCCAATAGCCGAACCTATCCATAAAGTATATTTAGCTGATACCGCCGATGCCTTTTTCCAGAATACTCCCAGCAGGAATACACAAGTTATAGGCGGCGCTATGTGTGCGATAATATCATTCAAACCATCGAAAATACTGCCGTATCTGTTGAGCAAGGGCAGCAAGGCCAGCGATAAAACCAGCGATATGCCGGCAGCTATTTTGCCCACTTTTACCAGTCCGGCATCGTTTGCCTCCGGCTTGTATCTTTTATAAATATCATAGCTCACAATAGTAGAGATGGAGTTTAAAGCACCCGAAATCTGGCTCATTAAGCCCGATAACAGTGCGGCCACCAGTACCCCGATCAATCCCTGTGGAATTAACTGCGTGATCATGAGGGTGTAGATCCCTTTGCTGTCCACTACTTCTTTCCCGCCAACAACCGATTTTAATGCCGAAATATCCAGGTGGCCGCTTTGGGCCAGGGTGTAAGCAAACAAGCCGGGCATTACAAAAATAAAAACGGGTAATATTTTAATAAAGCCGCAAAATAAAGGTCCTACTCGGGCGTGGTTCTCGTCTTTGGCACCCAATACCCGCTGCACAATGGTTTGATCTGCGCACCAATACCAGATACCTAATACGGGATAGCCTAAAAATACGGCGTACCAGGGCATTCCGCTTGGGTCGCCATGAGGGCGAAGCATCGAGAGCTTGTTTAATTCGCCTGTATGTTTTAATACATCAACCATCGGCTCCCAGCCGCCCATTTTATTGTATGCAGCAATACTCATAATAATAGCGCCACCTAAGAGTACCAGGGTTTGGATAGATTCAGTCACCACTACAGCGGTTAGGCCACCAACAATAGTATAAATGGTAGTAATGATGGAGATAACGATAACGCTGGTATACATATCAACCCCAAAAAGCGTATGCAGCACCACCCCACCGGCCAGTAAGGAAAAAGCGATATGAATAAGCACCGCGGATACTACGGATATAATAGCCAGCCAATCGCGACTGGCGCGATCATATCTTTTCTCCAAAAAATCGGGTAATGTAGCTACGCCAGATTTAATATAGAAAGGCGCGAAGAACAAAGCCAGCAATATGAGCGTAAAGGCCGCCATCCACTCAAAATCGCCATTGAGCAGCCCCTTGTCAAAACCGCTTTGCGCCAGGCTTACCAAATGCACACAGGATATATTAGTAGCGAACAGCGCTAAACCGATCATAGGCCAGCGCAGTTTTTTACCTGCCAAAAAGTACTCCCCCGCCTCGTTATTGTTATTCCGGGTTTTACGCTGATGGCGGATGCCCGACCATAGCCCTATAATAAAAATAAAGGCGATGTATAAGGCACTGATAACTAAATCGGGAGTGTGGATCATGTTCTTTTTAAACTCTAAATTCTAACTACTAAATTCTAAACTCTAAATTGCCAGGTAATTTTTACTCACCACTCACCACTCACCACTCACCACTCACCACTCACCACTCACCACTCACCACTCACCACTCACAACTCACAACTCACAACTCACAACTCACAACTCACCCCAGCGCTATCAGATCGCAGCTGCTGCCGGGCTCCTGCGGGGTGATGTATACGCCATTACTGATATGTACAGGGTTTACAAAATGCTGCTGCAAATGTGGTATATGTTCTAAAAACAAAGCTTCGTGCCCCATAGCAATATGGTTGAACAATACCAGATGCTGGTGCAGCTGCCCCATATCGCCCACGTGCGGTACAACCGGTACACCATATTTTTTGCATAACAGGCTTACGGTTATAAATTCGCTTACCCCGCCTACACGCACCGCATCCACCTGGATAAAGGAGGCGCAACCGGTTTGCAGGTAGTTTTTAAAAATGATCTTATTGGGCACATGTTCGCCCAGGGCCAGCTTTACCGGTGTCACGGCATCGGCCAGGGTTTTGTGGGCCAATACATCATCCGGATGGGTAGGTTCTTCTACCCAGTAAGGGTTCATGCCTTTAAATTTATTACAGATAGATATAGCCTGCGGCAAACTCCATTGCTGGTTGGCATCCAACATTACTTTCACGCTATCCCCGGCTACTTCGCGCACGATATGCGCCCTGCGGATATCCCTTTCCGGATCAACAGAACCCACTTTAAGTTTCATTGCGGTGAAACCTTCTTCCAGCGCTTTTTTACAATTTTCGCGCACTTTTTCGTCGGAATAGTTGAACCAACCAATAGAAGTATCATAGCCTGGATAGCCAGTTTGCAAAATATTTTCCCGTTGATGGCTGGTTGACCGTTGATTCGTCAGCATTTGGATGGCTTGCGCGTGGGTCAGTTCATCTTCCAGGTACGAAAGATCAAGCGTGGCCACGATTTGCTCGGGTGAAAGATCTGTCAGTAATTTCCATAAGGGAACGCCTCTCTTTTTGGCCCAAAGATCATAACAGGCATTGGTAACCGAAGCCAGGGCCAGATGTACCACACCCTTATGCGGCCCCAGCCAACGGAATTGCTGATCATTTGACAATTGGTTAAATAAGCGACCAAAATCGGCCATGGTCTCTTCAATATCTTTACCTGCCAGTTTGCTCGCATAATAATGGGCGGCCTTGCAAACCAGGTCGTTGCCTTCGCCAAGGGTAAAGGCAAAGCCTGTGCCTGTTAGTCCGCTATCGTCAAACAAACGGGTTACCGCATAGGAATAAACCGGGTTGGTATGTATAGCATCACTTCCGGCGCTACCGTCAAGGGCGTAGCGTACGTCTTCAACTTGAATATTTTTTATCATGTATTTTAGTTCTGTTTTAATTGGTTTGCCGATCGATAATACGGCGATAACCCAACTCGGCCCCGCCGCTTACGGGTAAAATACAGCCTGTAATAAAACGTGCCTGTTCAGATACCAGGAACAAACAGGCATCAGCCACTACATTACCTTCGGGGCAATACCCCAAAGCGTGTATACCATTCAGGTAATTTTCAATAGTGAGCGGATCGGGCTGCTGCTGGCTCCAGCTGCGTAGCATCGGCGTCCATACACCTGCTGGAGCAACCGCGTTCACCCGGATACCGTAAGAAGCGTAATCAAGCGCCATTGATTTGGTGAGTGCATTTACAGCCCCTTTGGTGGCGCTATATGCCGCGTGGATCTCCTGCCCTATCTCCCCAACAAGGCTGCTCGTATTCAAAATATTCCCCTTAGTTTTTTTGAGCTCATCAATACCAAAGCGGGTGGTGTTATAAATACCTTTTACATTCACATCAAATAGCCTATCCCATTCTTCAGCGGTAGTTTCATGTACAGTCTTTGAAGGATTTGATATACCAGCATTATTATGGATCACATCAATGTTACCAAAAACAGTCACCGTTTCGGCAATGGCCTGCTGCATATCGTAGGCTATGGAAACATCAGCTTTTATAAACAATATCCCGCCTGCGGATAGTTTTGCCTTTGCTTCCAAAATACTGGTTTCATTGTTGGAGATGATACTTAACCGGGCCCCGGCAGCGCTGTATACTTTGGCGCATTCCAGACCAATCCCCTCGGTTCCGCCGGTTAAAAAAATCACTTTGTTTTTGAGTAACATATATTTTTATAGTTAAATCAGTATCAGGTCAGCTACATCATGTGTGGCTTTTCAATACATCACTTCCTTAAAATTTATTAACAATACGGTTAATTGGTGCTTATAGAACAATTCAAAAGTAAAGCCCTATACTATTGTTTATAATAGGCAAAACATTTTTTTTAATGGATTATTCAACTAAAAACAAATAGATAAGTGTTGAATATTGGCAAAATGCTGTCACCAGTATACAATATGCCATATATGATTGTATTTGCAGATTGTTTTATCTATAATAGCATCATATATTACGTACAGATCTTTTGATGATGTAATATTCCACTATAAAACCAATTGTTACCTTCATGAACAGCAGCTTAAAAAGACGGGATGGCTTTATAGGGGAAAAGATGTTGGCTATTCCTCAAAAAATACTGCGGGAAGCGAAGGACAAAAACCCGGAGCTTTTCCGGATCTATATTACGTATATAGGTTACTTCCCAAAAGCAGCCGCGCATTACCGCGAGCGCCGGAAGGGGTGCGGAGATAATATCCTGATTTATTGCCTGCAGGGAAAGGGGCATTATATATTGGATAATAAACGCTATGAGGTAACATCAAACCAATTCATCATTATACCGGCTACGGATAAATACATCCGCTACTGGGCCGATAAGCACGATCCCTGGACAATTTATTGGGTACATTACACCGGCGAAAATATTCAAGCCCTTAACCAATCACTCAACCTAAATGCCAACAAGGGCCCTATACCCATACCTTTTAACGAAAAAGCCATTGAGATATGGCAAAACATTTATCAAACATTGGAAATGGGTTACAGCACAGAGAACCTGTGTAACGCCAGTTTTTGCCTGCACCATTTGATAGCTACATTTCTGTTTCCCCAGCGACATGTGCAAAATGACAAAGAGGAAGATGGTGATATCATTACCAAAACCATCAATAATATGCGCGGTAATATCAGTCAAAAGCTCACGGTAGAAGATATGGCCACCAGGCATAATTTATCGGTATCGCATTTTTCCAATATCTTCAGAAAAGCTACCGGCATGCCGCCCATTGATTATTTTATCCACTTAAAAATGCAAAGAGCCTGTCAGCTGCTTTATACTCATGATGATAAAATAAAAATAATAGCCACCACCCTTGGTTATGATGACCCTTATTACTTTTCGCGCATCTTTAAAAAGTACATTGGCTCATCGCCGGAGCAGTACCGGGTTACGGCAAAAAACACGGGATAACTTCAATTTGCTCAAACTGAAACGCCCTTTTTGGATATTATTTGTTTGTTATGTCTATGGCGATACCGACTCACCCCGACATCGCTGCGCTCGTCACCCCTCTCTCCGCTTCGCGCATAGAGGGGATTTCTTTCTTTTTTTCTTTCCCCTCTTTACGGCGAAGCCGGGGAGAGTGTGGTCCAGCGTAGCGTAGACCGATGAGTCTGCTCTGCCACTTGTTTTTAACCTTGTAGTTTATGGGCTATTACTCTCAAGAGAAGGGGTCAATGAATGAAATAATTATTACACCCGTGTCAATTTCACCGGAGCGGTGTGGTAAGCGTTCCATTGGCATACGTAAACATTTTTGTCCTCGTCAACACAAACATCATGGCCGTGCTGAAAAATTGGATTAACTGCCTGTAGAGTTTGCTGCAATACGCCATTCTTATAAACAGGTGCTGCTCCGCCGGGATTTGATACCACCTTGTTATTCGCATCCAATACAGTTACAAAACCCGAATAATCAAAACGTTTGCCGGCTGCATCTTTCGACCAGCATACGCCTGCGTAAATATTTTGCTCGTTGATCACCGCCCTGCAAACGTACATGCCCGGCATATCAATACGTTTAATGAATTTACCATCGAGTGTAAATACCTTAAAGCAGTTTTCCTCGCGCGAGGTACATATCAGTGTAGGGTTGTTTTTATCGCGGGTATCTACCGTTACGCCATGTGCATTCACCAGGTTATGATCTTTATTGGTATTGTGATGACCGCCAAAATGATTGATATATTGCCCTTTGCTATTATAATGGATAATATAATCGGAGCCATAACCATCGGCCACATAAATATCACCGTTGGGCGCTACAGCGGTCTCGGTTGGTTTAAAAGGCTCATCATCCTTATAAATACCAATGGTGCGCGGGTGGCCTATGGCAAATATCAGTTTACCATCGAGTGTGGTTTTCAACACCTGGCCTGATTGGCCATAGTTGTTACCCGTCCTGTCCAGGGCCCAGCCGCAATCGGTCAATAATAAAAAGTCCTCGCCTCCTTCATTGCTGATACTTAAACCATGACCACCAGGCAGCGATGTGCCCCAATAATCAAGCAGTTTGCCTGATTTATCAAATATCAGGATGTTGTTATGGGTATGGTCGCCCAGCATAATGAGGCGGCCTTTACTGTCCTGTACCATTTCGTGGCAATTGGCCAGCGGATTACTGTTCACGCTGATCTTCGCCCAGTTTTTATCGGCCTTGTAGGTAAACTCTCCCTGTCCGATGGTTTGGTCATTTGGTTTCATATCCTGATGTAATATAGCAAAACTTTTTGCGGGGGCGGCAGCAACCAGGGCGGATGCAATGGCCGAATTCTTTATAAAATTTCTTCTCGATTTCTCCATAGACTTATAATTGTTCTATTGTATGAACATAATGCTAAGGTAGTATATTTTATTTCAATTTTTAGATGCTTACGAACCCGAGAAAGAAATTATTTAGTCGACCCTCACCTGTATGACTTTTATAAAATGGGAAAGAGGTTTAAAAACTTGTTGTATTTTTCGCGGATATTTATAAACATAACCGGACGAACGCCTGGCACGTATAAATAACAGTGGGCGATGTAAATTTGATTGCATTTATCAACAGCTAATACATTTAATATATTCAAATTAAATATTTAGTTTTAAAAACTGATCACTATTAACCATACCAGGACTAACTGAATTGAATTATGGCGGGATTTGCGGCGCTTATTACCTTTATCTTATGTACACAACTGCGTAAAAACCTAAAACGTGATGGTATCAATTCGCCATGGTCGCAGTATTTGCTATATGCCATGTGTACCGCGGTCGCGCTTATGGCTATGAGCTTTAATTTTGATAGCAGGTGGATTTTTCAATTGTTTACTTACGTATTGGCTGCGGGTGTGGTGACCCTACCCTATACGGTAGAAGAATTTAAAGCGAACCGCTCTCTTGTTAACGCGGTGATCCCAATTGTAGCTGTTGGCTTTTTTACTTTTGCCTGCGAGCATTTATTCCCAAAACTTTACGAAAGTATCGACACTTTTATGGAGAGTGCCATATGGTTCGCGGTAATTTGGTTTTGTGCTATGTGGTTTATCAATCGCCGGCAAAACAAAGCATTGGAGATTGAGCGTACCAAGCGTCGAAACGAAGAAGAGCAGAACCGCATGATGGCTGCCATGAAAGTTAATCTGGAAAGCCAGGTGAGAGAGCGTACAGCGGAACTTACCCACCAAAAAGAAGAATTGCAGCAAGCCCTGGCCGAGCTGAAAAGCACCCAGGCCCAACTGGTACAACAGGAAAAAATGGCGTCGCTGGGCGAGCTTACCGCCGGTATAGCGCATGAAATACAAAACCCTTTAAACTTCGTTAATAACTTTAGCGAGGTAAGTATCGAATTACTGGATGAGCTTAAGGAGGATATTTTCACAAAGCTGCCCGATGATGCAAAGGAAGATGCGGATGACATCATCAATGATCTTACCCAAAATCTTTCTAAAATAAACCAGCATGGTAAACGTGCCGATGCCATTGTGAAAGGCATGCTGCAACATTCGCGTGCGTCAACCAGTAAAAAGGAACCTACCGATATTAATGCCCTTGCCGATGAGTATCTGCGTTTAAGCTATCATGGCCTGCGCGCTAAGGATAAATCATTTAACGCGGGCATGAGAACCAGTTTTGATGAAACCATTGGCAATGTAGATGCCATGGCGCAGGACCTGGGGCGGGTATTGCTTAACCTGTACAACAACTCGTTTTACTCCGTAGCAGAAAAGAAAAAATTGAAAGGTGAAGGTTATGAACCCATGGTAAATGTAACCACTAAACATGTAACATTGACCAATGGCCACAGTGCGGTTGAAATTACAGTAAGCGATAATGGTATGGGGATCCATCAAAAGGTTCTTGATAAAATATATCAGCCATTTTTCACCACCAAACCTACCGGACAGGGAACCGGCCTGGGTTTATCCATGAGCTATGATATTATTACCAAAGCCCATAATGGTGAACTGAAGGTAGATACCCAGGAAGGTGAGTACGCCAAATTTACTATCACCATACCTGTAAATGGGTAGAATTTGAGGCGGAAGGACTTTGGGAACAAAGATTTTTGGAACAAGGAACAAGGACTTGAAGAGTAAAGAATAAATTTTGATGATTTTTAAAATCACTAATTCACTAAATCACTAATTAAAATAATTCACTAATAAATTGAAAATACTTGTTGTTGATGATGAGGCCGATGTACAGCCATTATTTACCCAGCGTTTCCGAAAGGAGATCAAAAGCGGCGAAATGGCCTTTACATTCGCGTTATCTGGTGAAGAGGCCATGGGATATTTGGAACAAAACCACTCTGAGGTGATCCTTATTTTATCAGACATTAATATGCCGGGGATGAGCGGACTGGAGCTACTCAAAAACATCAGAAGCACTTATGAAAAACCGCCGCCGGTAGTGATGATGATAACCGCTTATGGCGATGATGAAAATTACAGACAATCCATGGATCTTGGGGCTAATGATTTTTTAACCAAGCCCCTTGATTTTAATACGCTTAAAGACAAACTAAAACATATAGAACAATAATGGCCAAGATACTGGTGGTTGATGACGAATCGGATCTAGAATTGCTCATCAAGCAGAAATTCAGAAAAAAGATCAGGGAAAAGGTATTTGATTTTGTATTTGCCCAGAATGGTTATGACGCGCTAAAAAAACTGGCCGAAGAGCCTGATATTGATGTGGTTTTAAGCGACATCAACATGCCCGAAATGGATGGGCTTACCCTGCTTACCAAGCTTCCGGAAGCTAATCCGATACTAAAAGCGGTTATGGTATCGGCCTATAGCGATATGGAAAATATCCGTACCGCCATGAACCGGGGTGCTTTTGATTTTGTATGCAAGCCCGTTAATTTCGACGATCTGGATATTACCATCGAAAAAACGTTGCTGCATGTTATCGAGCTTAAAAAAACCATGCAGGCCATCAAGGAGAATAACATATTGCGTATGTATGTTGATGAGAATGTTTTAAACTTTATGACTCACAAAGAGTTTGAAACCAGCCTGCTCTCTAACGAAACCATCGATGCAACCGTTCTGTTTATCGATATATGCGGCTTTACGGCCATATCAGAGCATGTGCCGGCCAACAATGTGGTAAGCCTGATTAACAAGCTGTTTGATGTAATGGTGAAAGAGATCATAGCGCAAAACGGGCATATCGATAAATTTATGGGCGATGCCGTGATGGCGGTTTTCCGTGGCGAATATCACCTCGACCGTGCTATTGATGCAGCCCTTGCCGTACGCGAAAAAATGCACACCGCCGAAGCCATAGTTTATGGCGATAAAACTTTTAAGCCAGAGGTCTCTATAGGCATCAACTCGGGCGAAATGATCTCAGGTAATATCGGTTCAGCTTCGTTAAAACGGTTGGATTATACCGTAATTGGCGATGCCGTTAATTTGGCACAGCGCTTACAGTCAGTAGCACAGCCCAATCAGATCATTGTTACCGAAGAGGTTTACGAAAAAGCAAAAGAATCATTCGAACTCAACAAAATTGGCGAAGTAAGCCTAAAAAACAAAGCCAAGCCTGTGGAGATATACGAGGTGGTTTCTTAGAATAGTATCCAGTTTAGTATCAAGTAGTTAGTATCAAGTATCACGACAGTTGCATCTAAATAATTATCAAATGCCTCAAAAAAATAAATCTTGATACTTGATACTAACTACTTGATACTAAAAAAAATCAATGTTCCCTAACCCGCTTCTTCAATACCCCGCCAGCTGCTTCCTTGATGCTGTTAGTAAACACGAAGGCTTTGGGGTCGATGCTGTGCACCAGGTTTTTTAACCGGCGTACCTCAAAGCGGGTTATTACGGTAAAAATAATATCAACCGGCTGGTGAACATCAAAACTCTCTTTCAGAAAACCACGTTCGCCTTTATAAATGGTAATGCCCCTGCCCAGTTCCATCACCAGTTTTTCTTTGATGATCTCGCTTTGGCCGGATATAATGTTCACAGCTGTGTATTCTTCCAGACCATCAATCACAAAGCTGATGGTTCGAGAAGCGGTATAATAAGTTAAGATGGAATATAATGCAGTTGGCAAGCCAAGCTTAAAGGCCGCTATTAAGAATATGATGATATTGATACCCAGGATGATCTCGCTGATGGTGAAGCTGCTTCGTTTTAAGGTATAAAGTGCCAGTATTTCGATACCATCCAACGCGCAACCGCCACGGATAGACAAGCCCACGCCCAGGCCCATGAACACACCACCGAATATGGATACCAGTAGCTTGTCAGACGTAATAACAGGGTATGGTACATAGTGCAGGCAAATCCCCAACGCAACTACACAGGCAAAGGTTTTAAGCGCAAAGGACTTATTAACCTGGAACATCCCCATAATAATGAAGGGAATATTGGCCACCACGATAACAAAAGCGATGTTGAAATGGTATAATTCATGTATGAGCAGGGATATACCGGTAACACCGCCATCAAAAAAACTGTTGGGCACCAAAAAGCCCTTTAGCGCAAAACCGCAAAATAATATCCCGATTGCTACCGTTACTACGTCCTTAATTATTTCGGGTAAACTGTGTTCCGCTTTGGTCATGAATTATATTTTAAACTGTTCTTTTTATGATCTCTTCCAGGTGCTGCTGCTTAACAGGGCCGCGCTTTTCGATAGCTGTTTTGGT
This sequence comes from Mucilaginibacter sp. RCC_168, assembly GCF_041355315.1. Lineage (NCBI taxonomy): Bacteria > Pseudomonadati > Bacteroidota > Sphingobacteriia > Sphingobacteriales > Sphingobacteriaceae > Mucilaginibacter > Mucilaginibacter sp. RCC_168. Next base: position 123,282 of record NZ_JBFUPN010000002.1, read on the forward strand.
AAAATAATGATGGTTTTTCAGAAAAACGATCTGCAGCTTATCCCAGTCCAGTTCATTTTTCAAACCATCGGTTATTACAAGTTCCGAAAATAGCTTTTTACTGAGTACAAAAAAATCATTCCGCCCTAAATAATCCAAATCGGCATCACAAATAATTTCCCCTAAATGGTCATGTGGCGTTTGCGGCATTTTGGTGGCCATAATAATATCGCATATCTGGTCGATATTTTCTGTGGTGTAACCAAAATCAGGCAGATACAAACGGGCATTATCGCATGATTTGCTTTCGTGATCTTTTTGTCCCGATAAAAAGCCCGAATCATGAAACAATGCGGCAGTAAGCAGTAATTGGGTTTCATGATCGCCTATCCCCTCACTTAACGCCAATTGTTTCGATGCGGTGTATACATCCACAGCATGATCGGCATTGTGATAATGAAAACATTCAGGAAGCTCTTCTTTTAGTTTATCCAGTATAAATTGCCTGGCCTGTTCAATCTGCATCTGTGGTTAAAATTGATCGCTAATATAATAATTTGCCTTATTGGGAGACGCATATTTGTGTATCCCAATAGCAGAATCAACTAAAAAGCCTGCTGATCACTTGAGTTTCAGCAGGCTTTTTTATAATGCTTTAACAGCTTACATTTTAAGCGTTAGGTTAAGTGTAAACCGGGTTGGATTTTGCGGCGCTAAACGAAACGACCAGTATTTTTCGTTAGTCAAATTATCAAATTTTACACCAATGCGGTATTTAGGCTGATCGTAAAATGCCGTGGCATCTATGGTAGTGTATGATGGTATAGTGAACTTAAATGTTGCCGTATTGGTTTGGTACGATGAGCTGCCGTAATTACCGCCTACACCAAAACCTAAACCTTCTACCATACCATTGGTAATGCGGTAGCTTGCCCATAAATTAGCCAGGCGGGCAGGGCCCGATGCTGCGGGACGTAAACCTTGTAAACCTGTGCCCGGCGCGGCACTGGTTATTTTACTGTTATTATAAGCAAAACCACCCACAATGTTAAAGCCGGCAAACGGATTGGCTATCAGTTCGGCCTCGATACCTTTACTTAACTGGGTACCTGCCTGGGTCGAAAATCCCGGATGTGCCGGGTCATCCATGGTGGTGTTGGTTACCGAAATATCATAGTAGCTAATAGTTGAGCTGATCTTATGATCCCAAACATCAACTTTTATACCGCCTTCCCATTGGTTGGCGTATTGCGGTTTAAACGGCGTATTGTCAAAGCTGGTAGCTGTAACATTATTAAAACCGTTCATATAGTTACCAAACAACGATACCTTGTCTTTAACCAACTGGTAAACCAAACCAAATTTTGGCGACCATGCCGTTTGATTAAAATTACCAGTAGTTTTACCATCCGCAGGAGTATAAGCACCTTTGTTTATAAAACGGTCAATACGGATACTGGCCATGGCGTTCAACTTATCAGTAATATTAAAAACATCCGATACATAGGCGGCATATGAACTCTGGTTATTTTGAACATAATCACCCGGTTTTGGGGCCTGAGCCGCAATGAGTGCCGAAACTTTCTCAGGGGTATAATTATTATAAGCAGCGCCAGGTGTTTTGTAATTGATCAGTGGCATACTTACAACAACATTCGTATTGTTGCTTTTTTGATTGTAGTACTCAAAACCGGTAACGATACGGTTGCGGAATTTACCTATTTTAAAATCGCCAATAAAATTCTGTTGAACATTGGTGATATAGTAGGGATAATCTTCTTTAGTTACCTGCCGTCTGATCGCTGTATCAGCTATGGTCATCGCCGTAACATAGCCCTTGGTTGTAGAAAAGGTTTTGTTGAACATGGTTTGTGATTTCCAGCTATCAGAGATCTTGTAATTAACCAATCCATAAATATCAATTTGACGGCTCTGGTAATCGAGGTTGTTATTGGCAAAGGAACGTTTATAATCTATACCCAGATCTTTAATATTGTATATTTTAGCTTTAGGGTCTGGTGCCAGGCGGTAAGCAGATGTAGCACTGCCGTTACCTATCTCCGCGTCAACATCAACAGATAAACGGTCATTAATAATATAAGTGATGCTTGGCGCTACAAAAAAACTGCGGTTATAGCCGGCATCCTGAAAGCTGTGCTCCGTGTGCAGGGCGGTATTAACACGAAATAATAATGTTTTATCCTGGTTCAATGGCGTATTTACATCAGCGGTTAAGCGATTAAGGTCGAAACTGCCTGTATTGTAGCTTATTTCGGTACGCGGCGTACCAAAAGGCTGCTTGGTGACACGGTTAAACAAACCGCCAAATGAGGCTAAGCTACTGTTAAACAGTGTGCCTGTGGGCCCTTTGATAGCTTCAATTTTTTCAATATCGGCAGGGTCAATAGCATTAAAGTTATAGCCGGCTACACTGTTACGGATAAAGTTACCTGTAGTAAATCCACGGGATAAAAGCGTGGTGCGCCCGTTGTTGTATACCAATGGCACACCTGTACCAGGGATATTTTTAAAGCCATCCACATAGCTGGTTACCACCTGCTCTTTCATCAGTTCGCTGGTTACTACGCTGTATACTTGCGGGTTCTCCAGGTTTTTAAGTGGCAAACGGGCCACATCTTCCGTTTCCTTTTTCAGGAATTTATTGGTTTTATGACCCTTTACACTCACTTCCTGTAAGTTTTTACTATCATCTTCCAGTATAAATTCGGCAACAGCCTCGGTGTTTTCTGCAACGGTAATCTGCTGCGATTTGGTGGTTGAACCTACAAATGAAGCTACCAAGGTATAAGTACCCGGTTTTACCCTTTTAAAGTTGAAACGACCATTTACACTGGTCATGGTGCGCTGATTGGTTTCCTTGATCAGCAGGGTAGCCAGGCCTATAGGTTCGTTATCGCCGGTTTTAACGATACCTTTTATGCTGCCTGTTTGTGTTTGTGCCGATGCAGAACCGGTATTCAGGCAAAGTGTTAAAAATATAGAGAATATGAAACCGAATGCGGGAGGGTGATTTTTTCGTAAAAATTGCGTCATGGCTTTGGAATAAATTGCATTAAGGGTCAATAGTTATATATGTTTAAACCGATAGCGGTTCAATGGCGCAAAGTTATTTTTATTTAGAATAAATCCAAATAAAAATACTGATACATTTTTATTATAATCAGCTAAAAATTCAGCTTGAGTTTAGCCCCATATACCAGGCTATTGTGTGAACACATCTTTTTGATACCTCCGAGGGGTTGAATGTCGGTAGAAATAGGGTTAAAAAATTTACGTGCCGTAGGTTACGTCAATCTTAACCTTCCTGGTTAGTGTAGTACCTACGGCACTAAAAAGGCGGGATTTTATTATTTCTACCGACATATTGCTCCTCTGGAGCAGCTTTTCAAAATTATGAGTTCGTCAAAAAGATGTGCCCGCATCGTACCCTATACCAGAAGATATTTTGCCTTATAAAAACTATATTAGCCCAATGAATAGCTGGTTCAAAAATTACAAGGGCATTATCATGCTCATGATCGGTATTATAGCGGGCAGTATAGCCGGTTTATTTTTGGGCAAAAAAGTGGAGCTCATTAAACCTATCGGCGATATTTTCCTGAACCTATTATTCACAGCGGTAGTACCATTGGTGTTTTTTGCCATCGCATCGGCCATTGCCGGGCTCGATGGGTCAAAACGCCTTGGTCGCTTATTAGGTATTACTTCCGTGGTATTTGTTGGCACGGTGCTGGTAGCTGCCATTATCACCATTATCGCCACATGGATATTTCCAATCCATCAGCATTTGGTTGCCAGTCCCATCACTGAAACCATCGTCAAAAAACCCTTTGGTGATCAGCTTACCCAGCTATTTACCACCAGCGAGTTTTATGAACTGCTCTCCCGGAAAAGTATGCTGGCCGCTATTATATTTTCGATACTGATAGGCTTTGCCACTTTACGTTCGGGTGAAAAGGGAGCATCCTTTGCCCGTTTTTTACATAGTGGTAACGAGGTGTTTAAAAATATATTTATCCTGATCATGAAATTGGGGCCCATTGGTTTGGGGGCATACTTTGCTTACCAGGTTGGGGTATTCGGCCCGCAATTGTTTGGTGGTTATGCACGTTCCATGGGCTTATACTATGGTGTAGGGGCGTTTTACTTTGTAGTGATATTTAGTCTGTATGCTTTTATAGCCGGTGGTGTAAACGGCATAAAAAAGTACTGGCGCAACAACATTATCCCATCGGCAACGGCTGTGGGTACCTGTAGCAGCATAGCTACGATACCCGCCAATTTGGATGCCGCTAAAAAAATAGGCATCCCGGATGTTATTGCCAATGTAACCATCCCACTGGGCGGTACCCTGCATAAGGATGGCTCAAGTATCTCCTCCATCGTAAAAATGGTGGTGGTTTTTGCACTGTTCGGCAAAAGCTTTAATAGCGCCGATACTATTGCCCTGGCCCTGGGCATGACGGTACTGGTAAGCCTGGTTGAAGGGGGTATACCTAATGGAGGTTACATCGGAGAACTGTTATTTATATCGGCTTATGGATTTCCGCCCGAGGCACTCCCTCCTGCCATGATCATTGGCACCCTGGTTGATCCCATGGCTACCTTATTAAACGCTACCGGTGATACAGTTGCCGCTATGCTGGTAACCCGTTTTAGCGAAGGTAAAAACTGGCTTAATAAGGCCGAATAGCCATCCTTCAGAGCGTCATCCAAACATCGTTTATTTAGTAGCCCCGAATAATTATATTTGAGCTGTACGTAAATTCGCACTCAAAATCCCTTGGATCATCATGTTGCATATATTATACATCGTTGCCATTATTGCCGAAGCCATGACAGCCGCCTTATCAGCCGGAAGGCGTAATATGGATTGGGTAGGTGTTTGTATTATTGCCTGGGTTACCGCGCTGGGCGGAGGCACTGTACGCAATATTTTATTTAACCATTACCCCATGAGCTGGGTTGAACACCCGGAATACCTGCTCATAACAGCCGGGGCAGCTATATTGGCTGCTATCATCGCCTCGTTAATGACCAAGCTCAAAAAGCTATTCTTATATCTTGATGCACTGGGTTTGGTGGTATTCACCATTATAGGCTGCCAGATAGCGCAGCAAATAAACCTCCCTCCCATTATTGTAATGTTCAGCGGCATGATCACCGGCTGCGCGGGCGGGGTGCTTCGTGATGTTTTATGTAATGATATCCCACTGCTGTTTCATAAAGAGATTTATGCCAGTGCCTCTATAGTTACCGGCGCGGCTTATTTAGGCATAGAATATCTGGGCGGTAGTTCTGAGCTTGCCATAGTACTGGCATGTATTATTGGTTTGGCATTACGCCTGTTATCTATCCGTTATAACTGGCAGATGCCCAAATTTGTTTACAACGAAGAATGGCATTAAACAAAGAAGCCCTCCGAAAATGGAGGGCTTCTTTGTTGTTCTGAAAATGTTATTACCAACCTGTATTTTGGGTTAGCTTACTGTTTGTCGCTATCTCACGCTGCGGGATTGGCCACAAGTAATATTGATCTTTCATGGTAACCCCCTGTTCGTTTGCAGTAGAGGTTGCCGGACCAAAAGTGTTGTTCTTAACATCATATATCTGATGGGTCCGCTGGATATCGAAATATGCTTTGTTTTCATAAGCCAGTTCATGATAGCGTTCTTTCCAGATAGCTACGCGGAACTGATCTTTTGTTAAACCGCTTAATGGTGCCAGATTTGCGCGGGCACGTATCTGGTTAACCGCATCGTAAGCATCAGCGGTGGGGCCATTTACTTCATTTGATGCTTCAGCATAAATCAGCATGGCTTCCGGCAAGCGTAAAAGCGTCCAGTTTTCATCGCATTTGCCACTATTAGCCGTACCTGGTACCGAGCTTTCAACCTGGAAATATTTATACAGGCAGTGCTCTCCAAAAATGATCGTATCAGCAGGATTATTAGCATCCGGGTATTTAGAAAAATAGAATTGCTTTTCCTCTGTACGTTTATCCCCGGCTTCATAACTGGCAAAGAAAGCGTTTGTCGGGATCATTGCTCCCAGGTGATCCCCATAAGCACCGACCTGTAAGTTGAAAGGCACCGTTAATTGAGTTATAGCATTAGTAGCCACACCTACCAGGTACTGACTTTGGAAGATCAGTTCGCCCTGATTTTTGTGCGGATTGTCATGCAAATAAGCATAATCTGTAAACAGTGTATACAAAGGCAGTACCTGTTTGGCTTCATCAGCAGCTTTCTGGTAGTTTTCTGTTTTTTGCAAAGGATAACCGGCCATGGTTAAATAAACACTCGAAAGCAAGGTGTGTACCGCGCCTAATGATACCTTACCTGTTTGATCGGTATTAGGCAAACCAGATTGCTCTGCAGCAAGCAGATCACTAACGATCAGATCATATACCTGTGCCTGTGGTGTACGGGCCGGGTATAAAAGCGGACTTGACAGATCAACTGGCTGGGTTATCAAAGGAACATCGCCGTATAACCTTACCAGGTGATAATAGTAAAAGGCCCTCAAAAAGTAAACCTCACCTAATAACGACTTTTTAACGGTAGCATCCATACTGATAGCCGGAATGCGCGCAAGAGCAAGGTTGGCTTCTTCAATAGCCGTATAACAACTTTTCCAAACGGTTTCAAAACCCGGGTTGGTTGGGTCTGTATTCTCGTTTATTACTTTTTTATTATTTACACTTTGCCCCAATGTGGTGGTATGCCCGGCAAAAAGCTCCAGTGTAATAAACGGGGCTTCACCATATGCGTCTCCATTTTGAAAAAAGTAAAGACCATAATTGATATTGTTAATATACCCCCCATAAATGCCGTTCACAAAAGTACGGGCCTGGTTGGCAGTGGTAAAATAATTTTCCTGTGTAAAGTTGCTGCGGTTATCTTCATCAAGATATTTTTTGCAACCAGATACACTTGCTATAACGATCAGCGCTGAAAGACCGATCCTGTATTTTTTTAAATTAAATTTCATAATTATACGTATTGAGGTATTTAATTAAAAACTTGCATTTAAACCCAATAAGAAGGTTCTTGGCTTTGGATAATCGTAAAATTGTATACCCTGGGTAAAGTTACTGCTGCTGTTATAGGTTGAAGTTTCAGGATCATACCCGGTATATTTGGTGATCAGGAACAGGTTTTGTCCTTGTGCATATACCCTTAAACGACTCAGTTTTATTTTCTTAACCAGATTATCCGGGAAATTATAGCCTAAGGTTACATTACGGCCGCGGATGAAGCTACCGCTCTCCACTTTAGTTGAGTAGATCTCTGTTTGATAATAAACATACGCCGGACGATCCTGTGCTATACTGGTGTTTTGGTTAGTAGGCGTCCATGCGTTTAACACAGTAGCATAACTGTTAGCCTGACCAGTACGGTCCTGACCAGAGTGGCGGGTTAAGTTCATGATCTGGTTGCCATAGTTAAACTGCAACTCGATACCCAGGTCAAACGCTTTATAACGGAATGTGTTGCTAAACGTTCCATAACCGGATGGTGTTGATTTACCCAGGATCTGTTTATCGGCAACCGTGATCTTACCATCGCCGTTGGTATCCTGAATTTTTAAATCTCCTGGCAACAGGTTGTATTTGGCTGCTTCGGCGGCCTCTGCAGTACCCCAGGTACCTAACACTTTATAGCCATAAAAAACACTGGCCGGCTGACCAACACGTAGTAAGTTAAACTGTGAAAGGAATGTTGGGTCAAGGAAAATGTCATCATTTGCCTCCCCTAAATGCAATATCTTGTTTTTCAGGAAGGAAATATTAAATGTCGAATTCCAGCTAAAATTATCCGTTTTAATGTTAACCGTGTTTAACGTTAACTCAATACCTTTATTTTCAAGACTACCAATGTTTTTATATACACTGTTAAATCCGCTGGTTTCAGGTAGTGGTGCATTTAACAACAACGCTTTGGTTTTTTTGTAATAAGCATCAGCGTCAAGGGTAATCCTGTTATTCAATACACCAAATGATAAACCAAAGTTATACTCCGAAGTTTTTTCCCATTGCAGATCCGGATTGCCTGGGCTGCCGATATCAATTACCGTTGCCGAGTTACGGTTGCCACCAAACGGATAGCTGCCTATAGGCAACGACGCTTGTGATCTGTACTGACCAATTTCGGAGTTACCGGTTAATCCATAACTAAATCTAAGTTTCAGATCGGAAATGGTTTTGTTATCCTTCATGAAATCTTCCTGAGAAACACGCCAGGCCAATGCCGCTGATGGGAAGAAACCATATTTTTTACCTGTACCAAAACGCGATGAACCATCTTCACGACCGGTAACTGTTAACAAATACTTGTCTTTATAACCATAGTTCACTCTCGCAAAATAGGATTGGATCTGCCACGAATAATAGCCAGAAGCCGGTGTACCCGGTACCGATCCTGCACCGAGGTTATTAAATTGAAAATAATTATCTGCTAAACCCGATGTTGATGAGCCAACACTCAACTCATTAAAGTTTTGCCTTTCTGTACCCAAAACAACATTTAATGAATGTATTTTATTAAACGTTTTGTTATAGGTAAAGTGATTTTCCCACTGCCAGAAAGTATCATTATATTCATTTATAGAAGCCGAGCTATTGCTTTGATCTGCCGTTGCCCCACCTACTAAACCACTCTGAAAATGTGGGTTGTAATTGGCCTGCGTAGTAACACCTAATGTACTGCGGAACTCCAGGCCCGGTGCAAGGTTTAAGTTTAAATAACCATTACCGCTAAATACGCGTTTTCTATAAAGGTTTTCTATTTCATTAGCCTGCGCAACCGGGTTATCGCCACCTTCCATGTTTGGATAGTCGGTTCTTTTACCGTAAGTGCCATCCGGGTACCTTATAGGCACAATCGGAATCATCTCAATAAGCATACGCGGGATGTTGTTACCACCTGTTCCGTCATCTGCGGTACGCTGTTCCGAGCTGTTATAGTTAATAGTAGCGCCAACTTTTAACCACGGTTTTACCTGGTGATCAATTGTTAAGCGGGCATTATAGCGTCTTTGATAACTATTCAATATAATACCTTCATCATCGGCATAATTCAGGAACAAGCCGTAGGTAAGGTTGTCAGAACCGCCGGTAAATGTAACGTTGTGGTTTTGACTATAGGCTGTCCGGGTGGTAGCTTTTTGCCAATCCACATCATACAGCGGATTCAGGTTCTGATCAAACAACTTACCGATCAGCGCGGTACGGATCTTTTTAGGATCATCATCAACATATTTGCCTGCAGCCCAGCCGGTAGGATCATATTTAGGGATGTTGGCATATGACTGATCTTCAACTGATAAAAACTCCTTGGAATTTAATACGGGAAGTTCTTTGGCCATGTAGCTGATACTTCCATAAGCATCATAGCTTACAGAACCACCTTTTTTACCGCGTTTGGTAGTCACTAAAATTACACCATTAGCACCACGGGTACCGTATATAGCTGTTGAGGAAGCGTCTTTCAGTACGTCGATAGTTTCAATATCATTTGGGTTAAGGGATGCACCACCTGCGGTCCACACCACCCCATCCACTACGTATAACGGATCTGTGGCCGCATTAATTGAGCTGTAGCCACGTATCCGGATCTTGGTTTCACCACCCGGTGCACCGGAGTTTGTTGATACGTTAACACCGGCAATTTTACCTGCGAGTTCCTGTTCCACGTTAATCGCGGGACGCTCCTGTAACCCTTTGGCGCTTACACTACCTACAGAGCCGGTAAGGTCAACTCTCTTTTGGGTACCGTAACCTACTACCACCACTTCGCTTAACGCTTTTGGACTTTCAACAAGCTTTACATCAAGCTGAGCTTTATTGGCGATAGGCACTTCCTGTGTCACATAACCAACAAAGCTAAACACAAGGGTTCCGTTGGCATCGGGCGCGTTTAAAGTATACTTACCGTTCACATCGGTAACTACCCCCACGTTTGAACCCTTCACCCTGACACTTACACCGGGAAGAGGACCTTTATCATCACTCACTGTACCCTGCACCTTAAAGGCCGCCGTGGGAGCGGTTGGTGCATCAGCATCTTTCTTTTTAACTACAATGGTTTCCTCGAATATCTTGTACGTTAAAGGCTGATCCTTAAAACACTGATCAAGTGCTTCCTGCAGCGTAGCGTTCGATACTTCAACATTTATTCCGCCTGCATGGGATACATCCTTTTTATCATATAAGAAATGATAGCCGGTTTGTTTTTCAATTGCTTTCAGAACTTTTTCAACTGTAGTGTTCTTTTGATGCAAGGTCACTATCTGACTAAAACTTTTTGCGCTTACATTGGTAAGGGCTACAATTATAATAACAGCCGTTAGCTTCATAGCCAGTATTATTTTGGATAATTGAGACCATGCCAAAGGCGTAGCCTTAGAATTAAAATTCATAAGTTTGTTGTGTTTGGGTTAAACATTAAATTCAATTCGTTGATTGCATTTTTCTGGGACCCAGATAGTTTGGCCGGGAAAGTGCAGCGAACACTTCCCGGTTTTTTTATCTATATGTCTGTATCTGGATTTCTGCCGTGTGAATTATACGGGCAGAAACAGTGCATGACAAGTTGTGGATCCTCGCCGGAGCTAACTTATCTTTGGTATTTCTTCCATCATAGGGTTGTTTAAGGTGAATAATTGATTAGTTGTCTTGAGATTTAGTTTATCCTGATCAACAGGATCATTGCATTATAGTAATGTGTTTATCTTCTATTTTGAAATTAACACCCGCGTATTTAAGCATCCCCAAAAGTTCAGACGCTTTTACATTACGGGATATACGCCCGGTAAACTCTCTAACCGGGATCTGGCCTTCATAACTAACTTCCACATCGTACCAGCGGGCAGCCTGCCTCATGATAGACTGGATGCTGGCACCCGTAAACTGGAACAGGCCATCTTTCCAGGCAATCGAATCTTCTGCGTCAGCATCGTTAACCACTCTGATCTCTCCGCTCTGATTTAACAAAGCCTGCTGGCCCGGTTTTAGAATACTGGTATAGTTGTTATTGCTTATTTTTACAGATCCTTCCAGCAAGGTGGTTTTCATCGCGGCTTCGTCATTATAAGCCATGGTGTTAAAGTGGGTGCCCAATACCTCAATAACAGTATGGTTAGTTTTTACCCTGAATGGCATAGCCGCGTTTTTGGCCACTTCAAAATAAGCCTCGCCGGTAATTTCCACATCCCTGGTTTTACCGGTAAATACAGCCGGAAAACTTAATGACGATGCTGAATTTAACCAAACCTTGCTTCCATCGTTAAGTACCAACTGATATTGCCCCCCTCTTGGTGTGGTAATGGTATTTATAGGTACCGCCCCCTTGTCATCCGCATCTTTGCCACCTTTATAAACCAGTTGCCCGTCGCGTGTTTTATTAATTTGCGTGCTCCCCTCTTTTGCCAGCACACCGTTTTTCACATTATCTAAATAAATCGTTTTACCATTAGCAAGCGTCAATAATGCCCTGTTTCCTCCAGGCTGCACATCATGCCGGGGCTGCGTTTTGGCTATATTTTTTTTTGTATCAGAAGGCTTTTTTTTATTGATCAATACATAGGCCCCAAATCCTAAAAAGATCATCAATGCAGCGGCAGTGCCCAATCGTAACCATAGTTTATAATGATCGGGAGGCTTAATGATGTGAACATTGTCCTGGTTTCCATTTTTCAGGATATTATTTAACATATCCGTACTTTTTGAGGGGGCAAAAAGAGGTTCATTTACTTCAAGATCATTCCAGGCTTGTTGAATAAGGGCCGTTAATTCAGCATTATTGGTTGAGGCATTAATAATTTGAAACAGTTCATCCTGCTCCTCCCTGGTAGCAGTTTGATTATAATAACTGTTAAAAAGATAACGTAACCTTGCATTCAATGCACTCATACCGTGTAATTGTTTATCATAGTAAATAATTGGTAAATGAAGGGTTTTAGGAAAACCTCATGTACATGACAACAAGCAGGGTAAAAAAGGGGGTATCAGCTTTTAAAAAAAATAAAAAAACTTTTTAGCGCGACAGTTAGAAACGCTATAACTTCCAGATGCTCATGCACATACTCGGTTATGGACAGGGTAGCTATCTGCAAATATTTTTTTACGGTTTCGCGTGACAGTTCCAATTGATCGGCTATTTCGGTGTATTTCAGGCGGCCATGCCTGCTTAGCAGATATACTTTTTGCTGTTGAGGGGGTAGTTGATCAATAGCCTCATCCAATAAATTATAGTACATATCGGTGCCGGCTGTTTCGGGGTTAGGGCTATCACTCACTTCCAATTGTTTGATCATAGCACGCTCTTTAGCCAGTTTTTTCAAACAGTTTAGCGCGTGATTTTTGGATATTACAAACAGGTACGATTTAAAATTATCAACACGCACCAATGATTCGCGGGTGAACCATATTTTCACAAATACATCCTGTACTATTTCTTCGGCCAGTTCAATGGAGTTTGTTATACGTAGCATATGCACCCCCAACTGCTGGTGATGCCTCATAAAAAGCCGGCGAAAGGCATTTTCATTACCCGAAGCCACCTGCATCAACAACTCTCTCTCATCTGCATGAGTAATTTCAAACATAGTTTAGTGTATAATAATACCCAATAATTAAACTTTTATAAACCTTTAATGCGCCCGATTAAACAAAATTAAATCAAGTGCAATAACAGTACTATTGTGATAAAGTTTATTCTTTTTAGAAAACCGCAGCTTTTTGGCGATAATCTTTTACTTGTTTGCAGGGGTATATAAACTAATAGTTATTCTTTACTTTGGAGCGCTTCGTGGGTTAATTTATTTTCAATTCTTTTGTCGGGGATAAACCAAAGGGCAGCAACCACTCCGTATAACACAAAGCTAATAACAGGACTTAGCCAGGATATACCAATTGCCGCGGCATAAATAACCACCGAACTTTTTGCTTTCCAATCGCGCCCCAACACATTGGCAATAACCGAGTTTTTGCCATTATGCCTGATCAGCGCTTTTTCTAAAATGGTATAGGCACCACCGCTCATAGCCAGTATAAATCCGTAGCAGGCAACAGGTAGTTGGGTAAAATGATTTTCGCCCATCCAGCCGGTTACAAAAGGGATTAGGGACAGCCAAAAAAGCAGGTGAAGATTGGCCCATAATACCGCTCCGTTTACCGATTTTACGATATGGAACATATGGTGATGGTTGTTCCAGTAAATGCCTACATAAATAAAACTGAGCGCGTAACTTAACAAAACAGGCATCAATGGCCTCAACGACGCAAAATTGTCGCTATGAGGTACTTTCATTTCCAGCACCATAATAGTGATGATGATGGCAATAACGCCATCACTAAAAGCTTCTACCCTCGATTTGCCAAATGCCATAGATTTTTAATTCGCGTTAGTTTTTATTCTTTATGTTAAAAGCCTGGTACCTTTTCATCGCTTCAATAAAATAATAATCGGCATACGTTAAGGGTACATCAACCTCGCTGTGCCCGGGTAAATGTCCAACGCTATGCTCCAGTATAAAACCTCCGTTTGTGCCGGATGCTGCTTTATAAGCCGGTGATGATAATGTTTTTAAAATGGTTTCGGCAGTTGTAAAATATTCCTGCCCTTTGTTGTTATCGGCATAACGGCAAAGTTCCAGCAAGGCCGAAGCTGCAACAGACGCTGCTGATGCGTCTTTCAGCGCATTAGGGATGTTGGGGACATTATAATCCCAGTAAGGGATCTTATCATCCGGCAGATTTGGATTCGTTAGGATGAACTTAGCTATATTTTGCGCCTGCTCCAGGTATTTTTTGTCTTTGGTTTCGCGGTACATCACGGTATAGCCATACAGGCCCCAGGCTTGTCCCCTGGCCCATGCCGACTCATTGGCAAAACCTTGCGCAGTTTTCTTTTCTTTAACCGCTCCTGTTTGCGCATCATAGTTAATCACGTGATACGAGCTGTAATCGGGCCTGAAATGGTTTTTCATGGTGGTATTGGCATGGGTAACCGCTATTTTGTAATAGCTGGAGTCACCGGTTTCATGCGTGGCCCAAAACAGCAGTTCAAGGTTCATCATATTATCAATGATCACCAGGTAGTCCGACGGATTTTTAGAATCCCATGATTTGATACAGCCCACTGTTGGGTTAAACCGGGTAGATAACGATTTAGCGCTATTAATTAAAATTTGTTTATACTCCGATTTGGGTTCAATCCTGTTGGCATTACCAAAGCTGCAATACATCATAAAACCCAGGTCGTGCGTATGCGTATTAAATTGTTCTTTGGCCAAAACACCCAGTATGCGGTTAGCTTCGGTCAGTAATTGCTGATCATGATCCTGTTCATACAGGTATAATAAACTACCGGGATAAAAGCCGCTGCACCACCAGCCTGAATTGCTGTTTTCCTGTTTTTTAGTATCCGGGTGATAGGTTTTAGGAAACTCTTGCGGACTTATCTGTTTTGCCAGAAATTTATACTGATCATCCGCATCCTTAAAGTTTTTTTTGATGGTAGATAACAATTCTTTCTGTGGCTTAAAAGTACTCTGCGCGCGTAGATTCAGACTAAGCGCGGAAAATAAAAACACAAAAGCAATAACAGGTAGAGTTCTGGACTTCATAAAAGGTATCTATAAAATTTGGCTGAGGGTAAAAATGCGAATTTTGGTTGGATTTGCAAGCAATATAATTTAGCCGCTAAGAGCAATGTCATTAAGTTAAGGAATTTCACAAACGCCATAGGGGTTAAAGCTTTGTAGAAAAAAGGCAATTTCCAATTCAGTGCCGTAGGTACTGCACTCAGGTTGCATACCTACGGCATGCTGAATACTTATTTTTGCTTTCTACAAAGCTTTTACTCCTACAGAGTATCCTTAACTTAGTGACATTGCCCTAAGAGCTTGTTTTGGATAATGATTAAATCAAGAAATTTCACACTTCTACAACGCAAAGCAAACATACTCATCACCCGATTTACTGCCTATTTTGCCGCCGCCGCAGGCTATAACCACATATTGTTTACCATCAATGGAATACGTGGCAGGCGTGGCATAACCGGCCGCGGGTAGCTGGGCTTCCCATAGCACTTTGCCTGTTTTTTTATCAAAGGCACGAATCTTTTCGTCTTTAGTAGCGGCTATAAATACCAGGCCGCCTTTGGTTACCAGCGGACCACCATAGTTTTCGGTACCGGTGGCGGGGATGCCTTTTTTGGTGAGTTCGGCGTATTCGCCAAGCGGTACTTTCCATAGTAATTTACCGGAGGTGAGGTCGATAGCATTCAGCGTACCCCAGGGTGGTTTTATGCCGGGATAGCCGTCCTTATCCAAAAAGCGGTTGTAGCCCGTCATGGTATAAGGTACTTCGTCCACTGCTTTTTGCTCTGTTTTGGTGCTGGCTGTATGATTGGCCGAGGGTTCTTTGGCCATTATTTTGACTGCCTTAGCATCAGGTAATTTCAGCAAAAAAGCCAGCAGGGCTTTCTTATCGGCCGGGGGTATTTGCTTAAAAGACGGCATCATATTGCGCCCATTAGCGATGATCTGGCTGATCTGCTCCTCTTTATACTTTTTGCCGATGTTCACCAATGATGGATACGACGAACCATTGCCTTTTAGCTCCGGCCCGTGGCAGGCAATACAATTTTTATTATAGATCATTTGCCCCATGCCTTTTAACGAGTGATCATCCCCACCTTTTGGCACATTGATCATCACCTGCGCCCAGGGCATTTCGGAACAATTGATATACATGATCTTTGATTCGGCATCAACCGCTGCGCCACCCCATTCACCACCGCCATCAAAACCAGGGAATATCCAGCCGCCTTGCTTACTGGGCGGAGTAAACATCAGCCTGTTTTTAACCTGATTATACTTTTGCAGCATATCCTGGTGCGTTTCGGGCGAAATGTCGGTCACATCTTCCGGGTTAAAGGTTTGCCTGGTAAAAGGCACTGGTAAGGTAGGGATAGGTTGTGTTGGCCAGGCTTGTTCGCCAGGCAAAGCCATAGTGGGTACGGGCTTCTCTTCTATCGGAAACACCGGTTTGCCATTAGTCCTATCGAACATAAAGATATAGCCATGCTTGGTGATCTGCGCTACGGCATCTATCTGTTTACCGTCATGGGTAATGGTCACCAGATTGGGGTTGGCAGGCAGGTCACGATCCCATAGGTCATGATGTACCACCTGAAAATGCCATTTCAGTTTCCCGGTAGCGGCATCCAGCGCCAGCAGGGTATTGCCGAACAGATTTTTCCCTTTGCGGAAACCACCATAAAAATCGCCGCCGATAGAACCTGTCGGAATGTATACGATACCGCGTTTCTCATCCAATGACATACCCGCCCAGCTGTTGGCACCGCCAAACTTTTTCCATGCAGCAGTATCCTGCCAGGTCTCATATCCCTTTTCGCCGGGTTGAGGGATGGTATGGAAGATCCAACGCATTTTACCCGTACGGACATCATAAGCCCGGATATGGCCCGGCGCGGCATCAGCAGATTCGGCCACACGGGTACCCACAATAAACAGGTCATGATAAACCACGCCCGGTGTAGTGCCCGCCACAAACGATTTGGTTTCACGACCAAGATCTTTGGTCAGATCGATATATCCGCCCAATCCAAATGATTTTACGGGAGTACCTGCATCGGCATCAATGGCATACGTTTTAGAACCTACACTATAAAAAATACGCTTTTCGCCGCCTTTGTCATTCTGCCAGTAGATCACTCCCCTGCTCACCTTATAATAGGCCATTGGGTCGTTTTTGCCACTGGTATCCACGCTTGCCGGGTCAAATATCCATCGCTGAGCGCCCGTGGCAGCATCCAGTGCAAATAGTTTCAGTTTGGGACTTGTACCATACAGCACACCATCAACTATAATAGGATTACACTGGTTTTGGCTGCGGTTAGCCGTATCCCTATCCTTCGTGCTGAAGGTCCAGGCTACTTTCAGATGATATACATTACTTAAATTAATCTCTTCATTTGATGAATAACGGTTACCCTCCCTGGTGCCTGCATAAGTTTGCCAGCCGCTATATGCCGTTGGTGGTGCAGTGGACTTGTGTTTGCAGGAGCTGTAGCCCACCACAAGCAAGCCTAATAAAGGGATAAGCTTCATTCTCATAACAATGATTTATATTTTGGTTAAACCGATTAGTTCACTTCAAACTATGCTTACGCGATCATGATTTAAATAATCAACGCCCTGCTTCTCAAACTCATCCTCTAATGCATTTATTCCCTGCTCCTTTTTAAACTCTACTTCGGCCTTTGTTATGGGGATCAGCCAGTAGAATTTTATAATCCTATTATCGAATTCCAGATTTTCCAGATCTGGCCCATCAAGATAAGGTAAAGAAATTAAACCATGCCTACATATCGAATTACCTTGCCAGGGTTGTCCCCAATTTACAGTGTCGCTTAATGCCAAAAAATGACCGGTTCTATGATAATGGGCAGTAACAGTTAATAATTCAATCAACCCTTCATCCTTACGGGCAGAAAACAGGTGCAACTCTATCCCTAAGCTATCACTTTCCTGCGACATACAACAGGTGGAATAAGTCCACATCTTTCTGTGTTCCGTGGGTTCAAACTCTAAAACCCTGAATTGATAAGGTAATTCATGAGCAGGCCCTTTATCCCAGTAAAAAATATTGGGCTCTGTTTTCCAGTTCTTAATATAGTGGGCCTTAATATTATCCTGATAGTCCATGATTTGCTTAAATAAGCCTATGTCCTACTTTTTCACCAAACTCGCCGGTGCCACCTCATGGCTCAACAGCTGGCCAAACAGTCCCCAGCGTTTTTGGGGATCTTTGGCTGTGCCGCCGTTGCGTTCAATATAGTTTTTTACCAGGTCGAGCCCGTAGTTATAGTTGATCACATAGCTCCGGTATTTTTTGATAAAGCTGAGCGATTTATCGGCGGTTTCATCATTCATGAGGCAGTATTTGGTCAGGTAATTCCGGGCCTTATCGCGCGACATGGTATTGTTTACCAGCCCTCTGGCAGCTTCATTACGGGCATAGTTCAGGTTACCTTTTATAGCTAAAGCTTTGAAATACAGATCCACACCCGCGGTATCCAAACCAGCCAGCGGCAGCAGCACGCTTTTGGCAAATTTCACTTTCTCTTCACCCGGGAAAGCCATTTCGATACCGTAATTCGCGCTTCCCTCGGCAATTAACGACTGCGGACTAAACAGCGGGTACAGCGAAATTTCCACCCAGCCTTTATCATGATATAAATTCTTCTCCAGCAGCATATTATACACATGGTGGCCGGGATAACTTTCGTGACTGCCCACATCAATTGCCCTATCGATAAAGATCTTCAGATCGGTATTGATCTGTACGGTGCTTTTGTAGCCACCCTTGTACCAGTTGTATCCGCTCCAGGGTTTGTTGGTCACATATTCCAGCGTAAAGCTTTCACCGGCAGGCAGTTTATAGTGTGCCAGTGTACGTTTGCGGGCCTCAGCTATGGCGGCTTTGATCACCGGGTCGAGTTTATCTTTGGGGATGATGAACTTATTGGCCAGCTTCTGGAAGCGGTCGTTCACGCGGCCTTTGCCGGGTAAAATACTGTCTAGCTGTGCTATCTGGGCCTTAAAATAATCTTCAGTATAAACCGGGGCGGTCACGCCAAACAGTTCGCGTGATTCCTCATCAAAGGGCCGATCTTCACCAGAAAAAATGCGTATCCGGCGACTAAAAGCAAGCAACTGATCAGACATCCATTCGGCACGCATTTTATTGGAATCCACTATGGCTGAGGTCGCTACGTTCCTCAACTCATTCATTAATATATTGGCATCAGCAAGCAGGCTGTCCTTTGGGAATTCCTTGGCAGGCTCCGTTTTAGGTTTGAGCGAATCGGGGCCGTAATAGGCATCCACGAAGTCGGGATCGTATTGGCCTATGGTGAGACCCAGTTTTACATATTTAACAGCCAGGCTGTTAAGCTTTTGATTTTCTCGGTTATGGGCGGGGTCGGTACTGCACGAAAGTATAAACAGTATAGGTGCAAAAAGCAGTAGTTTCTTCATGGTAGATTTTCGGGGTGATGTAAAAGTGGAACAAGATAATAATTCCATTGTTTATAAAATAAAAAACACCAGATCCGGGCACCCCAGAACTTTTTAAAGTTTTATTTTAACACTTTTTTAACTAAAAACCGGGCAAAACCTGATCAAAAACAGCCCGTTTTTTATTCGAAACATCCCATTTTAACACTTTTTAACAAATTTTTGACGGGTTTTGAAAGGTTTAAAAAGTATTAAATTACCGACTATCAAATAACTATATAAAAATCAGTTGGTTTTTGGGCCGATTTTTCCCTTAACAAAACAGCCCGGTTCTCTTGGGTTTGAGTACCGGGCTGTGGTTTGTATAAATATACGAAAAATTATGGGGATGCGCGATGGCAGCCTCACCCAACCCTCTCCTTTGGAGAGGGCTTTAATATCATTTTTGAAGTCTCCCCCCTTGGGGGAGATTATTATATGAGGGCTTCGCCGTTTAGAGGGGGCTTCTACTTCCAGTCAAAATCAACCATTTTCCCGTTCAGTTTCCATTTTTGGGGTTGCATGTTGGTCATCCAGTCAAGGGGTTCACCTATGGGTTGTACTTTGGCAGCCTGGGCAAAGGCTTGTTTTATGGCGACTTTCTGTTCAGCGCCGAGGGCTTCGGGCTGGGCCGAGATGAAGAGCGGCGCTCCGCTTCCTGCCAGCAACTCCAACCATTGTTTGTTGCGTTCCCAGGAAATATCCGTAGTCAAACCCACGCAATCACCATCTACAGCGTAAAACTTATCATGCTGAGGCAGACGGAAAGCCAGTGTATTTACACCCATTTTACGGGTACGTCCCCATTCATGGCCGCTGGTGTCATCGCCAATACGGCAAAGTTCAAATACCCCTGCCGATAGATGGCTCATGGTATTACAGCCAATAATGCAGATGCCATCGCCGGCAGCTTCACGGATAGCGCTGTATAAATCGTTGATGATCTCGGCAGTGGTTTTGCTGCGGTTGTTAAAGTTCCAGCCGGGTGCGGTGATAGTATTCTTCATATCGGGTCCCCATCTGCCGGTAATATCATAAGTGCTAAAATCATGCTTCACCATATCGTAGCCCCATTGCTTGTACACATCAAAATTATGTTTAATGCGGGCGATGTTCTCGGGGATAGTAGGATCAAGCACAGGATTTTTGGGGTTGTCACGACCGGGGATCTTTGGCGCCAGCAGACTGGCTTTTTCGTCATGACGGGCACAAAGCGGGCGCATCCACAAACCGGGGCGCATGCCCAGCTGCTTGATCTCGTTGGCCAGCAGGTGCATATCTTTAAATTTATCGTTTGGCTTGGAGAAATCATCGTTCCAGCCGCCATCTCCCGGCAACAAGGGCGAATAGGTGGCCCAGCCCGCATCCACTACCGAAAATGGACGGTTATGCGTATCAGTAACCAGTTCGGCCATCATGGCGGTTGTTTTTTTGATCAGCTCAAAGGAATTATTACCGTAGGCAAAATACCAGTCGTTAATACCATAAGCCGGCTGTTTGGGCAGGCGCGGGTTAGGGCACATCATGCCGCAAAACCTGTGGGTGGTATAAAAAGCGTTTTCGCCCGGCCTGCCGTTGGTGATGATAATATCCGCAGCGTGCAATTGGCGACTGCCCAACAGTACCCCATTACCGCCGGAATGTGTATCTAAAGTAAGCTCCAGGCTATCATTGGTTAATCCCCACCAGCAAATACTTTTACAGCCGGTTTTTACGCCGAAGCAGGCGGTTTGCTTATCATCATGGATAATCACATACCATGGATTTTTAACATGATCGGTCTGGGTTTTCCATTGCAGGTCGCCGTAAGAGCGTTCCCAATGATCGCCCAGGAATTTGGAATTGGGCGACAGGTGATGCTTCCATTTGAGGCGCACAGCGTTGAGCTGCTGTGTTGGCGAGCTAACCAATACGCTTTTGAAATGGCCACTGGTTTTAAAACTAACGGTAATATCTTTATAGGTAAACGAAGTATCGTTTATGCCCTTGAGCTTAAACCATTCCTCGCCGGATTGTGCCCAGACTTCATCGGGAGCGTTGATGAGGCTGGTTTGGGTTGATGTAGCATGCGTGATCCGGCTAAAGAGCAGGGCCGTCGTAGCGGTTGCCGAAAGTTTTAAAAAGTGTCGTCTTTGCATAGTTGTAAATTGGTATTACAACGTTACTAAAAGGATTCAGCTAATAAAAATATTTTGGGGAGGAAAAGTTCTGAAGTGAAAAGACAATATCTCCATTAGAAATTTTGAAGTGGCGTTGAAATGTTTTTATACTTTGTTATGTGCAACAAAGAATCTGTTTCAAAATGATATTTTAAAGCTTTTCTTTGACCATTAATTTTTATACTAAAAGTATAGTCAAGCCAATAATATACAAGTTTATTATCTGTCCCTCTTACGAATCTCGAAAAACCTATCGATTGTAAAGAATCATTCGGGTATAATTTATTTTTTACAAAATCCTCAATCTTACTATTTATTCCACTCTGATCATCGACCATATTTTGGCAGGCAACCAGAACAAAAAGAACCAAAAAGAATAATACGTTTTTCGATTTCATAAAAACACCAATGGATAGGTAAGCTTAAATGTATAAATAAGTTTTTAAATTAACCTCCATGCAGCCGCTCGACTCCAGCCCACAAGTGTTGGGAAGAGCAGAATCTCGCAATGACATGTTTTTTTCTACTTGCGCTCGTTTGCAATGAGTGCTTATTGTGGAGGAGCGATTGCATCGCCCTTGCGTTTTAAACGCAACCCATGTTAAGCACTCATTGCAAACGAGCGCAAGGACGATACAAGATTGAATCCCCTCTTGAGAGGGGAATAGCCCATGAAAAGACAGCATCTATACTAATTCAAGTGGTGTAGCCCCTAATGGGCAAAAAACCTTTTGGTTCTATTTCTACAAATATGTAGTCCCTACGGGACATGAAATACAGCCACATTTGAAGCTTAAATTGTTGCTCTATGTCCCGTAGGGACTACATATTTGTAGAAAATAATTGTAAAAATTTGGTGTGCCCCGTAGCGGGCTACCCCTCCTGTCATTTGATGGGCTATTACTCTTGAGAGGGGGAGCGTGGTTATGTGTAGTAGCAGGGGTGTGTTCTAAAAGCAGATAACACACCCCTCCGCCCCTCTCAAGAGGGGAATCCCACAGCCCCTCCGCGCTTTTTATTTGGTTTAACTATAATGTATTCTAAACTCCGTTTGCCTGTCAGCCACAGTTTTGAGGCTGAATTCGAAACCATGGTTGATCAGGATCTCACGCACGAGGGTAAGACCTATGCCCTGCCCGTCTTTTTTGGTGCTGAAAAATGGGGAGAACAGGTTGGCATGTTCGCTGGCACTAATGCCTTTGCCGGTATCGGTGATCACCAGCAGGCGTTGGGTTGGTATGACTGTAAATTTCACTGAGCCCCCTCCTTCTTCAATGGCCTCCACCGCGTTTTTTACAATATTGATAAATGCCTGCTCCAGTTGCTGTTCGTCTGCCTGGATACGAATCTCATCGGCAGGTAGTTCCATTTCAAATACAACATTGTTTTCACGGGCCTTTGCGCTCATGAGCGTAGCTACCGAATTGATTATTTTTTGCAGTACGATGGGTTGTTTGTTGGCCTGCGGCAGTTTTACCAGGTCGGCAAATTTGCGCATAAAATGGTTTAGGTTCTGGTTGCGGTCCATGGCTACCTGCAGGGCATCTTTCAAGGTATCAAAGTCGTGCCCTTCCCAAAGCCGATCGGTATGCATGGCCGATTGCATAATGGAATTTACCGGACCAATGGTATTATTCACCTCATGTGCCATCATCCTGATCACCTTGCCATACACCTTTTTCTCGGCAGCCAGGATCTCGGCGGTCAGGTCCTCGATCATGATAAAATGACGGGAGAAGCCCCTGTCCACAAAATGTGATTTTTGCAATTTAAAGGAGCTGATGCCATCAACCCGGGCCACTACCGTTTCGCCCGATTGTAAGTCCCGGATCTGTTGTATCAGTGGATGCTCTAATTCATAGATGGAGTATCCCTTTAGGTTTTCCTCACTAACCGACAGCAGTTGCAGCGCCTTGGGGTTTACCTGCTGAATGCGGTTGTCATAATCCAATATCATGATACCCGTTGGCGAAGTGTAGATCAGTTTCTCTAAAAAAAAATGCTGCTGCTCCTGCATAGTACGCTCCTTTCTTAACTCATCCATCATCCGGTTATACACTTCAATCAGTTCATCAACCTCATGCTTGCCCGTGGAGATCAGTTTTACGTTAAAATCCTTGTCCTTAATGGCATCTACGCCCTGCATCAATAGCTTAAGGGGTTGTATGAGCTGGCGATAAAGCTGCCAGGCTATGATAGCCGAAATGATGACAACCAACTCTGAGGCAATGAAGAATATTTTATTATCGCTGAAAATAAAGTAAGTGAGCACCAGCGTTAACAGGTGCAGGGTAACTACAAATAAAATATATTTAGTCCTCAGCTTCATCGTAAGGGATCTGGTATTTATCTAAGCGGCGATACAGGGCGCTGCGCGTAAGGCCCAGCGCGGCGGCAGCCCGGCTTATTTTGTTTTTATGATGATCCATAGCCCGTTTAATCATCTCTACCTCCACCTCCTCAAGCGTAAGGGTGCCTACGCCTGGCAGCTGCATATTGCCTTTTTTTACCGGCGATAGCTCCAGCTGCGACCGAAAATCATCGATACCCAGTTCATCCTTTTTACTCACCAGGATGGAGCGCTCCACCAGGTTTTTAAGCTGCCTGATATTACCCGGCAACGGCAATTGCTGCAGCCATTTCATAGCGCCCGGCGCTACCGATAGTTTGGGCCGGTTGTAGATATCCTTCAGGTTATTGATAAAAAATTCCACCAGCAAAGGGATATCCTTTGGCCTGTCGCGCAGGGCAGGCAGGTAAACCGTGATAAGGTTGATACGGTAAAGCAGATCTTCGCGAAAAGTGCCTTTGCTCACCATTTCGTTGAGATTTTTGTTGGTGGCGCAAACGATGCGCACATCCACTGTTTTGGTGCGACTGCTACCCAACACCTCGTAGGTACGGTCCTGTAATACACGCAGCAGCTTTACCTGGCTGCTGGCATCCAGATCGCCAATTTCATCCAAAAATATGGTGCCCTTGTTAGCCATTTCAAAACGACCGATCCTGTCGAAGCGTGCATCAGTAAACGCCCCGCGGATATGGCCGAACATCTCACTTTCAAACAATGAGGTACTGATACCACCGAGGTTTACCTTGATAAATGGTTTATTGCGACGCAGGCTATTCTGGTGAATAGCCTCCGCAATCAGTTCCTTACCCGTGCCGCTTTCGCCCATGATGAGCACAGAGGCATCTGTTTGGGCCACACGGCCAATGGTTTCCAATATATCCAGCATTTTAGGGTCCTCCCCTATAATGTGCTGAAAGTTGTAGCTTTTGTCGAGCTGTTTGCGGGTGCGGTGTTCGGCTTTGTTATCCTGCAGATCGAGCAGGGTTTTAACTGACTGTACCAGGTGTTCATTGCTCCAGGGCTTATTGATAAAGTCGCTGGCCCCTATTTTCATACCGGCTACTGCCAGTTCAATACTACCCCAGCCTGTTATCAATATCACGGGTATAGCGCTGTTGATCTGCTTTATTTTGGCCAGCAGGTCAAGACCCTCCTTGCCCGAGGTATCTATAGAAAAATTAAGATCGAGTATGATCAGTTCCGGGTTTTGTTTCCGGATAACCTTCAATGCCTCGGCCGGAGTTTCGGAACATTGCACATCGTAACCTTCGCCTTTAAGCAACAATACGAGCGAGGTGCGTACCGCCAAATCATCATCAATAACCAATATCATAACAGCAGGTTAATATCGTAATTATTCTTCATGTAAAGCCACTGCCGGGTAAATTGCAGCTGCCTGCCTGCCCGGATACAATGAACACAGGAATACCAGCAGGTAAATGAAGGCTACAGCCAAAAACATGGCCATTACATAAGTACTTGCCGCCATGTTGAAAACATTGAGCAACGGGAACTGAATGGCAAAAAACACCCCAATAATTAAGGAAAAGGTGGTTAATATAAGCGATTCAGAAATCAGCTGCCCCGAAACCGAGCCGCCTGATGCCCCTACCGCCCTGCGTAACCCTATCTCGCCGCGGCGACGATTGATGTTATACCATAACACGCCAAAGATACCCAATGATACGTTGATGATGAGAAAAGCGGCTACAATAGAGAATATAATAATGGGAATTAAAGTACTTCTGTTGGTGCTTTCCCGTTTTTTTGAAAAATGCTCAATCTCAACCGATGCTTCCTTCATATAACCGGCAACGGCTTTGTATAATTTACTTTCAAAGGCCGCATCCGCATCGGGCGATACTTTAATGACCAGCTTACCTATATAGCGCATATCGCTGGTATCTACACGATTGTACATAGCCATGCCCGATGGTAAATAGTCGCCCTTATCCTTAACATCCTGCACAACACCTATTACTTTTATTTTTCTAACATGTTTATCGTCATGGCTATCGTCTATTAATTGCCCTAAGGCCCGGCCATTTCCAAATAAACTTTCCTTAAGCGAAGCATTGATAACTACCGGCCTATTGCTGCTTACCACGTCATCATGGTTAAACCAACGGCCCTCCAATAAGTTCATATTGAAAGCTTCACGATAGTTATCACCGACACGGTAAAAGTTAATGGGCCTTATTTCCTGTCCCTTATAAATAAGCCTGGTTGTACTTGTACTGCTGGTAAACGGAATATTGCTTGATGCATAACTGAGCGTTTTTATCTGCGGCATATTTTTAAGCATAGCGGTCAGCGTTGCGTAGTACTGTGTTACGGAGTCGGTATTGTGAAACTGCTTGTTATTTTGAAAATTAATAACCCAAACGTTATTATAAGTAAGACCCATTGGTTTTTTGTAGTTGCGGTAATAATAGACCAACGAGGTAAACACCCCAAAGATGACCAGGAACGAAATAAATATTTCGGTGATCAATAAAAAGTTTTGTTTCTTTTTATTCCAGATGAGTTTGAATAAATGCTTTATCATAAAAGTTTTGATTAAAGAGTGAATTATTGTGCCTTTAAGGCTGTTACTACATCAAGTCTTGACATTCGCCAGGCCGGGTACACTCCAGAAAGGAGGCCAAAAAACAAACAGGCCAGTAAACTATATAGTAACACCAGGGGGTTGATACTTAAATCAAAATCAGGTATGAGCCCGCTGCCGTTTATAACCTGTAAAATAATTACGGTGAGTATAAGGCCAATAATGCCACCCAATATGGTGAGTATGATATTTTCTGTAATAAACTGGTAAACTAACGTTTTTGATGAAGCCCCAAAAGCCTTGCGCACACCAATTTCAGACGATCTCTCCATGATGCGGGTGATGTTTACATTAACCAGGTTTACGGTGGGCAGCAACATAAACAACAAAATAAACAAGCTCATAAAAAACAAAAAGCGTGCATACCCTGCATTATCAGCATTGCCAAAAAAACCGCGGGTAAAGGTTTCAAAGTATGTATCGGCATCGGAATGCAGGGTATCAAAATCCTTTTTCATGTCATCGGGTATAGGTATCCGGGTAACCATTTGCTCGTACTCTGTGCGCATCTTTGTTACCAGTTGTTCAGATGGCGAAAGTAATATCGCGGAGTAATCCCCCCAAAAGTCTTTATTCCGGTAATCACTCTTAGCTACAGTATAAGGCAGAAACATGTTGGCATAAAAAACTTCCTCAATTTCCGGCACGTTTTTAATTACACCTGTTACCCGGTAGCTTATATTATCAGCTTCTATGTATTTACCAACTACGGTAACAGCATCGCCAAAATACTCTTTCCGGGTACGTTCGGAGATCACGGCTACACGGTCGGCTTTGTTAATCTGGTCGGGGGTAAATGGCTTACCTTCTATAAACTGGTAATTGGCAATATTCCACAAATCGGCATTGGTGTACTTAATGTCGATCACTATTTTTTTATTGTTCACATACGCATTTGATGAAGTACTTCTGGAAACAATAGCCATTTTAACCGGCGTTTTTAAACTGCCTGCGTAATGGGTTAAAAAATAAAATGAGGAGCCACCACTATTTATCCATCCCTTTTTTGAGGTATAGGTTAACCGTTTGATATATAGTGACCGGCTATTTTTATCGCCAGGATAAACCGGATTGGTAACCTTTTCAATAAAAGCGGCGAGCACCATTAATACGGTAAGCGTTAAACTAATGCCAAACAAACTGATAAAGGTGAAGAACTTTCTGCGCCTTAATACCGCTATGGCTATTTTTAAATAATTTTTAAGCATGATCTTAATTTTTTAAGCTGATGTGTTACTGAACCTGCGAGCCATCAAATAAACGCACCAGCCGGTGAGTTTTATGGGCCATATTTTCATCGTGCGTTACCATTACAATGGTGGTGCCCTCGTTACGGTTCAGGTTGATGAGGATCTCCATGATCTCGTTGCCCATAGCGCTGTCCAGGTTACCGGTTGGCTCATCGGCCAAAATAATTTCCGGACGGCCCACAATGGCCCGCGCTATAGCCACACGCTGCCGCTGACCACCCGATAACTGTGTTGGGAAGTGTTTGATACGGTTAGATAGCCCTACTTTCTCCAAAGCTTCGGTAGCCAGCATTTTACGTTCTTTGGCGGTAGTGTTACGATACAGCAGTGGAAGCTCCACATTGTCCAGTACCTGCAGATCGTTAATCAGGTGATAGCTTTGGAAAATGAAGCCCAGTTTCTGGTTCCGGAACTGCGCCAGCTGCTTGTCGGATAAATGATCGGTCTTTTGATCGCTTATCTTGATATCACCTTTAGAGGGCGTATCCAACAGTCCCATGATATTCAGCAGCGTACTTTTGCCGCAGCCCGATGGCCCCATGATGGATAAAAATTCGCCCTTGGCTATATCCAGGCTGATGCTGTTGAGGGCCAGTGTTTCAATCGTATCTGTACGGTATACTTTCTCAATGTTTTGTAAACGGATCATATCTTTTTTAATTAGTGAATTATTGATTTAGTGAATTAGTGATGTAGGTTAATTATTGAATTATTGATTTAATGAATTAGTGATAGGGTTTAGGTAATTATTTAGTGATTTCTTTTTGACTTTTAACTTTTGAATTTTGACTTAAATCTACTGGTAGCTTATCTTATGGTTGTTTTCAAAATCATATAATGATAGTTGACGTAACTGGTAATAGGCCCCCCAAAAGTCGCGGAGCGAAGTGATATAATCGCGTTTGGCCTGGTCGTTTTCCCTAAAGGCGATGCCCAGGTCGGTAATGCTCAGGTCGCCCAGTACATAGCGTTCGCGGGCTATTTTGTATTTTTCCGAGGCAATGCTGTCGGCCTCGGCGGTATATATCAGCTGTTCCTTCATTAAATTAAAAAGAGATACCTGGGTTACAATTTGTTGTTTAAAAGTTTGTTTATCCTGCTCTACTGTATATTCGGTAAGCTGTTGATTGGCGAGCGCCGTTTTGGTACGCGATTTCGACCTGCCCCAATCCAATATGGGTACCGATAGCGTTAACGATACGATCTGCTGGTTTTGCGGATTATTATACAAACCAGGGATACTGGCAGCTGTATTTGAAAAACCCAGACTGGCATTAAGCGTGGCGGTTAAACCTGTTTCGCCCTTAGCTTTAGCCACATCTCTTTTAGCTTCGGCAATACGCCTTAAAAAAGCGATGGCATCTGCCCGGTTGGCATAGGCCTCGGCCAATACCTTATCTGAAGTAACGCTCATCTGGCTGATATTTTGGGGTATTGCCAATACTATTTTACTATCATCCTCCTGCCCAGTATAGCTGCGAAGATTGAGGGTGGCTACTTCTATATCGCGCCTGGCGGTCCCTACGGCTTTTTTGGCGTTAATGAGTTCCAGCTGCAATTGTAATATTTCGTTTTTTGATACTTTCCCCAATTCAAATTTAATATTGGTTATAGCCATTATTTTTTGCGTATTGGCATAATTGGTTTCGGCAACGTGCAAGTTAACCTGTGCCAGCAACAGATCAAAAAAATACCCTTCAACTGTAACCGCTATATTTTCCTGATCTTCGATATACTTCTGTTTACTCTCATTATACTTTAGGGGCTCAATTCTTTTATCCCATTTCAGTTTATTGAACTGAAAAAGCGGTTGGGCATACGCAATTCCATACGGAACGCCGTTATACAATACATTATGCCTGTCGAAATCAGAAAATCGCTGTATTTGAGTTGTACCATAAATGGTACCTCCGGTAGCCGTAATGCTTTGGCTAAAATCAAGCTTTAGTGATGAATTATCATTATGCACGGGCTGAAACAATATGGTACCATCGGGCTGCTGCACCTGGGTAAAGGTTTTATTATAATCGGGCAGGGTACCACTCAGGGCCAGTTGGGGCTGGTAATTTGATTTATAGGTGCGATACTCCCAGTATTTGGTTTCACGTAACGTAGCCGCCTGCTTAGCCGCTATGGAGTTTGCTTTGGCCATTTCAACCACCTGCTGCAGGGTTAGCCGCAGCGTATCGCTGTTACCGCGGCCAAATGCCCCTGCGCTAATGGTCAACAAACTTATGATATATAAAATTTTCATTCTTTTTATTGTAAATGATCGGCTATCCACTCAACCCTCCCGCCAACCGGCAGGAGGATTAACGTTATGAAGAACTCCCCTCCCCCGGGGAGCCGAGTGGTTTATCAGTTTATAGTTATCTCTTTTGAGTTCTTATACTCGCTCATATCCGAAGTGATCACCACATCACCGGGTTTTACGCCGTCTTTTATCTCTACAAAATCAAAATTGGTTAGCCCGATATGAACCGTCCGGCGCTCGGCTTTGGAGCCATTGATCACAAAAATATCCTGTAACGACGATCCCTTAAATGCCGGTCCGTTAGCCACCTGCATTACCTTGCTATGCGTTGCGGTTATCAGAAACACATCTACTTTCATATTGGGCCGCAGCAGTTTGCTGGAACGATCGTCCAGTTGGATATCAAAAGAAATGATGCTGTTTTGGATTGATGGCGATACATTGCTTACATGCCCGCGCAATTGGTTATCATTAAACCGAATAATTACCGGGATACCAGCGTGCAGCTGATCAACCGAATTATCGGATATGCTGCCCTGTACCTTAAAACTGCCCAGATCAGCAATGCGGGCCAGTGTTTCGCCTTCATGTATGTTGGCACCTATGTTTTTGTTTACATAGGTGATAACCCCTTTACGGGTAGCCACAATGTTTGCCAGTTGCAGCTTGCGTTGCAGAGCGCTCAGATCGCTTTGCTGTATAGCGGCGGCAATCTCCGCTTCTTTGATCTCGATACGCATGGTCTGCTGCTTATTTTTGATCTCGTTTTCCAGCTGTTTTTTTTCCAGCTGCGCTACTTTCAGGTTAAGCTCGGCCTGCTCAATATTTTCGCGGGTGGCCCCTCCGGCTTTGTACAGGCGTTTGGCATTTTCAACCGCATCGGCCAGGTTACTGATGTGCAGTTGCTTGATATCATTATTTGACTGGATATCATAAAAACTTTTATCAAGGTCGAGTTTGAGCTTGCTGATCTCATTCCGCTTTGACTCCAGCTGAAAGTTAAGTTTGTCGTATTCGGTTTGGGTCGCTGTTTTATCAAGGGTGATGATGGACTGGCCCACGTTTAATTTATTACCGGCATCCAGGAGCGCGTTTTTGATAGAGGCATTGATAGGACTGGTAATCACCTCCTCAAACTCGGGCAAAACCTCACCTGTGGCGTTGATGGTATTTTCGATATTGCCTACTACAACCGCGGATGCTGTAATTTGGCTCCTGTTTATTGACGATTTGATGAATCCCCTTAGTATCCATACAGCCAGCACCAAACCACTGATAATGATCATCACGATCAGTACGGCTTTCCGGCGTTTTTGTGCAGTTACTTCAAGGGCTATTTCCTTATCCATTGTGATACTTTTTTGGACAAGGATTTGCAAGAGCTATACCAATATCAAGCTATTGATTACAAGACGATTACAAATTTTTAATTTCCAAAAAGTGATCGATTCCGGACATTTTCAATGATAATGGACAGGTGGGGATGAGGAATTGAGGTGAGATGGGAGATTACTCTTTTGTCATCCTGAGGGACGAAGGATCTTCTTCGACATCCTTGCCGAAGAAGATCCTTCACTACGTTCAGCATGACAACGCTGTTTTTTGGACATGCTAACAACAAAACAAACAAATGTCATCTCGAAGGTAGGAGGAGAGATCTTTTGCGCGGGATATGCTAATCGAAAAAGAGTTTTCACTCCGCTCAAGAGATAGTTTCTCCTTGTATGTTTGAAATGACAACAGCTACACAAAACTCAAAAATCTGAGTAAGCCGCAGGATACAGGAAAATGATATCCGCATGCGATACATTATTCTGATATTCGGCCTTTCCTGAGAGACTTTTCCAGTAGGCATCGTTACTAAAGGCTTCCCAGTGCTTGTCCCTGTCTTCTTTATTATTAAAAGTGGTCATGTACATCAAATTAGGCATATGGCTGCCAGCTATTACTTCGGAGTAAAATACGGCATTAAAGCCCAAACGTTTAAACAGTCCTACTTCATCGCCTACGTTAAACATGCGCACTTTATTAAAATTATACTTTTCAGTAGCGCTTTCATAGCTACGCAGCTCATAAACCCTATCTGCTTTGGCGCCCGTTAAATTTGGTACGGCCGGGGCGGGCATTCCCGGGAAGGCTTGTAACACGATGGTTTCTATACGGGTATATGGGGCATCTTTATACCCAGCGTTGATGTAATCGTCGCCATTGGTTAGGTATTCCGTATCGCCCTGTAATTTTTTGTCGATACCTATCAGCTTGTCAAAAGTCGCAAAAGGCGTAAAAACATAAATACGCATATCGGCGGTATCCTGCTTAACCGGTTTAAATACGCCTACATTTTTTACACCTGCGCGGTGCATAGCCGGTACATAGGCCTGCTCCAGGTAGCGTTCAATCCTACCCTCCTGCGCCGTTGTTTTATAATGATAAATTTTAAGCTGATAGTAAAACCTTTTAGCTGCCATAGCCGAAGAAGCCGACAAGCCCAGCATAAAAAATAATATAACTGTAAACAATGAATAGCGGATTTGGTAAAGTGATTTCATGAGTTTATTAAAATGGTAAAGATAGGTTCAAATCTGGTGAATTTCTGTGTTTTTTTGTAGTGGATTGTCACAATTTTGAGGACAATAACCCCTCATTGGACAGTTATCAAATCTATGGTCAAAGCCTGGTCGCAGAACCGACTCACCCCGACGTCGCTACGCTTGTCACCCCTCTCTCCGCTTCGCGCATAGAGGGGCTTTTTTCTTTTTCTACCCTCTTTCCGCCGCAGGCGAAGAGAGGGTGGTCCAGCAAAGCGTAGACCGGGGTATTCGATAGACGCCTGGTTTTGCCTTATACCTTTCATTGGCTATTATGCGTTCATGGTTTTAAGCAGCTACAAAAAAGGCCCATAAATTTTCATTTACAGGCCCTGGATTTTTTTTTAAACGAATGCGGGATATTACAACTCGCGCACCCAGATATTTCTGAAGCTAAGCGGTTCGCTTTTATCGCCGTGTGCCTGTAATTTGATTGGGGCGGCACCGTGTTTTTTACCTTCGTAAGATGCCTTGCCAATGTATTGCGTTGGGCCCCACAGTTCAAAGTTATTTTCAACCAGCACACCATTAAAGAATACGGTAGCTTTAGCAGCTGATTTCAGAGAGCCATCCTCATTAAATACAGGAGCGGTCCAAACTACATCGTATACGTTCCACTCACCTGGTTTACGGCCTGGATTGGCCAATGGGATAGCCTGTTTGTACAAGCTGCCTGCCATGCCATTAACATAAGTTTTATTGTTGTATGAATCTAAAACCTGTAATTCATAACCCGCATCGCCTTTACCTAATGATGCCAGGAAGATACCGCTGTTACCGCGGGCCTGTCCTTCGCCGGTAATGCTGGCAGGTACGCGCCACTCAATATGCAGCTGGTAATTGGTGAACTTTCTTTTGGTTTCGATATTTCCTTTGGTTTTATCAACGGTTAAAATACCGCCTTTAACCACCCATGATGCCGGTGTTTGGTCGGCAACAGAAACCCACTCGTCTTCATTTTTGCCATCAAATAAAACAATGGCGTCAGACGGGGCCTCGCCCAAAACTTTTCCCGGTACAACAACTTTGGGTATAGGTTCCCATATTTCGGTATCTTCTGGCTTGGCCTGCTGCGCGTTAGCTACAAAAAAGCTTCCTGCTAAAAGCGCTGTTAATACAATTGGATATTTCATATTAGTATTATAGTTGGTTTTAAATTTGTAATTAGTATCAAGTAGTTAGTATCAAGTATCACGACTTTGTTTTTTTATCAGCAATGATATTATCAAAAATGAAATATGTCTTGATACTTGATACTAACTACTTGATACCCTAAATGTGGAGTGTATTTTTTAAGTACGACGCACTTTTGGCAATACTTACATACGGGTCGATATTGGTATAGTTTTCCTGTTCCACAATAAAGTGTTTAATACCGGCCAGTTTGGCTTTACTTAAGATTGTTTTAAAATCAATGTCGCCATTTCCAATTTCGGTGTTCAGATTGGCATTGGTTTTATCACGATCTTTAATGTGTACAAATGTAAAGCGACCCGGATGTTTCTGGAATATAGCTATCGGATCCTGACCGGCACGAACTACCCAGTAAAGGTCCATTTCCATGTTCACCAGTTTTGGATCGGTATTATTTAACACTACATCATAAAAAGTAGTATCGCCAACGGGATGCCATTCAAAATTGTGATTGTGGTAACCCAGTTTTAGGCCCGATGCTTTGCAGATCTCGGCAATCTTATTCATCTTATCGGCTACGGCTTTGCAGTCGTCAACCGTTTTGATGAAGTTATGGTTTAATGAAGGGATAATAATATAAGTTTGACCTATGGTGTTAGCTACTTCAATATAAGCTTTCAGGTCATCGGTTTTACCTTCGCCAAAATACTGATCCAGACCGTAGTGACCGCTTGGCGTGCTCAGGCCATTATCCTTTAACAGCTGACCAAAATCTTTACCTTGTAAACCCCAGTAACCGGTTTGCTGATTAAAGCCAAAGGTTTCTACTTCTTTATAACCGGCTTTGGCCACCTGGGCTATTACACCTTTTACATCTTTCGGCAACTGATCACGCAGGCTATATAATTGCAGCCCGACACCATTAGTGCTTTTGGCCGATAGTAAATTAGGTTTTATCATCACACCTGCCGCAACTAAACCGGCTTGTGCTAAGAATGTTCTTCTGGTTGTCATGTATAATTATTTGGTTAATGTATTGGTTAGAGCAGCTGCAAACCATAAGGTTTAAACATCACAGATATGTACCGCTTTACGTAAAGAAGCGATATGATCTGGCTGCTTTGGAATAAACTCCTGTGCCACAAAGCCTTTATGCCCTACTCCCACAATAGCTTTCATAATAGCTGGATAATATAATTCCTGTGTATCATCAATTTCGTTACGTCCGGGTACACCACCGGTATGATAATGCGCGATGTATTGGTGATTGTCGCGGATGTTGCGGATCACATCGCCCTCATCTATCTGCATGTGGTAAATATCATACAGGAGCTTAAAGTTTTCTGAACCTAATCTTTTGCAAAGTTCAGCGCCCCATGATACACGGTCGCACTGGTAATCTTTATGATCTATCTTGCTGTTCAGCAGTTCCATTACCAATACTACGTTATGCTTTTCGGCAAGTGCTACCAAAGGCTTCAAACCTTCCACACAGTTGTTCCAACCGGTTTCGTTATCCTTACCCCGGCGGCTGCCGCTAAAGCAGATCAGATTTTTATACCCTGCCGCAGCCACTTTTGGTATCATTTCCGAATAGTTTTTTTGCAGCTGGGCGTGAAATTGCTTGTCACCAAAACCATCGGTGAGGTTTATTTCGGCGCCGTTACACATGGATGAATACAGGCCATACTTTTTAAGCGTAGGCCAATCGGCCGGGCCAACCAGGTCGATCCCTTTGATGCCGATATCTTTGGCGGCGGCGCAAAGTTGCTCTACGGTTATATCGCCATAACACCAGCGGCAAACCGCGTGGTTAATATTTCCTTTAAGCGTATCAGGTAACATTGGTTTATCTTGTTCGGTTGATGTAAATGAAGTAAGCACACCCGACGCTGTAATAGCAGCCGTGCCTGCAAGCATGTTTTTGATAGCCGATCTCCGGTTTTGATTTGATGACATAGGTTTTTATATTTCAGTTTGTGCAGAAGGTTCCTGTATATCTAAGCCAGGTTTAGCAGCCATATCAGTTTTATCCTTAAATAACAGAAGGAATAATATCAATACAACAGCTGCAATTCCAGCCGGTATGAGCCATATGGTTTGCCAGTTATGGCTGGTAGCCGAAGTTTTCCAATGATCAACTATCGGCCCCGAAATGTAGGAGCCAATAAGCATACCTACCCCATAAGTAGCCAGGGTAATAAAACCTTGCGCGGCACTTTTAAAACGCTCGCCGGCCAGGTTATCCGTATAGATCTGCCCGGTTACAAAGAAGAAATCGTAACAAATGCCGTGCAGTACAATACCGGCTATCAGCATCCAGTAGTTACTGCCTGCATCGCCGTACGCAAAAAATATGTAACGTAATACCCAGGCCAGCATACCCAAAGCAACCATTTTTTTAACACCCAGCCTTACAAAAAACAAGGGCATCAATGCCATGAATAATAACTCAGACATTTGGCTCATTGATTGCTTACCGGCAGCGGCGGTTACTCCAACTTCATTTAAAAACGGATTGGTAAAATTATAGTAAAACGCAAGCGGTATACAAATGGCAACCGATGCCAGGAAAAACGTAAGATATGACCGGTTTTTAAGCAACCCGATCGAATCTAAGCCAATAATATCTCCAAATGAGGTTTTTTGACCTTTTTTAACCGGTGGGGTATCAGGTAATGTAAAACTTAACAATCCGAGTATCAATGATGCAACAGAAGCCATTTTAAAGGTTAACACCAGCGAACCGCTTTTTTCCCAGCCCAGCCAGCCAATGATCAAACCGGCTACTATCCATCCGGCAGTTCCAAATACCCTTATAGTTGGGAACTCCTTACTTGGGTTTTGCATCTGCTTAAATGATACCGAGTTTACCAATGCCAGCGTTGGCATGTAAATGATCATGTAAAACAAAATATTGGGATAAAACTTATCAAAATCGGCTATGGTAGTGGCATAAAAAAGCGAAGCTGCACCAAGCAAATGCAGTACGCCTAATATCCTTTGTGCCGAAAAATACTTATCGGCTATAAGTCCTATAATAAACGGTGCTATAATTGCGCCTAACGATTGTGTTGCATAAGCCCCGGCATTTTGTGTACCGGTGGCTTTTAACGTAGTTGTTAGGTAAGTACCCATTGTTACAAACCATGCTCCCCAAATAAAAAATTCGAGGAACATCATAGTAGAAAGTTTTACCCTGATTCCAGTGGTCATAGTTATTTTTTAAGTAGATAAAACCAGGTTATTTTTTCAGCGATAAAACGTATTTAACCATTTCTTTGGCATCATCTAATGATACAGTTGGGTGTGGTGTCATCGGGATATCGCCCCAGTTACCTTTACCACCGTTAATAACTTTTTTGGCCAGGGTTTCGATGTTGGTTTCGGTAGCCGGATATTTAGCCGCTACATCCTGAAACGCAGGGCCTATTATCTTGGTATCAACTTTATGACAGGTATTGCAATCAGCCGCCGCAATTAAACTTTCGCCTTTAGCCGAACCTGCTGATCCGCCTGCACCTTCTGTACCTGTTTTTGCAACAACGGTATCAGCATCAGAGTTAGTCGCTTTTGCGGTTTGGTTTGCCGCACTGGTGCTGTCGCTGCCGCCTTTGGTTGATGAATTGCTGCCGCAAGCTGTAACTACCGCGCTGATACAAAGAATAAAAAAAGCCTTTTTCATGAGTGTTTTTTGTTTTTTAATAATAACCTGACAGGGGCATATCTGTTTTAGCTTATTACTCCTGTTGGTTTACTTCTGTTTTTTTGGTTGTGATTAACGAGGGTGAAAAATACAATTTTTTATTATAATCAGTGTACTTTTTACACGCTAACTGTACTTAACGGCGCTGTTTTTTTTCTGCCGCGCATATAAAACACCAAACCGGCAAAAGCAACTATCAATGCTACAGGAATAATGAGCGTAGTATTCAGCACTTCGGGACCGGCGGCCGACCGGGCAGCATCAAAAGCTTTGGCCATATCCGTACCTGCCGCTGCCGACCGGTAAGCATCAAGATTGGCTCCTGCCGGAAGTTTTTGAATCATGATAGCATCATAACGCCCCCCCATAAATATCATATAAATTGACACGCCAAACATGCCTGCTCCGCCCATCAGGTTTAATCCTACTGCACCGGTGCGCGGCAGGTTTTCGGCTACAAAGCCTATCATACAAGGCCAGAAAAAAGCAACGCCTAATCCAAAAATAACGGCCGCAAAATAAATAGCATCGCCATGTAAATGGACCATCAGGTAAATTCCCAGGGCCGACAAGATCGCTGAAATAAGCAATACACCCTGGGGAGCCAGCCGGTGTACGATGGGAGCCGCAAATGCCCTTCCCAATACCTGTACAGATGCCACAAAAGTGAGGATCAGGATAGCATTGTTAGTAACCGTTTTGAACAATACATCTGTCCATTGATTAGTAAATAATTCTGTTATGGCTGTACCAAACATGCAGATGATCATGAACAGAAACAAAGGGTTCATCAAAGACACGTACATATCGCTTGTGCTTACACCTGCCGATACCCTTTCGGTTACCGGGAATTCCAGTTTGGAGAACAGGAATCCATAAGCCAATGTTGGAATAAGCATGATAGCTACTTCCAGCTGGGAGATCCAATAAGGCTTAGGTGATACACCATGCGCAAGGGCTGTATCCAATCCAAATACGATCAGCGTACCAATAACAATACCTGCCGGGAACCAAAGATGAAAATGATTGAGCTTAGTGGTTTTATTATCGGTATAAAGCGACGCAACCAAAGGATTACAGGATGCTTCGACAGTACCGTTCGCAATCCCGATCATTAAGGTAGACAGGAACAGGGTCCAGTATCCATTTGCAAAAATAGTGAGCAGGATACCTATCAAATGGAAAACAAATGCAGATACCAGTAATTTTTTCATACCGATAATATCCACAATAAAGCCTCCTACAATAATGGCTAACGGAAATCCCCAGAAAGCCGTTGCAGCAATGGTGCCCAGTTCTGAGCCATTAAGGTGAAATCTGACGCCCTGATCATTCAATATTCCGGCACGGATGCCAAATGATAATGATGTTACCAACAGGGATAAACAACTGGCCCTGAAAAGCTGTGTACGGTTAATGGTTTGCATTTAAAGATAATTAGGTTGAATTAATTGGTTAATTGGTATCTCAAATATAATGCTTTTTACCTCACCCAACCCTCTCCAAGGGAGAGGGCTTTCTATTGTTAAATAAAAAGTCTCCCCCATTGGGGGAGATTTAGAGGGGGTGTGTTTATATCCCCAGCGTTTTCCTGTTAAAAGCTTCGTCAGAACCTGACGCGGCGAAATCATCAAAAGCACGCTCGGTAACCCTGATGATATGATCCTTGATAAATGTGGCGCCTTCTCTTGCGCCATCTTCGGGATGTTTAAGCGCGCATTCCCATTCTAATACGGCCCATCCTTTAAAATCATATTGAGTTAATTTGCTGAAGATCCCTTTAAAATCAACCTGGCCATCGCCCAGTGAGCGGAAACGGCCGGCACGATCGACCCAGTTCTGGTAACCACCATAAACCCCCTGCCTGCCCGTTGGGTTAAATTCGGCATCTTTTACGTGGAACATTTTGATGCGTTCATGATAGATGTCGATAAACTCCAGGTAATCCAGGCACTGCAATACAAAATGCGATGGGTCATACAGGATATTGGCACGTTTATGATGACCAACCTTATCTAAAAACATTTCGAAGGTGATACCGTCATGCAGATCTTCACCAGGATGCAATTCGTAGCAAAGGTCAATACCATTTTCTTCGTACACATCCAGGATAGGTTTCCAGCGTTTGGCCAGTTCATCAAAACCAGTATCTACTATACCTGCAGGGCGTTGCGGCCATGGGTACACCATTGGCCAAAGTAAGGCGCCGCTAAAAGTAACAGAAGCGTTAAGACCTAAATTTTTTGATGCTTCAGCAGCATATTTCAGTTGCTGCACTGCCCATCTTTGTCTGGCGGCCGGATTATTACGATAAGCCTCTGGCGCAAACGCGTCAAAAAGCGAATCATAAACCGGGTTTACAGCTACCAGCTGCCCTTGCAGATGGGTTGATAGTTCGGTTATTTCTAATCCGGCAGCGTTCACAATACCTTTGATCTCATCGGCGTAAGTTTTGCTTTCGGCAGCTTTTTGCAGATCGATAAAGCGGGCATCATTGGTTGGCAGCTGAACACCTTTGTAACCCAGGCCCGCGGCCCATTTACAAATAGATTCCAAACTGTTAAATGGCGCGGTATCGCCTATAAACTGCGCTAAAAATATGGCTGGTCCTTTTATAGTTGTCATAGTTTTTTAAATAGAAAATTCAGTCCATTTTTTATCTGATTTACCCGAGGCGATCACATTTTCAATAAATGCCATGCCGCGTACACCTTCTTTTACTCCGGGAAAATCCAGCTCTTCGGTAGTAGGTGTTCTTCCCTCTATACCTGCTTTTACGGTTAACGCAAAGTTGCGGTACAGGTTGGCAAAGGCTTCCAAATATCCTTCGGGATGACCGGCTGGCGTACGGGTATTATGCTGTGCGAACGAGCTGGTATAACCGCCACCGGTGCGCCATACTTCCATCGGTTTATCGGTATACATTACCGTGAGGGAATTAGCATCGCTTTGGTGCCATTCCAGTCCGCCTTTTTCGCCGTAAACGCGTATTTTAACATTATTTTCTTCGCCTGCAGCAATTTGTGTAGCGGTGAGTACACCGCTTGCGCCGTTGTTGAATTTGAGCAGCGCGGCGCCGTCGTCATCCAGCTTACGGCCTTCAACTACAATATTAATATCGGCACAAATTTTAGTAACCTCTAAACCTGTAACATATTCGGCCAGGTTAAAGGCATGGGTACCAATATCGCCCATGGCACCTGCGATACCGCTTTTACCCGGATCTGTGCGCCATGAAGCCTGTTTATTATCATCGCCTTCCAGAAAGCTGCTGAGCCACCCTTGCGGATACTCTACGTATACTTTGCGAATAGCGCCTAATTTTCCTGTTTTGATCAATTGTTTGGCCTCCTTAACCATCGGGTAGCCGGTATAGGTATGCGTAAGGCAAAATAGTTTACCTGTAGCTTTTACTATTTTATCCAGCTCTTTGGCCTCGGCCAGGGAAAAGGTCATGGGTTTATCTAAAACAACATGAAAGCCGTTTTCCAATGCCATTTTTGTTGGAGCGAAGTGTACGTGGTTTGGTGTAACAATGCTAATCACCTGTACACGCTCGTCCGCTGGCAGTTGTTTTTCTTTTTCGATGAGTTCGGTGTATGAATTGTAGATACGGTTGGCAGGTAGTCCCAGTAACAAACCGCTGGCTTGTGATTTTTCCGCATTACTGCTAAAAGCGCCGCAAACCAGTTCATATTCACCATCTATACGGGCGGCTATACGATGCACGGCGCCAATAAACGCGCCCTGACCGCCACCGATCATTCCTAATCTTAGTTTCATTCTTTATAGTGAGTGGTTAATTCAATCGATTGGTGAGTGGTTGCATAAGTTTATAACCATTCTCCACTCACCTAATCAACTAAAAACTAATTTTTTATGTCGCCCAGGCTTTATCACCTTTTTTGTAGGGCACGTTGCCATCATAACGTCCGGGTACTGCAATGTAGCGCAGGGCTTTAGTTGCACCAACTTCTGAAGTAAAGTAACCAAGCAGGGTTAGCTCTTTCATCATCCGGAAATAATGGTTCGGATCTTCGGGCTTTTTGTTTTTGGTATAGTTCTTTTGCTCGGCATCCAGTTCGGTAAGCAGTTCGGTGCGTTGTTTGGCATCGGCTTCCATAAACGTTTTGCTGAATTTTTTCTTACTGGCCTCATCCAGATCGGAGATACCTTTTACAAAAACCTTCTGATCTTCGGGCTTATAGCAATCCTGAACCATCAGGGCCATAAAATTGCCAATAGCGGCGGCTTTGGCGCCAGGTGTGCTGGTAGCTGGTAAAATGGTTTCGCCAATTTCATCAAATAAGGCTACGTTGTTTTCATCAAACAATTCGTTCACTTTTTTGGAACTTGGTTTACAGCCCGAGATAAAAAACTCAGCGCCGATGATGGTACCTCCCAGTATCAATCCAACCCTGCCAATAGCTTCTCTTCTATTCATGATTTAATTATTGATTTATTGAATTATCGAATTATTGAGTTATTGAATTACTAAGTAAGCAAATATTGAGTTATCGAATATCGACTTTTCAAATCAATAATTCAATAACTCAATAATTCAATAACTAATTTAGGCTTTCAGTTTAAATCCATCAGGATAATCCCTGTGGATGTATTGGTTTACCGCATCAAAGTTGGTTACCTTCATGGCCTTGTTATCCCATAACAGTTTCACCTGTCCACCGCTAAGGTCATGACCACGTACAGCCAGATTGGCCATTAACAAGGCTTCGGTAAGCGGACCGGCTTTATCAAATGATGAGCTTAGTTCGGTTTTACCATATCCGGCTATACAGCCTTCAACCCATTGCGCGTAGTGACCTTCGGCACCACCCGGCACCCTTTTCCATTTCTGCGGCGCGTTGGCACTTGCAGTTAATGATTTTGGTAATAAAGTAGCCGCATCTGAATAAGTGCTGGCATACATTTTACCTTTTGTACCGATAAACAATGTACCATTACCTTCTTCGCCGCCAAATTTTTCATTTGCTCCTAACTCAGCAGGTCTTTCTGGTGTAATGCCACCATCCATCCAGTGCATGGTAACATCACCTTTTGTTTTCTCGGTTTTTGGGAAAGTTAAGGTAATGTGGCTTGACGGAGGACAGCTTTCAGGGAAATGGCCTTGTTTAAACTCATCCACATACACACTGCCTACACTGGCCTGTACATCTTTAACATATTGTAAACCCAATACACGGAACGGAGCCTCAACCAGGTGACAGCCCATATCGCCCAGGGCGCCGGTTCCGTAATCCCACCATCCGCGCCAATTAAACGGCACCAGTTTATCTACGTAATCCTTTTTAGGAGCAGTACCCAACCACAGGTTCCAATCCAGTTCTTTTGGGATCTCTTTTGCAGGCTGAGGCCAGGCAATACCCTGGGGCCATACCGGACGGTTTGTCCAGCAGTAAATGGTGTGCACATCGCCAATCAGGTCAGCATCATACCATTCAGACATCAGACGGGTACCATCGTTTGATGATCCCTGGTTACCCATTTGGGTTACCACTTTATATTTTTTGGCTGCCTCGGTTAATAAACGGGCCTCCCAGATAT
The DNA here is from genome assembly GCF_041355315.1 of Mucilaginibacter sp. RCC_168. Classification (NCBI taxonomy): domain Bacteria; kingdom Pseudomonadati; phylum Bacteroidota; class Sphingobacteriia; order Sphingobacteriales; family Sphingobacteriaceae; genus Mucilaginibacter; species Mucilaginibacter sp. RCC_168. The sequence continues at coordinate 165,991 of NZ_JBFUPN010000002.1, forward strand.
CATGCGTCATTGGTTTTTGCACGTATACGTGCTTACCTAACTGCATAGCATGGTAGGTAATGATGGCATGGTTATGATCTGGCGTTGAGATTGATACCGCGTCAAAGTTTTTCGACTCTTTATCATACATCTCACGCCAATCTTTATAGTACTTGGCTTTAGGGAATTTAGCACGTGAATTGGCGGCTCTTCTGTCGTCTACATCGCATAAGAAAGCTATCTCGGCTTTGCCGCTTTTGTAAAAGTTGGCAATATCGCTCTGTCCTTTACCACCCGCGCCTACGCCGGCAATAAGCAATTTGTCGCTGGGTGCTGTAAAGCCTTTGCCGCCCAGCACAAAACGCGGAACGATCATGAAACTTGCAGCGGCTAATGTACCCTTTTTAAGAAAATCCCGTCTGGAGGCGTCGGGAGTACTTTTGTCCTGTTCTTCAATCATTGGTTTGTATATTTGGATATCCGGTTAATTAGATCTCGTTTTTCTTTAAAGCCTCAACCGCGTAATTGGCTGCACGGGCGGTCATGGCCATATAAGTGAGTGATGGGTTTTGGCATGCTGCCGATGTCATGAAAGAACCATCGGTAACAAATACGTTTTTGGCATCCCAAACCTGGTTCCACTTATTCAATACAGATGTTTTTGGATCATGGCCCATACGAGCGGTGCCCATTTCATGGATACCACGGCCCAGGTATGGGTTTTTGCTGCTTGTTTGCACATTCTTAACGCCTGCCGCCTCCAACATGGCTTTTCCTTCAGTTTCCATAGCGATACGCATCTTTTTCTCGTTGTCTTTCAGTTCAGCGTCGATTGCAATAACCGGAAGACCCCATTTATCTTTTTTGGTTTTATCGATGAACACTTTATTATCATGATAAGGCAGCGTTTCGCCAAAACCACCCATACCTACCGACCATGAACCTGGCTCGGTTAAGGCATCCTTAAAGGCACCTCCTATGCTCAGTTCGGCAATATCACGGCTCCATCCTTCGCGGCTTGCACCGCCCTGGTAACCAAAACCACGTATAAAATCACGTTTATCGTTACCCAGATTGGCAAAACGGGGAATATAAAATCCATTTGCACGGCGCCCGAAGTAGTATTTATCCTCGTAACCTTCTACATGGCCCCATGCATTAACATTTAAGTGGTGATCCATCAGGTTATGACCCAACTCGCCGCTGCTGCTACCTAAACCGCCTTCCCAAACATCATTTGCCGAATTCATCAGGATCCAGGCCGAGTTAATGGTAGAAGCATTCAGGAATACGACCTTTGCAAAGTATTCATAAGTTTTGTTGGTTTCGGCATCCAATACCTCTACACCTTTGGCTTTTTTGGTATCCTTATCGTACAAAATTTTGGTAACGATTGACCATGGACGAACGGTTAAATTACCGGTAGCCATAGCCGCGGGCAAAGTAGCCGATTGTGTGCTGAAGTAAGCACCAAACGGACAACCCAACCAGCATTTGTTACGATACTGACAGTTGGTGCGGTTATTATGCGGCACAGTGATATTGGCAGTACGACCAATAATCATGGCCCTTTCTTCTTTATAGTATTCTTTTAATCTTTTGGCAACATCTTTTTCAACCACGTTCAATTCCATCGGAGGCATAAAATCGCCGTCGGGTAAAACGGCCAACCCATCCCTGTTACCAGATATACCAGCAAATTTCTCAGCATAGCTGTACCATGGAGCGATATCTTTATAGCGGATAGGCCAATCCACAGCGATACCATCTTTTAGGTTAGCTTCAAAATCAATATCTCCCCAGCGGTATGATTGCCTGCCCCACATGAGTGAACGACCGCCAACATGATAACCGCGGAACCAGTCAAATCTTTTTACTTCCGTATATGGACTGTCTTTATCACTCGCCCAATAATCCAGGTTGGTTTCGTTCAAGGGATAATCGCGTTTTAATACCGGGTAATCATCTATCATTTTTTGCGTACGCCCGCCACGGTGCGGAAATTCCCACGGTGCTTTATTAGCGTTCACATAATCTTTAATGTGCTCGATGTTACGACCACGCTCCAGCATAATGGTTTTTAAACCCTTTTCTGTTAGTTCCTTGGCAGCCCATCCGCCTGAAATTCCTGAGCCAATGACAATAGCGTCATAAGTGTTTGCAGACATATCTATTCGGTTAAAATGAATTTTGTTTAGTACTTGGTTATCCCGCTAAATGTATGAATAAAAATTATTTTACAAATATTGCATTGTGTTTTTTTTACACTTTGAATATTGATCGGTTTTATAACAATTAGCGTTGTTTTGGCTTTGCATCAGGGGTCGACGCTTTGGCCGCCCTAAAGTAAAACCACTCCGTTGCATTACCTATTTGTATACCGAAAATTTAAAATAAAAACGTGTTTTAAAAACATAAAGTATTATCTATCAATCTATTCTAAAAAACAACAATCTCAAAAATATAAATACAATTTACGGTGTATCCTATAATGTATATTCTTTTTTTTATTTCACCCTATGCATAGCCAGCCGACCGAATGGTATAAGCCATATAGGTTAAACAAATGTGTTTACAAATATGGTAAATGGTTTTAGCAGTTCTTAGTTAAATTACCTGTACTTACAGGCATATTGACTTAATAAATGAACCCTGGTTTATAAAACGATTATCAAACTTAGTAACTTAAAACACTAAAAAAAGAGTGTATCAGGAAATATTGTCTGGTGAAATTACCTTAATAATATCAATAACCCCATTTTTTCATGATTTGTAAATCAATTTTTACACAATCAACCGGATCCTTTCCCTGGTAAGCTTCCTGCTCAATAATAAACAGAACAGTGCCTCCTTTTTTACTTGCCGCTTTTACAATTTCTTTAACCGGCAGCACTCCCTGGCCCAGTATGGTGCTTTCGGTATCATCCCCATCAGCGCGTGGAGCTACTTTAATCTCATCCTTAACATGTAACGACTCAAACCGGCCTGGATATTTATTGATAAAATCAAGCGCCACGCCGCCTGTACTAAACATATTGCCCACATCCATTTGCTGGGCCACCAATTTTGGGTCGGTATTCTGGATAATAAAATCATACAGGGTGATATCCCCTACTTTGGTGCTGATCTCAAAGTTGTGGTTATGATAGCCAAATTTCATGGCGGATTTTTGGCACAGCTCTCCGCATTTATTAAACTGCTCCATAAAGCGCTTTAACTTATCGGTATCGTGGCGCAGGCTTTCATCCAGCCATGGGCTGATCACATAACGCTGACCAACGGTGGCGGCATCTTCAATGGTATATTTCCAGGCGTCGGTAAAATCGTTTTTGGCATCATCCCAGTGCTGGGCCGTCATTACGGTATGGCCGCTTGGCATTTTTATTTCCAGATCGGTTATTATTTTTTTAAACTCCTTGGCGGTAAAACCATAAAATTTACGATCAACATAGTTGGCATGTTCTACATGATGATAACCCGCATCGGCCAGTTTTTTTAGTGTACCTTTTGGGTCGATTTTCATGGCATCGCGTACGCTATACAACTGTACGCCCACACGCTGCAGGTGTTTTTCTGATGCCATTAAACTATCAGGTAATAAAGCGGCGCCCGCTAAGGCTACAGCGCTTGTTTTTAAAAATGATCTGCGGGAGGTTTGCATTGGACTGATGTATTAAGGTTATAATTTGGAAAAAGAATCAAGATATTAGAATCAGAGACAAGATAGCTACATATTAGGTTATTTCGTTTCATTTAATTCAATTTATCTCTTTGAATTCATTAAGGTGATTTTCGCACATTTTTCGATCTTTAATTTCTCCGTTTTATTTCCTGATTCTTGACTCTCATTTCTTGACTCTTCCTCATTGTGAATTGCTCACAAACGCGATATGTTTACTATCCGGCGACCATGACGGGGTATTGATGGTACCCTGCCCGCCATACAAATAGGCCACTACTTTGGAAGGACCGCCGCCAACCGGCATTACCCGGATAAACACGTGCTTATAAAAAGGGTGATCGCCGGGCGACACCTCATTTTTAAGGAAGGTGATATAGCAGATCCATTTACCATCGGGCGATACATGCGGAAACCAGTTATTATAATCGTCATGGGTGATCTGAGTTTGTTGGCTGCCATCGGCTTTCATGCGCCAAACCTGCATCAGGCCGCTGCGTACCGAATTAAAATAGATGTATTTTCCATCTGGTGTATATTCGGGGCCATCATCCAACCCCGGACTGGTGGTCAGTCTTACTTCTTTGCCTCCACCTGAAGGAATCCGGTACACGTCAAATTCATTATTCCGTTCGCCGCAAAATACAATGTATTTACCATCTGGCGACCAGCCATGCATATAACTCGCGCCAACACCAACAGCGGATATCCTTTTGGCCTTACCGCCAGTAACCGGAACGGTATAACCAATTGATGGACCACCATCGTTGCTGCTGATGGCCAGCATTTTACCATCAAATGACAGCACATGATCGTTATTATTATTTTTGGCCGGAGCGGTATTTATCACTATTGGCTGCCCGGTTTTGAGATTGAATTTGTATAAGGAACCCTCGCTGTTGTAAATAAGCGATTGCCCGCTGTGCATCCAATTGGGGGCTTGTAATGATTTTGGCGATTGATAAATAACGGTGCTGTTTTGCGTAGCCAGATCAAGCAATTCGATACTACTGCCCAGGTATTGTTTATAGGGTACCAGCGTTGACGGGGCAGGTACTACGATGCGCACATTGTTAAAAACAGCTTTTTCGGTTACATTGGCGTTATGTGAGCAAATGAATATGCCTACATAAACTTCGTCGCCCAGGTCAAGGTCGTTTATTTCTTCGGTCACAAACATGTCGCCTTTGCGCGCTACCGACATGGTATAGGTATTACCCTTCCGTTCCAGTTGGATCACATTGGCAGCGGTAATACTTGATTTTTTCTCTTCGGTAATGCCTCCCGCCTTTTTGCGGTATTGCAAGGATGTTAAACCATCGCCATGAACAACCGCGTTGATATGTTTGGAATTGGAATCAAGTGTGCTGCGGATCATCAGACCAATTTTGCGGTGATCCTCCACCCCTTTACCTATAAAAGCGGCATTGGTGCGCAATATAAAATCGCCTTTCATGCGTTTCCACACAAAATGAAAAGCATCGCTGGTAGCCCAGATGTTTGCACCGGAGCCTTCGAGATGATATTGCTGTAGTTTAGGGTCGTATTGTAAACTACCTTTATGCTTTACAATTCCAACATCGCTTTGATCATCAAATATCCCTGTTGGGGAAACCTGCGCAATTGCTTTTTGGTTAAGAAGAATAATAAAACAGGGCAGGCAAAAAAACAAAAATTGCATTTTACTACGCATGGATCGGGTGTTTATATTACACTATATAATTGGCCTCACTAAGTTATAAAATACATTTGTAAATAGTATGGCATTATTTATCAGTATCATATATTTTACCAAGCTGTCTTTATGTTTTATTCCCGTTCTTTCAACAAAAACGGGAGTGATAGCTTAGCTATCACTCCCCCTTTTTAATTTTAGTATTGGTTAATTAATACTATTCAGCCCAGCGCTGTTCGAAGTCTCTGACTTCGAACGCCTATGCCTGTAGTTTGCAACTACAGCCTCATAACTCAAATAGCTAACTCATGTAGTCTAAAGACTACGAACATAGTGGTCCGAAGTCAGAGACTTCGGACAGCGCTCAGCGCGTATTTGTTAATTTTACTATTCGGCCACGAGCTGGGTTTTAGCCGTTTGCGGATATTGGGCAATTGGCCCAACAACCGGCTTCACGGTACAATACTCCAGCAGGAATTCTTTCTTGGAATCGCGGTAGGAGCTCACAGCCCCTATCAAGCTTAAAAATTTAATGTAGCACCAGGCCAGGTCAAGCTGATGTGGTTTGAAACCAGAGCGGGCACTTTTTGGAAATAAATGATGGTTATTATGCCACTCGCCAGCCACATAACCCGGCCATAGCTGATTGATGGACATATCTTCGCGGTTATGATCAATGCCTTCGCGGCGTTTATCCTCACCTTTGCCATGACCTTCATAATTAAAGGTACGTACGCCAACGGCCCAGATACCAGCCGAACCAAAAACGGCGCAAGCTAATGGCATACCGCCAATCAGGTAAAATACCGTGAACCAGAAACCCCAGTTTAATATAATACCCATAATAGTACGGAATGGGTTAGCAATGGTTCCCCATTTTTGATACTGCTTGTAGGTATTGGGTGTAACGCCTACGTGTTTCATGAGGTTAACACATTTTTTATAGCAGGCCTCGCCCATATTGCGGGCAATAGGCTGGTGGTTTACATCGGCCAGGAAGCAGTACATGAAACCGCCCTGGGCATTGTATGGATCACCGGGTTGATCTGAAAGGGCGTGGTGCACATGGTGCGATACCGCGTAGATCTCTTCCGGGATGATCTTCAGCGTAAGGTTCTGGGTAAAAAACCGCCAGAATTTATTGCTGAAGGTATAGGCACTATGCGTACAATACCGGTGATGCCAGATAGTGCCATGCGTACCCATGATGATCATGCTGTACACAAATGCCACTATTAAACCGGTAATGCTGAAATATTTAAATATAAACAGGCCTAAAAACGGCACCAGCGCCAATACCAGGAACCAGCTTAAAAACGACAGCCAGTTTTTTTTATCCTTAAATACGTTGAGTCTTAAAAAAAATTCTTTTACAATTTTGCCGTTGGAGGGTTTGGAGAGGTCACCGTTTTCATCCGTCCAGCCATACGAAGGCGGTTCAAGTACCGTGTTTAAAAAAGCCATTAAGTTTTGTGGGGGTTAATAGTAAATAGTTTAAAAGAGGGATAAGTGCCACAATGTAGTGATATAATATCACCGAATTGTCATTTTCTAAAGATATATTATATTGTGCCAAATCCCCGCCAAAACTTAAACCCTTTTCGGAGTATTCCTTTGGGTTGTAAGTGGGACCGACAATTAGTAGGAGCAGTAAGTGTGTATGTTGGTTAGCGACGATGAAGTCCTTCCATTTGATGCAGGTTAATTCGTGATGAGCGCGGGGCATTAAACTTAACGCCTATAGTTTAAACTCCGGATCGGATACTTTATTTCATCTATTGTCAAATAAATGTCACCGTTGATTTTTTTGATTACGTTGATTTTTTAACACGATTGAAGGATTCTCAGGATTTAATCCACTTAACATAATGCCCTTTTGACTTTTGACTTTTGACTTTTGACTTTTGACTTTTGACTTTTGACTTTTGACTTCCCGCCTACTCCCCCGCTACCAGGCAGCGCTCTCCCATGAGCATGGCTATGCAATGTTCATAGTTGTCAGGCATCTGGATCTGCTCAACTTCCTTCATGTAAGATTGCTTGATCTCTTTACGTCGGCGTGCTTCAATAAAACGCCTTACCTGCTCGCGATTTTCCAGTATCAGGCCGGGTACCTTTACCGGTTTGTTGTTATCATCCTTGGCTACCATGGTAAAGTAGCTGGTATTGGTGTGCATTACAGAGCTGTTCTTGATATTTTCTGATATCACCCGGATGCCAACCACCAGCGATGTTTTGCCTACATAGTTAACCGATGCCATAAGCGATACCAGCTCGCCGACTTCTACCGGCTGTAAAAAATCAACTGTATCAATAGATGCTGTTACGCAATAGTTACCGGCATGTTTAGCGGCGCATACATAAGCCACCTTATCCATTAGCGATAATAAAATACCTCCATGTATCTTCCCACCAAAGTTGGAGTACGAAGGTATCATTAGTTCGGTAATGGTAGTTTGCGAAAAACTTACCGTTTTGTAATCGGATTGATCGGCGAGAGCTGTCATGCATTATATGTTTGGTTACAAGTTTAAGCATCTGCCAGCAATATTTGCAACAATTGTATTACATACATTTAACGTGTTAAACTTAATCAAATCTTTATGGTCATTTGTATCATTAAACCTGAACTATGACCAGACACCTACTACTGCTTCTTATTTTTTCCTTGTTCATAATGCGGGCTCTTGCGCAGCAAAGCCGGCAGGTAAGCGGAACGGTGGTAGACAGTGTGGGTGCCGTACCGAGTGTTAACGTAAAGCTAATATCCGATAAAGACAGTCTTAATGCCGCTACAGGCACGGGCGGAACATTCAGTTTTCCGGCGGTCAATTCAAAAAATTTCAAAATAACCATCAGCGGCATTGGCTATCAAACCCTGATACGGCGCTATGTGATGGACAATGATACCAAACCCATCAAACTCGATCCGATAAAAATTCAGGTACAAACCAATTTTTTAAAAACGGTACACATCGTGGCCGAGGCTAATCCCATCACCATTAAAGAAGATACGGTAGAATATAAAGCAAGCGCCTATAAAGTACGCGAAGGTTCGCCGGTAGAAGATCTGCTTAAAAAACTGCCCGGTGTAAGTGTGGATAAAGATGGCAACGTTACAGCGCATGGTAAACAAGTAACTAAGGTGCGGGTTAATGGCAAGGATTATTTTACCGGCGATGTACAAACCGCTACACAAAACCTCCCGGCCGATATTGTTGACGCCATACAGGTGATTGATGATTACGGCGATCAGGCCAACCTCACCGGCATCAAAACCGGCGATCCTGATAAGATCCTGAACATTACCATACAGAAAGATAAAAACAGAGGCAATTTTGGCCAGGGCAGCGTGGGTGTTGGTAACGATGACAGGTACCAGGCGCGCCTGTCGGCCAATACCTTTATGGATACCCGGCAGATAGCCTTGATCGGTACGCTCAACAACACCAATACCAACTCGTTTAACCTGGGCAGCGCAGGCGGAGGTGGTGGCAGGGCCGGTCGTGGTGGAGGCGGTGGCAGTGGCGGCTCGCAGATCAGTACGGCTAACGGTATTACCACCAACCGGTCGATTGGTGCCAATTACCGCGACGACTGGGGCAAAAAGATCACCGTTTATGGCAGTTACAGTTTTGCCGATAAAGACAGGGATCAGAATAGCACTACCGTACAACAAAACCTTTTTCAATCGGGCACGCTCATCAATACCGATACCAGCGATAACAGGAACCATGGTATTAATCATCGGTTTGATTTTAACATGGAGTATAAAATAGATACCTCCAATTATTTGAAGATCAATCCCAGTTTTTCGTACAACATCTCCGACAATATCAGTACCGATATTTTCAGTAATACCCGCAAAGGTGCGCTGGTAACGGGTAACGAACTGGCTTTAACCAACGCCACCTCAAAAAGCGGGGGCATCAATGTGCTATACAATCATAAGTTTCATAAAAAAGGGCGAAACTTCAGCATAAGCGCGGGCCTGAGCCTTTCGCAAAGCGACCAGAGCTTAAACGACCAGTACACTACCCGGCAGGATACTATGGTTACACCACTCTTTCAGCAAGTAAACAGCGACAATAACTCACGGCGGGCAAACGTACATCTATCCTACATCGAGCCCATCGGTAAAACCACTTACCTGGAGGCCAATTATGGTTACAGTTATTCCAACACCGACAATAACCGGTACAACTACCGGGTTGATCCGCTAACAGGTAGTCAAACTTTTGTCGATTCGCTCAGTACTATTTATAATTACCAGTTTATTACCAACCGTTTTGGATTAAACATTCGCGGGATAGGCGCCAAGTACAATTATACCATTGGAATGGCGGTACAACCATCAACATTGGAGGGCGAATCGCATAACTTCCGTACCACTACTAATACTTTTAATGTAATACCTACAGCCCGGTTTATTTATAATTTCTCGCGCAACCATTCTTTTACCATTAATTACAGCGGATCTAATAGTCAGCCTTCATTTACCCAATTGCAAATACAGCCCGATTATTCGAACCCACAGAACCGGGTGTACGGTAACCCCGACCTTAAACCATCATTTACAAATAATTTAAATCTCCGTTACAACCAGTTTGATATTGCCAGTGGCAATTCGTTGTTTACTAACCTTTCTTTCTCCGAAACGCAAAACGCTATTGTGACTAATACCTCGCCTGTTTCCTCGGCTACAGGCTCAACCAACCAACGCGACAGCACCATACAGGAAACCCGCTATGTAAACACCAATGGCCTTTATAATATCAACAGTAATTACTCTTTCTCCAAACCATTTGCCAATCGTAAATTCACGGTATCATTAAATGGCAGCGCGGGCTACAGCAATAATGTATCCTTTATAGAAAACCAGCGTAATATCAGCAAAAACTGGATATGGAGCCAGGGATTGAAACTAAGAGTGGATATAGACAGCATTATGGACACCGAAGTAAGCGGTAACTATAGCGTAAATACCACCCGTTACAGCCTGCCATCATCCTTAAACACCGATGCCAGCACCTGGACGCTGGGTCTTGACGGCCGCAATTACTTTTTTTATAGCTGTGTACTGGGTTATAACTTAACACAAACCATCAACCACGGCTTTAGCAGTACGGTAAAGGCCAACCCAACCCTGCTAAGCAGTTATGTAGAATACCAGTTCCTGGCCAAGCACATTGCCTCGGTACGTTTCCAGGCATTCGATTTATTCAATGAAAACAAGGGTGTAAGCCGTACCGTATCAGGCAACCAGATCATCGATACCCGCACCAACAGGCTGGGCAGGTATTTCATGCTTTCGTTTACCCTGCGTTTGCAAAAGTTTAAGGGCAGCCGGCCTTCGGGTGGTGGCGGTGGAGGTCGCAGAAATGGTGGCGGCCGCAGAGGTGGACGAGGTTAATTTCACCAGAGTTGGGAAGAATCGAAATAAAAGTTAAATAGAAGATTTGGCTAAAGCCCATAAACGTTTAATTATCGCCCGTTGGTTAAAACCAACGGCAATAAAAGATAACCCAACTGCTTTTCTATTCATTGCCGTCCCATTTATGGGACGGATAATAAAAGTATTTGCGGGCTTTAGCCAAAAGATATTCTTCCGAACACCAGTGGTGATAATTTAAACAGTGGCGTTTTTGACATTACGTGAAACCTGTTTTATATTTACCGAAATTGAACTGCGTTGAAAATTATAACCTTATTTATTACCCTGCTTTTTTATTTAAACACCGGTTTTGCACAGGAAACAGTATTACGCAAACATCGCCTTACCGATCAGATAACCGAACGGATATCTGTACTCAAGAGTGATAAAAGTACCCGGCAAGGCATTTACCAGGCCGTAACCGAAAAAAACATAGCCGTAGCCAGCGGCAGTTTTGATAATGACAAGAAAGTTGGCGTATGGCATTTTTACGATCCGCAGGGCCGCTTACTCCAAAATTACGACTACACGAAAAAGACTTTATTATTTGAAGCGCCCGAAGATACCACCTCAAGCCTGCGGTATTTTGTAGATAAAGCACTAACCGATTCAGATAGAACCACCAAACCTGTTAAAGCCGGCGGCCGGTACTTTGGTTATCTCCCCTACCTCAAAGTATTTAAACTACCGAATGAGCTCATGGGCATCAGTCGTACTGCATCTTACGCGGTTATTGAACTGCTGGTAAGTCCGGGTGGCCGCCTGGCCGATTTTAAGGTGCACCTATTCAGCGGCCTCAATTATCATAGAGTATTTGCCATGAGCACTGATATGCCCAACGAAGAAGATAAAATATTTATACCCGCTACCGTAAACGGTGATCCCATAGGCTGCCGTATTATGATCAGGTGCTTGATTGATAATGAGGGAGGTTTGGAGTTTAATTAGTAGATTATTGATTTAGTGAATTAGTGATGTTTCTCTAATCAGTTCGGAGTGTGTGATACCACCGCACCACAGACTAAAAAAGTTCGTCGCCCTGAGGCACGAAGGATCTTCTTCGATAATACCAATTGCATAATAGATGCTTCGCTCCGCTCAGCATGCAGTGTTTCCATCATGTCCCCTAATGGCGCAAGTCTTGTGTGAGGGATTGAGAGTAAAGGCTGACTTGTGACCTCAACGGCATCGTATACAAGCACAAGTCATCAACCCACAGGCAACCTCACAAGACTTGCGCTAAAGACAGTGCAAGGCATGCAGTATAAACCCTCCCTGCCCCTAATGGCGCAAGTCTTGTGTGAGGGATTGAGAGTAAAGGCTGACTTGTGACCTCAACGCATCGTATACAAGCACAAGTCATCAACCCCTAATGGCGCAAGTCTTGTGTGAGGGATTGAGAGTAAAGGCTGACTTGTGACCTCAACGCATCGTATACAAGCGCAAGTCATCAACCCACAGGCAACCTCACAAGACTTGCGCTAAAGACGGGGTCGAAGAATAGATCCTTCGCTCCGCTCAGGATGACAAACTTAAATGAAATTACTTCGTTCCCTCGCGATGACATATTTAACCAAAAACGCCGGACATAATGCCCGGCGTTTTCTTGTCTATTTATATCAATAAAATTAGTGATCATGGTGACCATCCGGACCATGTGCATGGCCGTGTGATAACTCTTCTGGGGTAGCCGGACGTACATTCAGGATGTTGCCTTTAAAGTGCAGTTCCTGACCAGCCATCGGGTGGTTCAGGTCGACAATAACAGCATCTTCTGCTACTGATACAACCTGTGCCTGGAAACGGTTACCCTGGTTATCCTGTAAAGGCAAAATGCTGCCGATCTCCGGAATTTCCTGGCCCTGAAACATTTCTTTTGGCAGGTTAGCTACAGCTTCTTCATCATATTCGCCGTAAGCATCCGCTGCAGAAAGACGAAACTCATAAGCATCGCCGGTTGACAGGGTGCTCAGGTTTTCTTCAAATTTAGGCAGCATCTGGCCGGCGCCGAATAAAAAGGTTAATGGTTGTTCTTGTGTGGCGCTTTCGGCTAAAACTTCGGCTCCGTCACGGTCAACATACAAATCGTAAGTTAATGACACTACGTGTTGTGGTTCAATCTTCATTGTAAAGTATTTTTTTAATAAGCAATCAGGCCTCAATTTGTTTTAAAGCATCGGCCATATTATTGGCAGGTAATCCGCAGGTTTTATCTTTACAAACAAAAATTTGTGTTGATTGACCAAACTTATCCTGCAACAAAGGTAAACTTCCTTTTTTACCTCCCAAGATTATTTTGTTTGGGATGTAATTATTTTCCATTTCCTTTCGCACAGTTTCGGCCTCGTTGCCTGTTATCGCTATCTCATAGATACCAAACACCTCATCCAGCAACAATAAGGTCCAGTTAGAATAGGCTGTACCATATTTTGCAAGCTGCGGCATAATGTTACGTAACAGTTGTGCCGAAACCGCTGCATAACTTTCGTTATCAAAAAGCAAGCCCAACTTTTTCAGGTTAAGCGCCATGGCCGAATTACTGGCCGGCGTTACCCCATCCATGATCTCCGATTTGCGGGCTATCAGCTGTTCATCGTCATCGGCGGTATAAAAAAAGATGCCGTTCACTTCATCGTAATAGTGCGCTATGGCAGCGTCGGCCAGTTTTTTAGCCTGATGTAACCATTGTTCATCAAAAGTAACTTCATACAGGGCAATGAGCCCATCGATGATATTGGCGTAGTCGTCCAGAAACGCTACCGGAGATTCATCTGCCTTATTGACATTATAAACTCTTGATATCCGGTTATTCTGGCTTACTTGTTTATTCAGAATAAATTGAGCGTTCTGCAATGCCAGTTCCAGGTACTTGGGATTATTAAACGCCCGGTAAGCAGTACACAGCCCCTTTAACATCAATCCGTTCCAGGAAGCCAGTACCTTATTATCCAGCCCCGGCCTTACGCGATGCCTGCGGGCTTCAAATACTTTTTTGCGTGAAGCCTTGATCTGCGAGAGCAGGTCATCCACGCCTAAACCTAATTTTTCGGCCAGCTCCCCATCACTTTCCCGGCGGAACAATACATTGGAGTGTTCTTCCTCCCAGTTGCCATCTTCGGTGATATGGTAGTAAATACAGAACAGTTCGGCGGCATCTTCACCCAAGATCTCTTCTATTTCCTTTTTAGTAAAAATATAGAACTTGCCCTCTACCCCCTCACTGTCGGCATCCAGGGCCGAATAAAAACCTAAGTCAGGCGAGGCCAGTTCCCGGGTCGAAAACGTAATGATCTCCTCTACAACCTGTTTGTAAAGCGCGTCAGGGTTCCAGGTGTAGGCTTCGGAATACAGGCTGATGAGCTGGGCATTATCATACAGCATTTTTTCGAAGTGGGGTACATGCCAGCGGCCGTCGACCGAATAGCGGGCAAAACCGCCGCCTATGTGGTCATAAATACCACCAAAGGCCATTTTATGCAGGGTGAGTTTTACCTGGGCGGCAATCTCATCATCCTTCATCAGGTGGGCGTAGCGCATCAGCAGCAGCCAGTTATTAGGCATCGGAAATTTGGGCGCATTGCCGGTGCCGCCTTCATATTGGTCAAAATAGCGTTTCCAGTTATCGCCTATCACTTGCAGATCGGCTTTGGTATATTCGGGTTGCTCCCCAACAAACTGTACCGATTCATAATTCTGGATCCCTTCGGTAAGGCGTACGGCATATTCTTCGGCCTCCTCGGGTTTTTGCTTATAAAAATCGGCCAGGTTAAATAACAGGGAGGTCCAGTCGTTTTTGCGGAAATAAGTACCGCCATAAATAGGCCGCTGATCGGGAAGGCAGATACAATTTAAAGGCCATCCCCCGCGGCCGCTCATCAGTTGCACAGCACTCATATAGATCTGGTCGACATCTGGGCGCTCTTCCCTATCCACCTTTATACAAACAAAATATTCGTTCATGACTGCGGCCACGGCTTCGTCCTCAAAGCTTTCATGTTCCATTACGTGGCACCAGTGGCAGGCCGAATAACCGATACTTACGAGGATGAGTTTATTTTCGGCATTAGCTTTATCCAGGGCCTCCTTACCCCAGGGATACCAGTTAACCGGGTTATTAGCGTGTTGCAATAAATATGGAGATGACGAATTAGCCAGGCGGTTCATAATAGATGTGTTATATATTGCAAAGATGCGGATATAAATGAAGCTGTAAAACATACCAAGATTAAGTTTGGAAAGTTTTTACGGGGTGGTGATATCAGGTAACATTACCATTACCGGCCCGACAAAATTCGTTTATACGCAATCGGTTAAGCAATCAGATTACCAACTTCACAAATTATTTCCCTTTATTTGCGCCTTTATTACTAAAAATTCAAATGCGCTATTTTAAACTGATCACCTTTTTATGCGCCATGGGCTTATTGGCCGGTGCAATACCCGCGGCAGCCCAAACTGCCGATACACTGAAATACAATCACCAGGACGTTTTTGGTCCTATTACCTGGCCGGTTACCAGCGGTGGTACCCGCTCGGCCAGCGGCCAGCCAGCAGCCAATTACTGGCAAAACCGTGCCGACTATCAGATAAAAGCCACACTAAATGAAGGCCGCGATACCACTATTACCGGCGAAGTGACCATCACCTATACTAACAATAGCCCGGATAAACTGGATTACCTGTGGCTGCAATTGGATCAAAACCTCTTCCGTCCCGACTCACGCGGCGCGGCTACCACGCCCGTATCAGGCGATCGTTTTGATGTTCGCGGGTTTAGTCGCGGCGGGTACAACATCGGTTCAGTTACCGTAACCTACAAAGGCGAAACCTATACCGTAACGCCAGTTATCTCCGATGCGCGCATGCAGTTACGCCTGAATGCCCCATTGGATGGCAAGGGCGAAAAAATACAGATAAAGATCAATTATGATTTCGCAATCCCCTTTTATGGCGCCGACCGTATGGGTCGTAAAAAATTTAAACAAGGATATGTATATGAAATTGCGCAATGGTACCCGCGTATGTGTGTGTATGACGATGTAGAAGGCTGGAACACCCTGCCCTACATGGGCCTGGGCGAGTTTTACTGTGAATACGGTAATTTTGATTATTATATCACTGCTCCTGCCAATATGATCGTGGTAGGTTCCGGCGATCTGCAAAACCCGGAGGAAGTGCTTAGTCCTGCCCAACTTAGCAGGCTGGCCAAAGCAAAAACCAGCGATAAAACAGAAATGATCATTAAAGCCGGCGAAGTGGGTAAAGCTGCTACCCGTCCGTTCAAAGGCAGTTTAACCTGGCACTATAAAATGGAAAACACGCGCGATATTGCCTGGGGCGCCTCCAATGCCTTTATATGGGATGCCGCGCAGGTTAATTTCCCTTCGGGTCGTAAAGGTATTGCTATGTCGGCTTACCCGGTTGAAAGCGCCGGTAACGATGCCTGGGGCCGTTCAACAGAATACCTAAAAAACAGCATGGAGATCTATTCCAAAGCTTATTTTGAATACCCATGGAATTCGGCCGTTAACGTTTCTGGCGTTGCTTTGGGTATGGAATACCCGGGCGCCATATTTTGCCTGAGCAACTTTAAAAAAGGTCAGCTTTGGGGCGATGTTACGCACGAGATCGGTCATAACTGGTTTCCGATGATCGTAGGTTCAAACGAGCGTAAATACATGTGGATGGACGAAGGTTTCAACACCTTTATTAATGAGTATGCCAGTCAGCAGTTTAACAACGGCGAGTATGCCGATCCATCAAAACAAGCTCAAAACATACTGGCCTCCTACCGCAACAGCAAAGATCCTTTAATGACCGCGCCTGAAGCCATTGGCTTAAATGATTATGGCCAGTACTATAATAAAACCGCCTTAGGTTTGGATATTTTACGTAACGTAGTGCTTGGTCCGGAGCGTTTTGATTATGCTTTCCGCGAGTATATCAAACACTGGGCGTTTAAACATCCACTGCCTTATGATCTTTTCCGCGCTATGAATGATGCCAGCGGCGAAGACCTGAACTGGTTCTGGAAACCATGGTTCTTTACCACCTGGAAACTTGACCAGGCCATTACTTCGGTTAAATATATACAGGACGACGCTGCTAAAGGCGCCATGATCACACTAACCAATAAAGAAAAAATGGCAATGCCGGTTGATCTGAAGATCACCCAGGCTAATGGTAAAACCGAAACACTTCACCTGCCGGTAAACATCTGGCAGCGCGGCGCTGTATGGACTTTTAAATATCCATCCACATCGGCCATCAAATCCATCGTGATCGACCCTGAACGTGAATTGCCGGATGTTGACCTGAGGAATAACAAGTACGAGGAAAATTAGTGAGTAGTGAGTAGTGAGTAGTGAGTAGTGAGTAGTGAGTAGTGAGTAGTGAGTAGTGAGCAATTTTAAAAAGCGATGGGTGTTTTACCTGTCGCTTTTTTTATATTAGGACTTTAGTAATACTGTGCAGCAAATACCTTTCAAATTAAATACATCAACCTAATACCTATCATGGAACGAAAAACATTAACTGCAAATTATCTGTGTACCATTAACTGGTTTGATAATACCATAGTTGATTGGGGTTCTGCCGGAAAGCAGTATTTTCTGGATGGGAAAACAAAAGAACTTCACGAATATCATCACACTCTCAACTTTGATGGTTCAATTAACTCAGTCGATGGCAAGTATGCCTTCGTATATCAAAAGCTGGGTACTAAAGGACTTTTATTAAAAGAGGGAGAATTGCTGAGAGAAATTAACCGTAGCTACTACTGTGCTGATGTATATGAATATCCCGCAGCTTTTGTTACGGTAAACAATATCACCTATTTGATTCATTGCCCCATAAAGTATTGCCAGCTCGATTTTGAAAATGTGGAAACCGGCGAAATTGTCACCAACATACCGCAAAGAAATGCCGGCGACGAGTTTTATTCAAGACTGGAAATAAGCAGCGACAGTAAATTCTTAATGAGTAAAGGCTGGCATTGGCATCCTGTAGATGTTGTGTATGTTTTTGACATAAATGAATGCCTGAGAAATCCTTTAATGCTCGACCACTCAGTTTTAAGTCCGGATGCGGATACAGAAATCTGTACGGCCAGTTTTATCGATAATACCAGGGTCCTTGTCGGCACATCGGATGAGGTTTTTAACGATGAGGCTGATATTTCTCTTAACAATTTCCCACCAAAACATATAGCTATCTGGTACCTGGAAACCAACCTGATCTCCAAACCCGTTAAAGTAAACGGCGAGTTTGGCAACCTGTTTGCGATTGATGAAGACCGGGCATGGGATATGTATTTATTTCCTAAGATCATCAATATCCATACCGGCGAAATAATTGATAAAGATGAAACGCTTGACAGCGGAAAACAAAACTCCGCTATAACCAGTCAGAATGAACAATTGCCGCAAATTGTATTCAACCCACAAACCAAACAAATAGCTATAACCGGGCACAGAAAAATAGAGATCCTTACGCCCTAAAACTTATTGTTCAATAATCTTAAAAGTGGTGTCATGCTGAGCGCCGACGAAGCATGGTGGGTGAGCCTCTACGCTCTACCCTTCGACGGGCCCAGGGTGACACCTCCCTTTGAATATTATTGTATTACCTCTTCTCAATTAAAGTCTACACGTCCAAAATTCGACCGGATAGTAATCGTTTTATCCTTGCTACCCCTACCTAACTGACCTGTATAATTTCTTTGAGCCTCGGTACCCGGTGCTTTACCAAAAATACTGGTGTGGGCTTTATCGTAATTAAATAAACCATAATAGGTAGTGATATCAAAGTTGGCATTCTCGTTGTTGTTGATACCTATTTTTACCCCGGAGTAAGCCGCGGTGATATCCAGTATTTTCAGGTTTTTATCCAGGGTGGCTATCTGCAATTTACCGCAATATTTAACCTTAATATTTGCGGAAGTGTGCAGGGTACCTATTTTAACAGGACCATAGCTGATATCCGCATTCAATTTGTCGCCTTCTGATAAATTAAGGCTGCCGAAAGCTATTTGTAAGTTCCCACCCGTGAGGCTACCGATACTAACATCACCAGAGCGAACTTTAATTTCACTTTGCGGATTTGACAGGCTTTTTGCATTTAAACCTCCATAAAAACTATGTATGGTTACTTTTCCCTGTAGTAGTGGCAAGGTAGTGTTACCGTATTTATTGGTGATGCTCAGCGTATTTTTTGCCGGCATGTAAACCACATAATTGATCTCAATTTTTTTGATATGGCTTTTACCCTCGCCTTTCCATAATTCGGGGCTCAGGCTGCCATTGTCGCCAATTACGGTTTTAAACCATGCCAGTCCGGCTGTTTTGCCGTCGCTTATTTGTATAACATCCAAAAACTTGTCGGCATCGGCATCAACGTTAGCATAAACTTTTATCTGTACCTCTATCTTAAATTCTTTGCGATCCCAGGTGTTTACAGATACCTCGCCAAAGCTATTTTCTATTTTTAACTCATCAGTGCTGGCTGCCGGGTAAACCTTACTGTAGGTTTTAACCTTTTCTTTCACCTCACCGTTCTCCACTTTATTTTTCAGATCGCTGTCGGAATATTCAGCTTCAAACGGGCTCGGCAAAGCTTTGGTAATCACCGGGACAAAGGCCGTATCTATGCGGGCAACGTCATTATCAGAAGGAGCTTGAGCATTTGCCGCATTTGTTCCGAATACTACGGCGATGAGGCATAATAAAATGAGCTTAGGTTTCATGTTGTAGGTTGCTTAATTTTTGTTGATAGTGATACATTCTGTCATAAATGACAAATAATTTTCCGGCGCGTTGCACAACAAAAAATAATCATGAACGCTGCCGCTATTTTTTCTATTTTTCTGCCTGATATGAAAAACTACCGCCCCCTCCTCCTGCTGCTTATTTTCTTGATAATGGCTAACCTCCTTATGGCCCAGGGTAAAACCGCCTGGTATATCAACCCCCAAACCGGCAACGATCAAAATAAAGGTACCGACAGCAGTCATGCCTGGAAAACATTTGCTCCTCTTAACCGGCTTACCCTTTGGGCAGGCGACCATGTGAATATCATCGCCCCCGGCGATTTCCATACCTCTTTGGTGCTAAATGCCAAAGGAAGTAGCACGGCATATGTTACAGTTACCTTCGCGCCGGGAACTTATAATTTTTATCCCGATGGCGCTTTAAAAAAACAATTCCAGATCTCCAACACCAATGATGTACCCAATGGTATGAAAGCCATCGCTTTGTATGTAAACAATTGCCGGTTTGTGGATATCAAAGCGCACGGGGCCAAAATAGTATTGCGTGGTAAAATGATCGAAACCTGCGTTGATCACAGCGAAAATATCAGCCTCGATGGTATAACCTATGATTACTATCGCCCTACCGTATCTGAGTTGCAGGTAGTCAATACCGGTGAGCATTTTGCCGACTTAAAAATTCATCCAGAATCAAAATACAGCATTAAAGATAGCCTGTTGACCTGGCAGGGCGAAGGCTGGCAGCATAAACCTTTTTGGCTATGGCAGATACTTGACCCGCAAACCGATGATCTGCAGCGCATGGAGATAGCTGTGGATGGCATCCGGTATGCCGAAACCAGCACTAATCTGGTGCGTGCCTATTTTAAAAAGAACCCGGGCTTTAAAACCGGCTTAATATACCAGAACCGCGATGTAACCCGCGATTGCTCGGGCATATTTATGCAGCGCAGCAAAAATATCAATCTCAAAAACATCCGCATCAATTTTATGCATGGCATGGGTGTGGTCAGCCAGTTTTGCCAAAACATTCGTATGGATAGGATAAGCGTCAGGCCCAATCCCACCTCCGGTCGTACCTGTGCCGCCTGGGCAGATATCCTTCATTTTTCGGGTTGCCGCGGCAACATCGAGATCAGTAATTCTTATCTATCGGGCGCCAATGACGATGCCATTAACATACACGGTACTTATTTACGGGTGATCAACACCACAAAGCCGCAGCAGGTACTGGTACGTTTTATGCATAACCAAACCTATGGCTTTGATGCTTTTACCACGGGCGATAGCATCGCCTTTATTCATGCCGAAACCTTGCGGGAGTATAGCAGCAATGTGATAACACAAGTGCAAAAGGTAAATGATAAAGATTTCCTGCTAACGCTTAAAAAACCCGTACCCGCGTCTATAAATCCAACAGATGTAATAGAAAACACCACCTGGACACCGCAAATTTGGATCCATCACGATACCGTGGCCCGTATCCCCACACGGGGAATACTGGTTACCTCACGTCGTAAAACAGTGATCGAAAATACTGTTTTTCTGCATCCGCACATGAGCGGTATATCCATTGCTAACGATGCCGCCAGCTGGTATGAATCGGGCATGGTCAAAAACGTAACCATCCGGCATAATCAATTTATACAATGCGGCGAACCGGCTATTATCATCTGCCCGGAAAACAAACAATCAGACGGCCCGGTGCATCAAAACATTACTATTATAAATAATCAGTTCGATTTGCAGGGACTGCGCGTACTTTCTGCTAAAAGCACTTCGGGGATCATCATTAACAACAACACCATCAAGGCGGAAAAGGCTTTTGATATTAAAAAGGGCCTGGAGCTGAAAGATTGTACTGATGTAAAGATATCAGGGAATATGATTGGGCAATAATATCAGGCGCATATCAACTCACCCCGACGTCGCTGCGCTTGTCACCCCTCTCTCCGCTTCGCGTATAGAGGGGATTCTACTTTTATTTTTCCTACGCTCTTTCCGGTGAAGCCCGAGAGAGGGTGGTCCAGCGAAGCGTAGACCGGGTGAGTAAACTCTGCGGCATGCTTCTCTACTTGTGCTCGTTTAAGACGCATGTGATGCGTCTCTACATTTTACCCGTAGAGACACATTACATGTGTCTCCCCAATGGATATATATACCCTTCCTTAAAAATTTTAAAACCATTTTAGAAAAAGAATTCTTATATATGCCCCGATATTGTTAAAATCAATTTTACATTATGATCATTGAACCCAGAATTCGCGGCTTTATTTGTTTAACTACACATCCAAAGGGCTGCGAGCAAAACGTAATAAACCAAATCAATTACGTTAAATCAAAAAACAACCCTGCGGGCACCAAAAAAGCGCTCATTATTGGCGCGTCAACCGGTTTCGGCTTGTCGTCCAGAATCACCAGCGCGTTTGGGTCTGGTGCAGCTACCGTGGGCGTTTATTTTGAAAAACCACCGGCACCGGGCAAACCGGCATCTGCAGGCTGGTATAATACCGCCGCTTTTGAAAAACAAGCCCATGCAGCCGGTTTATATGCCAAAAGCATCAACGGTGATGCTTTTTCTGACGAGATCAAACAAAAAACGATCGACCTGATCAAAGCGGACCTGGGACAGGTTGACCTGGTGATCTACAGCCTGGCTTCACCCCGTCGTACTAATCCCAAAACCGGTATTACCCATAACTCTGTATTAAAGCCTATCGGAGAATCTTTTACCAATAAAACTGTCGATTTTCATACCGGCGTGGTATCCGAAATTTCTATTAACTCCGCTACCGACGAAGAAATAGCCAATACCGTAGCCGTAATGGGTGGCGAAGACTGGCAATTCTGGATCAACGACCTGAAAGCCGCCGGTGTACTGGCTGATGGCGCTATTACTGTTGCTTACTCTTACATTGGTCCGGCAGTTACCGAAAAGGTTTACCGCAAAGGAACTATCGGCAGAGCCAAAGATCACTTGGAGGCTACCGCGAAGCAGATTAGCGAGCAATTGAAAGATATCAATGGTAAAGCCCTGGTATCGGTAAACAAAGCGCTGGTAACCCAGGCAAGTTCGGCCATACCGGTTATCCCGCTGTATATTTCACTGTTGTACAAGATCATGAAAGCCGAAGGCACCCACGAAGGTTGTATTGAGCAGATACAACGCTTATTTGAGCAACGCCTGTTTACCGGCAGCGCTATATCTACCGATGCTGAAGGCAGGGTACGTGTGGACGATTGGGAAATGAACCCTGAAGTACAAGCCCAAATAGCCAAACTATGGCTACAAGCCACCACCGAAACCCTACCCGACCTGGGCGACCTGAAAGGTTACAGAACCGATTTCCTGAACCTGTTTGGTTTCGACGTTCCCGGTGTAAACTACCAGGAAGACGTTGACGAAATGGTTGAGATACCGGGATTGGTAAGCTAAAAAGCAATAAAAATATATAACCGCGCGTCATTGCGAGGTACGAAGCAACAGCCCCCTCTAAATCTCCCCAAAGGAGGAGACTTAAAAAAGGTTTTAAGGACCCTCTCCTTTGGAGAGGGTTGGGTGAGGCTGTTGCTTCGTGCCTCGCAATGACGCGTTTTCTTTGAAGTCTTTTCCTTAGGAAAGATTTAGAGGATCTCCCATCAACGTACGGGTCATTGCTTCGTGATTATTCAAAAAGTATTGGGTGATCTGGAAGTGTTCGGTTTCTTCATACTTTACTTGGCGCATACCATCCTCACCCAACTGGTAAATAACTGCGTTGGGATAAGCCAGTAAAATAGGCGAATGCGTAGCTATAATAAATTGCGAGTTGGTCTGTACCAATTCATGAATAGCCGACAGAGCCGCTAATTGCCTTGCGGGCGATAAGGCCGCCTCGGGTTCATCAAAAATATAAAGCCCGTTGCCCGAAAGCCTATGAGTTAGTGTGGCCATAAACGATTCGCCATGCGAGCACTCATGCAAGGATTTAACACCATAGTTATCCTTTACATAGTTACCCTTTCCATAGTTCTCCTCCTCTTTGTCCAATTCTTCCAGGTAAGTAGCTATATTATAGAAACTCTCGGCCCGCAAAAAGAAATAATCAGAAGGTTTGCGGTAACTTTTGGCACTGCTCAGGTAATCAAACAACACCGAGGCATTATGATGTATTTGGGTTTGTACGCTTTTACTGCCGCCTTCAATGCTAAACCCCAAGTGCAGGGCTATGGCTTCAATGAGCGTTGATTTACCCGAGCCGTTTTCGCCGATAATAAAAGTAACGTCCCGGTGAAACACCATCGACTCCAAATTCTTTATCGCCGGAATATGAAAAGGATACGCATCAAAAAATGGCACAGACTCGCGCTTAAGCGATATTTGCTGCAGATAGGGTTTTGCTTCCATGACTGGTTAAATTTAAGGAAGAAAAGAAATAATATCGAATCATGATTTCACTTACTTCACTATTCAACATTCGTCATTCAGTGTTCCATATTTAAACATTGCCGTCATAATTCTTTAATGCTTTTGCTGTTTTTTCCACTCATCAAATTTAATTCTTAATGTTTTGATGGGGTTTGTATCGTCGCCGGTTTGGTTAATAATGATATTAATATATGGCTTTTGAGGATCGTCATTTGGCCGGGCCACGGTCAGGAAAGCACTTAAAGCTTTGCGGTCGCCACAGCGTTTATCGCCGCCGTATTCTGCACCGGCCTCCATTGCCAGCATCAAAATATCCTGAACGCTGAGTGATTCTTTTTGCGCTTTAAGCACCGCCTCCAAGATCTTATGGAGCATCTCTTTATTACTTAAGGTATTACCCTGGATGGATACGCCTTTCGAAGTTTCGGCTCCCCTGGCAATGGTTGTTTCCAGGCCGGTGTATGTTTGCGGCTTGTCGAGATTATTGAGGCATACTACCGCGTATTGCTGTTGTTCGGGATCAAATTCGGGATCCTTGATCGCTTTCAGGATCTCCTCAGGCGATGCATCTGCCAAAATCATTTGCAGGCCTTTGTCGCGGGCGGCCTTATTGCTCATGGCCTGTACCACTACCGCGCCTTTTCCGGGAATAATGCCGCCAATGCCATAAACGCTAAATGTGCAGGAAGCGCCCGCAATGCCAATCTCCTTTGTTTTGGGGTCGATGACAATTACTGACCATGTTGCCTTAGCGTTGCCAACTATGGTTATTAACAGGCCCAGAGTTAGTATAAGTTGTTTTAATTTTTTCACAAAAATAAAGATAGCGCTTTTGGAGCTGAGCACAAAGAAGGGGTAAATTTAGTCAGTGGCATGAATAAATAAAAAAGCGGTCGTGCCGATGCAGATCGGCATCTCACTTGCAAGCCCCTATGCTGGCTTCTAATTACCTAAATCTTTTTAAATCATAGAAACCTTGTCGAAAATTTGTTAAAAAGTGTTAAAATGGGTGGTTTTGAATGAATTTCCGATCAGTTTTGAAGTAATTTCATGCCCATTTTAGACAAAAAAGTGTTAAAATAAAGGTTTAAAAAGTCTCCTACTAGCAAGGGGTGGTTTGAATTTTATAAGTATGTTTTTTTTGCTGAGGAAAAGTGCGGGCTGATAACGAGTCCGAAATCTGGACGATGAATTTTGGACACTCATTTTCCGAACTTTTACTATTGTTAATATTTTTATCCAATCTGAGGTCGATCTTACTTTTCCCTTTCGGCCCAAAACCTTAATTTCGCTGATTCAAGAAAAGAGGACAAGATTTTGGATTATCTACAGGGTTTAAACCCCGAACAAAGGGCTGCGGTTGAACAAACCGAAGGACCGGTAATGATTATTGCCGGCGCCGGATCTGGCAAAACACGGGTTATCACATACAGGGTGGCACATTTAGTACGCAAAGGTGTCGATGCCTTTAATATACTGGTATTAACATTTACTAACAAGGCCGCCCGCGAAATGCGCGAGCGTATTACCCATGTGGTGGGTACCGAAGCCAAAAATATCTGGATGGGTACTTTTCACTCGGTATTTGCCAAAATACTGCGCGTGGAAGCCGACAAAATTGGCTACCCGAGCAATTTCACCATTTATGATACAGACGACAGCAAAAGCGTGCTACGGGCCATTTTAAAGGAAATGAACCTTGACGATAAGCTGTACAATGTAAACTTTGTACTTAACCGCATATCGGCCTCCAAAAACAACCTCATCTCGTGGCAGGAATATCAAAAGAACGAACAGATCCAGGCCGATGATTTTTCGAGCGGCCGCGGACAGTTAGGGCTTATTTATCAAACCTATGCCACCCGCTGTTTCAGGGCCGGCGCTATGGATTTTGACGATCTGCTATACAAAACCAACGAGTTACTGAAACTGCACCCGGAAGTGCTCAATAAATACCAGCATAAGTTTAAATACCTTATGGTGGATGAGTATCAGGATACTAACTTTTCGCAGTATCTGATCGTAAAAAAGCTGGCTGCCGTAAATGAAAACCTGTGTGTGGTAGGTGATGATGCGCAAAGTATCTATGCCTTCCGTGGCGCCAACATTCAAAACATCCTCAACTTTGAAAAGGATTACCCGGATCTGAAGGTATTTAAGCTGGAGCAAAATTACCGCTCTACCCAAAATATTGTAAATGTTGCCAACAGCATCATTAGCAATAATAAAGATCAGCTTAAAAAGAACGTTTTTTCTGAAAAGGAAAGCGGCGATAAAATAAAGATAATGCGCGCCTTCAGCGATAATGAAGAAGGTAAAATGGTAGCCGAAACCATTATGCAGGATCGTAGTCTGAAAGGCCGCAAATGGCATGATTTTGCCATTCTGTATCGTACCAACGCGCAATCCCGATCAATGGAGGAAGCCTTGCGCAAGCTCGGTATCCCCTATAAAATATACGGTGGACTGTCTTTTTATCAGCGTAAGGAGATCAAGGACCTAATAGCCTATTTCCGGCTTACCTTTAACCCTAACGACGAGGAAGCACTGAAGCGGGTGATCAACTACCCTAAAAGGGGCATTGGCGATACTTCGGTTGACAAGATCATTGTAAGCGCCGATCAGCATGGCATCACCCCATGGGAAGTAATTGTGGAGCCGGGCAAATACCTGGAAGGAAAAATCTCGGGAGCGGTAAGCACGTTTGCTACCATGATCCAGAGTTTCCAGGTGCTGGCCAAATCAAAATCTGCCTATGAGTCGGCCTTGTATATCGCACAGCATTCCGGTTTGCTGAAAGATCTGTATGAGGATAAATCAGTAGAGGGGCTTAACCGCTACGAGAATATACAGGAATTACTGAACGGTATCAAGGAGTTTTCTGAACGGGAAGATATTGAAGAAAAAGGACTCGACGTTTTTATGCAGGATGTAGCCCTGCTCACCAATGACGATAAAGACAAAGACAAAGATGCCGATACTGTATCATTAATGACCATACACTCCAGTAAAGGATTGGAGTTTCCGCAGGTATATGTGGTAGGACTCGAAGAGAATTTGTTCCCCTCACAGATGTCCCTGAATTCTCGGAGCGACCTGGAAGAGGAACGCCGCCTGTTTTATGTGGCCGTTACACGTGCCGAAACCAAACTGACCATCAGTTACGCCACCTCAAGATTCAAATTTGGTACGCTGATAAGCTGCGAACCAAGCCGTTTCCTGGATGAGATAGATGCCAAATACCTCGAGCTCGACTATAGCGCCAAACCGGCAAGCAGTGGCAGCAGCGCCTTTTTTGACGATGACCGTAAAGCCTGGAGCGGTGGCAAACAAGCCGATGCATTCTCCAAGCCAAAACCGGCAACATCGCCCCCGGTTAAAACCACATCAATATTGGCTAAAGCACACGTGCCATCGCCAAATTTTAAACCTTCTGATACTTCAAATTTGCAGGTAGGTATGGAAGTGGAGCATGAACGTTTTGGTTTTGGGAAGGTGTTGAGCCTGGAAGGCAATAAGCCCGACGTTAAGGCAACCATATTTTTTAAGGAAATAGGACAGAAACAATTGCTGCTTAAGTTTGCCAAGCTTTACATCGTAAATAATATAAACTGAAGGTTAAGCCGTTTTTGTGTAAATAATTCCCCACTTTTTTATGTATCCCGTTAAAAAGCAGGCTATTCATGATAGCTTTAACGGAAATTAATATGGCATACCGTTTGGATATGTTTGCTCAGTTAATTATGAGGAAACATTGATATGAACGACAGCACCAAAAAGAAATCAAACAAGTCCGTTGGGAAAAACATCAGGACTTTACGTCACCAACGCGGATGGAGCCAGGAAGATATAGCAAACCGTCTGGGCATTTCTATTCCGGCTTTTTCCAAGATCGAAACCGGTGTAACCGATATCAACTTGTCGCGCCTGGAACAAATTGCCAATATATTCGAAATAACAGTTGCTCAAATTTTAAGTGTTGAAGAAGGCGAGGTGGATCTTGCTCCATCAAACCTGAGCATTGCTCAGAAAAAACTGGTAGACCGTGAATCGGAGATAGCAAGTCTGCAACGCAAAGTGATTTTACTGTACGAAGAATTGCGAAACAAAAGCATTTTAGTCCTATAATTTAATATTGTGTTCTGTAAACCTTACAGTTATACTTTTATACTACATGCCTTAATACGATTACCGATTGATTTACCCTCAATTCAATTAAATATTGGTTAACAATATTTAATTTCAGTAAATTTTTCAAGAAAAAGGCAAATAAATAAACACAATTTCATTTTATATCCCATATAATTGAAAATTGGAGTAAAAATTGTGACATAAACATTTTTTATCATAAAAAATGTTTATGTCAAATTATCTTATATCTATTTCAAACAACCAGGCCTTGAAAGATGGGACCATTCATGACCCCAAAAGCAAACTTAAAGTTAAGGTATTTGATCTTTTACAGTCAAGATTTAAACCCAGACAGGGCGAGGTTAGATTTTTTGTCACGGCGGGAGATGAAACACTTGCTTTTGAAACCGAGGGTTATGATAAGCACAGGCAATTGCTCATTTTGCAAATGATATCCAGATACTGTATTTACCTTGGTCTTATTGAGGCACAAATACACTCTACGTGGCCAGCCGCATTTAACCTGGGTTGATCATTATAAAAATGCAGGGGCTATTTCAGGAATTGCTATTGTGTGAAGGACCGTGCAGCATATCGCTCATTTCAATTATTTTTTCGTCAATTTCCGAAACACATTTATCCATCATACTGATACATTCTTCCTGATCAACTAAGCCCTCCTTCTCCAGGTTTATCAGCCCACGCAGCGTAGCAATCGGCCCCCTGATCTGATGCGAAAGATAAGAGGAATGCTCAGAAAGTTTTTTGTTCTTGATCTGAAGATCTTTTGTTCTTTCATCAATAATCTCTTCCAGGTGGTGATTAATCCTGTCAAGGTTATCTTTTTGCCTTAAAACCTCTTCATTGAGCATGGTAAGCTGTGCATTGGTTTTCGCCTTTCGCTTCACATTACCCACTAATAAACCAATAACAACCAGCAGTAAACCAGCCACCGTGCTCACGGCCCAGAAACGGGAACGTTCATAGGCTTGCCTGTCGGCTACCCGCTCATTTTCCTTTGTCTGCTCTTCCTGTTTACGTTTGGCCTCTATCAGCCTTATCTGCACCGATGTATTTTGTTTAAAAGTAACACTATCTTCTTTGTATATCTCACGTAAATAAAAAATAGCGCGCTCATAGTTTTTCCGGCTATATTCTAATTCGTAAGAGGTATGCTTATAATCATAATTAAGTTTAGGATCTTTAACCAGTGTAGCATAGGCTAAACCTTCTCTTACAACATTTATGGCTGCAGTATATTTTTTCTGGGCCATATACAATGAGGCAAGCGTAAGGTTAACACTGGCTACCGTTTCATTCAGATCTAATCGTTTTGCGGAGTCATGGGCTTCCAGCAAAAGCTTCAAGGCCATATCATATTGATTAAGCTTGTAGTAAACAAAGCCTTTATTGAGCACACATTGAACAAGGTTTACCTCATCCTGAAGTTTTTCAAAACCCGCCATACTTTGATCGTAGTATTTTAATGCTTGCTGAAAACTATTTTTACGTGTATATACATTACCTAAATTTAAACTCAGGGCGGCTATCAGGTGCTGATCTTTTATCTTATTAGCTATTGCAAGCGATTTATTGAGGTAATCCAGGCATCGGTTATAATCCTGGTCACGGAATAAGTTACCTATATTATTATACGTTTTTGCTTCTCCTGCCAAATTTTTTGCTTTAATAAAATAGGTAACCCCGTTAAGGTAATTATCAAAGGCCTTTTCAGATTGATTGAGATAAGATTTACCAATGCCAATAATACGGTAAGCCTCCCCAATACCATTATAATAATTCAACTTTTTGGCCAGCGCCAATGCCTCTGTTGCATCAATAACTGTTTGTTCGGGATTTGTTAACCGGTTAGCGAAAGCCTGGTTATTTAATTTTATTACCGCATTAGTATCTGGTACCGTCACTTCATTAAAATCCTTTGCATATGCAGCAAGTGATATAAAAAATACCAATAGGAGAATATAGGTTTTTCTCATTAAAGCGCTTTTACGATCAATTTAGCGTGAAAGTTATGAAATAAGCGTTAATATATCTAATAACTGCAGCAAAAACCTTGTGGAAAACTATTTTTTATTTTTTTACTCAAAACTCAAAAACATATCTATATTTGCAGTGTTAATTAATTGATATACAATTAGTTGATTTAATATTGCTTGTTATTTTATTGTACTTTTTAAACAAAAAATACACGATACGCTACAATAATAGCATAAAAAATATTCAAGGGTATATGTGCGACTACTGTACTATCTGATGATTTAAAAACGAATAAAAACTAAAAAAATATTTTACAAAATGTCATAGTCATTAAAATTACCATTTTTTTTCAAGAAACGATACGAATTATAATCGAAAAAGTCGCTGTTGTTTCAGGTCGTTCAAATGGAGCAAAATACAAACCGGGCATGTAATATTAATTACACAATATTTATTAAACAATAGTTAATCAAGTAAAACAAGAATACAAATATTAACCGCTATGAAAAAATTCATCTTATTAGCGCTACTTATGATAAGCGCGGGAATTTTATCGTCATCAACAAAAAAAATTGCGGAACCGCAAGCAGCAAGTTTTGTTAAAACAGTTACCCCTTTTAAAAGAGACCTGGGTAATGCCGATTAACCTGGCATTTAAAGCTTTTGACGTCGTACATTCTACTTAAAAATATAACAGCACATTAACAATAATATATCATGAAAAAATTGATCATCCTCGCATTTGCTATCATTTTTACCGGCATCTTTTCAGCCTGCAAAAAAGAACATACACATACTGATTTTACCGAGGTACAATCATTTGCAAGCAAGTTTAAAAGAGACCTGGGCAACGCCGATTGATCTGTTATTTTCTGATACACGATAAAATAACTATTAATACGAAAGCTATAGAAACATAATCTTAGTATTAAGCTAAAAATAATTCATAAATAAAAAATATTCACTCCTCCCCCAAATTTAAAAAATCATGAAAAAATCAACAACCATAGCAGCTTTAGCGCTAAGCTTCTTTTTAACTTCAGTAGCTAACATTTCAAATGCGTCTACCCCTGATGGTGGTAAAAAAGCAACTCCTAACACAGCTACCAAGAAAGATTTAGGACAAGCTGATTTCGCCGCTGTTGGTACCAAGAAAGATTTAGGTCAAGCTGATTTTGCTGCGGGTACTAAGAAAGACTTAGGCCAGGCTGATTTTGCTGCTGGTACTAAGAAAGATTTGGGTCAGGCTGATTTTGCTGCTGGCACCAAGAAAGATTTAGGCCAAGCTGATTTCGCCGCTGTTGGCACCAAGAAAGATTTGGGTCAGGCTGATTTTGCTGCTGGCACCAAGAAAGATTTAGGACAGGCTGATTTTGCTGCGGGCACCAAGAAAGATTTAGGTCAGGCTGATTTTGCTGCCGGGACCAAGAAAGATTTGGGTCAGGCTGATTTTGCTGCCGGGACCAAGAAAGATTTGGGTCAGGCTGATTTCGTTACTGCCGGTACTAAGAAAGATTTAGGACAAGCTGATTTCGCTGCTGCCGGTACTAAGAAAGATCTGGGTCAGGCTGATTTTGCTGCAGGTACCAAGAAAGATTTAGGACAAGCTGATTTCGCTGCTGCTGGTACCAAGAAAGATTTGGGCCAGGCTGATTTCGCCGCAGGTACTAAGAAAGATTTAGGTCAAGCTGATTTCGCCGTGGGTACTAAGAAAGACTTAGGTCAGGCTGATTTTGCCGCAGGTACTAAGAAAGACTTAGGTCAGGCTGATTTTGCTGGCACTAAGAAAGATTTAGGTCAAGCTGATTTTGCTGGTGCCGGTACTAAGAAAGACTTAGGCCAAGCTGATTTCGCTGCTGCCGGTACTAAGAAAGATCTGGGTCAGGCTGATTTTACAGCCTAATTACAAAAGCATATATACTCTATATAATATCATAACAGTTTGTGCAATAGACCGCATGAACTGTTGCTGTTTTAAGTCAATAAACATCAATATATTTGCTGCAAATTCTATAACTATGCAGCATATAAAACAGTATGTAGACGAAAACAAACAACGTTTACTTGACGAATTGTTTGAACTTTTGCGTTTCCCTTCGGTTAGCGCCGATCCTAAATACAAACCCGATGTTTTAAAAACCGCCGACTATGTGGCACACAAGCTACGCGATGCAGGCGCCGACAAGGTTGAGGTTTGCCAAACTGCTGGTTATCCTATTGTTTACGGCGAGAAAATAATCGATCCTTCAAAACCTACGGTATTGGTTTACGGGCATTATGATGTGCAGCCACCAGATCCGCTGGAGCTTTGGAAAACCCCACCATTTGAACCAACTGTGCGCGATGGTAAAATATATGCCCGTGGCGCTTGCGATGATAAGGGACAGTTTTACATGCACGTAAAAGCGTTTGAACTAATGATGCAAACCAACACACTGCCCTGCAATATCAAATTCATGATAGAGGGCGAAGAAGAAGTTGGTTCATCAAACCTGGCTATTTTTGTAAAAGCTAACAAAGAACGCCTTAAAGCTGATGTGGTATTGATATCAGATACCTCGATGATCAGTATGGAGCATCCTTCGTTGGAGACTGGTCTGCGTGGTCTGTCATACCTGGAAGTAGAAGTAACCGGTCCTAACCGCGATCTGCACTCTGGTGTCTATGGTGGCGCTGTAGCTAACCCGGCTACTATACTGGCCAAAATGATTGCATCTCTGCACGACGAAAACAATCACATTGCTATCCCAGGCTTTTATGATGATGTAGTTGATCTTACACCGGCAGAACGTACCGCGTTGAATAATGCACCTTATAATGAGGATGAATATAAAAAAGACCTGGATGTACAGGAGCTCTGGGGCGAAAAAGGTTATACTACTTTTGAGCGTACCGGTACTCGTCCTACGTTAGAGGTAAACGGCATTTGGGGCGGTTATATTGGCGAAGGTGCCAAAACGGTATTACCATCAAAAGCAAGCGCCAAAATATCCATGCGCCTGGTACCCAACCAAACCAGCGAAAAGATCACCGAACTTTTCACCAAACACTTTTTAAGCATAGCCCCTGCCAGCGTTAAAGTAAAGGTAACCCCGCATCATGGCGGCGAACCGGCTGTAACCCCTACCGATAGTGTAGCTTACCGCGCAGCTCAAAAAGCCATTGCCGAATCATTTGGTAAAGACCCGATACCTACCCGTGGTGGCGGCAGTATCCCTATTGTGGCACTGTTCGAAGCCGAGCTCGGTCTTAAAACCGTATTGATGGGTTTTGGTCTGGATAGCGATGCATTACACTCTCCAAACGAAAAATATGATATCTTCAATTACTATAAAGGCATTGAAACGATTCCATTGTTCCACAAATATTTTGCGGAGTTAAGTAAGTAGTTTAAAGATTGGATAACTCGAATATCAATACATAAGGGGTGGCTTTCGGTTACCCCTTATGCTTTTATAAAAGCCCCATTGTTACCAGTAGGTATTATTCGACATTTAATATCCCACAAACTCAATACAAATTCCATCTGGAAAATACACTAAGGTACTAAAAACCAACGCAACCTTTGACATAGATATAACAACGTTTTATTCACATTAAATAAATACAATAATATGACGTTTTTCCTTATATTTATTTAAAACAAAAGCACTTGATAGAGAGTATTATTTATATATATAAAACATACTATTATGGAAACGAAGGAAAAATCAAAGAGCGAAAATGTAAAGGAAGTAAGGAAAGTTAAAAACACTAAAGCCGAAAAGGTCACTACGGCAAAAAGCACCAACAGATTTAAGCGCAAGCCGTTGTTATAAAACCATACGATGGGGCCTCCGGCAAACACCGCGGCCCCCATTGCCTAAATCTTAAAATGTTCACAATGGGCCAAAAATGCCTCATTGGCATCGGCGCCTATCCCGGGTTCATCTCCGATGTTTAACTGATAACCTTCGTAGCTTACTCCGCCTATACAAGGATCTTCCAGATGGCCCAGCATACAGGTATCCATGTCATAAAATTGAATGTTAGGACAGGCATAAACAAAATGCAGTTTAGCGCTCAAACCAATTCGGCTCTCGAGCATGCCGCCCATCATACAAGCAATTCCTTTTGAGGCTGCTTCATCATGGATCTGTTTAGCCTCCAGTATCCCACCCGATTTTGACATTTTGATATTGATATAATGACAGGAGCCACTGTTGATCTGTTTGCGGGCATCATGGTGGTTATATACGCTTTCGTCGGCCATGATCTTTACAGGCGACAGCTGCATCAGTTGCGGCAAACGATCATCATACCAGGTACGCATAGGTTGTTCGCAGAATTCAATATCGTATTGCCCCATAGCCTGCAGGGCAAAAACGGCATCGTCAAAGCTCCAGCCCTGGTTGGCATCAATACGTATTTTGATATCGTCGCCCACAGCTTCCCGGATCTGGCGAATACGTTCAACATCTTCCACCGCATTTTTGCCCAGTTTTACCTTCAGAATAGTGGCCCCCGTAGCTTTAAAATCAAGCGCTTTAAGTGCCATCATGTGCGGCCCGGCAATACCTATGGTAATATCCGATTCTACTTCGCGCCGTTCTCCTCCCAATAACTGATATAGGGGTACACCGGCATTTTTGGCGGCAATATCAAACAAGGCTATGTCAAAGGCACTCTTAATAGTGGTATTACCGGCAGTAAAATTGTGCAGCTGCTGCATGCGGGCGGGTATATCCAGGGCGTCATAGCCTTTCCACAACTTTGCAAATTCACGGGCCATCACCAGGCAGGTATCCTGTGTTTCGCCTACGATCATGGGGAAGGCCGAACATTCTCCCACACCATAAAAACCGGCATCGGTATGTACCCGGATAAAAACATTCTGCGCATGATCCATAGTCCCCGTAGCAATGGTGAACGGTTCCATAGGGATGCTAAAGCGGTATATATTAATATGGGTGATGATTATTTTATCTTTCACGGGTATATTTTATGTTTTGATTATCTAAAGTAACATTTTAGCCTTACTATTTTAAGGGATTATCAGATTATTGGACCGTTGGACTATTAGACTTTTATGACTATTACTTCAATTGAATTTTGGAATATACAGATCAATAAATTTCATTTTTTATTATCCCCTACTCAAAAGTTTAATAGATCCACTGCCCATTGCCATCCTTTATCTAAAAGTCCAATAATCCCTTCAGGCTTGTAATATTTTAGCCCAATAATTTGCACATTAATACTATTACGTTATATTTGCGTTACTACAATATTAGTAACAATTCAATTTTAGCCTCATATCCCAAATTCACGGGCATTTGTCTGGCTAAATTAAATCCTTCTTAATAATAACATTACAACAGCATAAACATGGCTCAACAAAACACGCCTGAATTTGACTATAACTCAACCAGGAAAAAACTTATCCTGTCTGAATATGGCCGCAACGTACAAAACATGGTTAAATACATTGTTGCGTTGCCCACTAAAGAAGAACGTAACCGCTACGCGCAGGTAGTGATAGACCTTATGGGGTTTTTAAACCCGCACCTGCGCGATGTGGCCGATTTTAAACATAAGCTTTGGGATCACCTCCATATTATATCTGACTATCAGATTGATGTAGACTCGCCATACCCAAAACCATCGCCTGAGGCTATCCATATTAAACCGCAGCCTTTAAGATACCCACACCAGCGCATCAGGTATAAGCATTATGGCAAAACCATTGAGCTGATGATCGAAAAAGCCAAAAGCATTGATGATGCCGATCGTAAACGCCACATGGTACAAGCTATAGCTAATTTCATGAAAATGGCTTACGTGCAATGGAACAAAGATTCGGTTGCCGATGAAAGCATCCTGGCCGATCTATACGCCTTATCTGGCGGTACGCTGAAACTGGAAGAAAACATCAACCTTAACCGCGTTGAGTTCCGTCCTAACCAAAACAACAGCAATAACAACCAAAACAATCGTGGGCGCAATCAGAACAATAATCAAAACAACCGCGGGCGCAGCAACCAGAACAACAATCAAAACAACCGTAACAATAACAATCAAAACAATCGTAACCGTAACAACGGCGGCGCAAAGAAATATTAGTTCATTGGTTCAATTGTTCATTGGTGCCTGACTATTAAAATATATCAGCAGCACGTACATACGATCAATGTCATATCAAAAAGCCCGGTTATCTTCAAAAGTAACCGGGCTTTTTGATATGTATTTTATTTCTGATAACGCTTGATCAACAAACTCATACAATCAATGGACTAATGAACAATTGAACCCATGAACAGTCAGGAAATTTTATAATCTTTGCCCTAAAGTAGCGCGCTTGTTTTGCTAAATTAAGCGTGCTTAAAAACGAATCATGATCAATCAATTATAAACTCCTATGACTAACGCATTTGTGATAAACGGCGGGAAACCGCTAAAGGGCGAGATTACTCCGCAGGGAGCAAAAAATGAGGCTTTACAGGTAATTTCGGCGGTATTGTTAACCGATCAGAAAGTTACCATCAGCAATATACCTGATATAAAGGATGTAAATAAACTGATAGAGCTGCTGGGTGATATGGGCGTTATTGTGGAGAAAACCACTGCGGATACCTATACCTTTATAGCTAAGGATATTGATCAGGATTTTTTCCAGTCAGAAACTTTTAAATCAAAAGGCGGTGGCCTTCGCGGCTCAATCATGATTGTGGGTCCGCTGCTGGCCCGTTTTGGTAAAGCATCCATCCCCAAACCAGGCGGCGATAAAATTGGTCGCAGACGTTTGGATACCCACTTCCTGGGTTTCGAAAAACTGGGCGCGCAATTTAACTACAACCCTGCCGATGGCTTTTTTAATGTTGACGCATCAAACTTAAAAGGCACTTATATCCTGCTGGATGAAGCTTCGGTAACCGGCACAGCCAATATTGTAATGGCCGCGGTTTTGGCTAAAGGTGTTACCACTATATACAATGCCGCCTGTGAACCCTACCTGCAGCAGCTTTGCAAAATGCTGAACCGTATGGGCGCCAAAATAAGCGGCATAGGTTCCAACCTGCTTACCATTGAGGGTGTTGACTATTTGGGCGGTACAGATCACCGTTTACTGCCGGATATGATCGAAATAGGTTCATTCATTGGCCTTGCGGCTATGACTGGTTCCGAGATCACTATTAAAGATGTGAAATACCCTGAGCTGGGTATGATTCCTGACGTATTTAAACGCCTGGGAATTAAACTGGAACTGCGTGGCGATGATATTTACATTCCTGCCCAAGATCATTATGAAATAGAAACTTTTATCGATGGATCTATCATGACCGTTGCTGATGCCCCCTGGCCAGGCTTTACGCCCGACCTGATCAGTATTGTGCTTGTGGTAGCTATTCAAGCCAAGGGCTCGGTGCTCATCCATCAAAAAATGTTCGAGAGCCGTTTGTTCTTCGTGGATAAACTGCTGGACATGGGCGCGCAGATCATCCTTTGCGACCCGCATCGCGCTACCGTTATCGGTTTGGATAAACAAGTACAACTACGCGGTATCTCCATGACCTCGCCCGATATCCGTGCCGGTGTAGCCTTGTTAATAGCAGCCTTATCAGCACAAGGACAATCAACCATTTACAATATTGAGCAAATTGAACGCGGTTATCAGCATATCGATGATCGTCTGAAAGCTCTTGGCGCCGATATAACAAGAATATAATTATGCTCAAAGCGGAAAGCCTAAAGTCAAAAGCCTTTTTATCTTGCTTTTAGCTTTTGGCTTTCTGCCTTTAGCTCCCCTCCCTTAAATCGTTACATTTCATCTTTTTGCTTTTTAAAGATTGTTATGTTACTTTAGCTTTTGGCTTTGCCCCTGCTTTAAGCCATTATAAAACCTACCAGAACAATGCCATATAAAAACCGAAGGTCAACCTATGCATATTTCATACTGATTTTTGTATTTATAAAAGTTGTTCTTAATTTATTCGCTATAAGCCATTTTGGCTTTCACCGCGACGAATTACTGCACCTGGTTTTGGCTGATCACCTGGATTGGGGTTATAAGGAAGTCCCCCCGTTTATTGCCATCGTGGCCAAAGTTTCCAACATTCTTTTTGGGCATTCAATTTTTGCTGCGCGTATTTTTCCTACCATTTGCAGCGGACTTATTGTTTGGTTCACCGGTTTAATTACGGTTGAATTTGGCGGGCGCAAGTTTGCTATCACCTTAACCTGCCTTGCGCTTATATTTTCGCCAGCGTTTGTGGCAAGCGGCTATCTTTTTCAGCCTGTTGTGTTCGATCAGTTTTGGTGGGTGCTTACCGTTTGGCTGCTAATCAAATACCTCAACACTACCGATGTTAAATACCTGTATTGGCTGGGCCTGGCCGTAGGCTTGGGTATGCTCACTAAGTATACCATGGCCTTTTTTACGTTTGCCATGATTATCGGCATCCTCATTAGTAAGCAGCGTAAACTATTATTCAACAGGCATATACTGGGTGCGGTTTTAGTAGCCTTTTTAATTTGCCTACCTAATCTCATCTGGCAAATTCAGCATCACTGGCCGCTCATCCATCATATGAAAGCCTTGCGCCAGGAGCAATTAAGCTATATTAAACCTGCTGAATTTATTAAACAACAATTGTTGGTGCATGGTGTAGCCTTTTTTGTTTGGTTCACCGGTTTGCTGTTCCTTATATTTTCTTTCAGGCTCCGCAACTTTCAATTTTTGGCCATTGCCTATGTGCTGATATTTATTTTTTTACTGGAGATGGATGG
Organism: Mucilaginibacter sp. RCC_168; assembly: GCF_041355315.1. Taxonomy (NCBI): domain Bacteria; kingdom Pseudomonadati; phylum Bacteroidota; class Sphingobacteriia; order Sphingobacteriales; family Sphingobacteriaceae; genus Mucilaginibacter; species Mucilaginibacter sp. RCC_168. Next base: position 204,828 of record NZ_JBFUPN010000002.1, read on the forward strand.
CAAAAACTATTACTTGTTTGGCGCCTACCCTATGCTATTTGCCGCAGGGGGCTTTGGTTTTGAGCGATGGCTAAAAACCAAAGGTTATGTGCTCCGCACTTTTACTGTAACAATATTTGTGTTGCCTAATATGATCTTGCTGCCCATGCTGCTGCCTATATTTTCGATAGAGCACACGCTGGCGTTTTTCAGGTTTGCTCATAAAAATATACCGGCTACAGATTTTTTGATCACCTGGGAAGATCAAAAACAACACCCCTTAACCCAGGACTATGCCGATATGTATGGCTGGGATGAACTGGCCCAAAAAGTAGGAAAAGCTTATAATGAACTAACACCGCAGCAGCAAAAACAAACCCTTGTTTATGCCGATAACTATGGCGAAGCAGGCGCCCTAAATCAGTACAGCAAACAATTTAACTTTCCGAAGGCTATATCCCTTAACAGCAGCTTTACGCTTTGGGCCCCGGATAGCCTGAACTGCAAATACCTCATTTATGTGGATGATAACGGCGGCGAAAACATCCGGCAGTTTGTAGCCGGCAAGATGATAGGCTCTTACAAAAAACTGGGAGAAATTGAGCATTATCTGGCCCGTGAAAAAGGCACCGGCATTTATCTGATAACCGATATTAAAGCTCCTTTACAGGAACGTTATACAAAGGAACTGGCCCGGAAAAGACTGGAGTAGCCTACTTATCATAAAACCAATAGCGTTCAACGTTCGCCTACACTCCGCTTTTGTTTATTATATTTACTTTTAAAACCTAACAACTTATTAACCTATGTTTTCAAAAGTACTACAATTTAAGTCACACTTAAGAAGAGTGATATCTGTTTTAAAAAAACTAAAACGTTTAGAACGGGAAAGCAGTACTGTTAAAGTGTTAGTTGCTAATATTTTAATAAAACAAAACCAAAGTAATGCCAGGCAAATTATTGAAAATATTCAATTAGCAGAGTTTAAAGTATTTTCACAATGGGGTGATGATGGTATTATTCAGTTTTTAATAAACTACCTTAACATACAAGAGCGCACATTTATTGAATTTGGTGTGGAGGATTATACAGAATCCAATACGCGGTTTTTACTGATAAATAATAATTGGACCGGGCTGATAATGGATGGGGATAAAAACAATATGGATTCAGTTAAAAAGGATAACTTATATTGGCATTATCATCTTACCGCTGTACCGGTTTTTATTACCGCCGAAAATATTAACCCGCTTATCATTGAAAATGGCCTTGAAGGTGAAATCGGGCTTTTACATATAGATATTGACGGAAATGATTATTGGGTTTGGAAGGAAATTACCGCGGTATCGCCAATAATTGTCATTGTAGAATATAATAGCGTATTTGGCGCCGAGGATACTTGGTCTGTTCCTTATAAATCCGATTTTGACCGTACTGTTGCACATCATAGCACCCTGTATTTTGGAGCTTCGTTAGCTGCCTTATGCGACCTCGCGGAAGAAAAGGGCTACTATTTTATCGGCTCAAATAGCAATGGGAATAATGCATATTTTGTAAGAAAAGACAAAATACAGGATCTTAAACCGCTGGATGCAAAAAGTGGTTACGTATTATCAAAATTCCGTGAAAGCAGAGATAAAAAAGGTAACTTAACTTATATAAATGGTGCAGACCGTTTAAAAATATTACACGGACTGGAAATTTACAACACACGAACCAAACAACTGGAAAAAATATGATGTAAGGGAAAAAAATCACAAAATAGGATTAACAAAAAGGTGTCATGCTACAGCACAACACCTTTTACCTTTCGCCTAAATAATTAAGCTGATATCGCGTTGATGATATCATATTGGGTAATGATCTCAATTTTGCCTTGTCCGTCTTCAACAAGCACCGCGATATTATCTTTATTGATCATAGCTGAGATCCTGTCAATAGAGGTATTCAGATCAACAAATGGGAACGGCGCTGTAGTGATGTTTTTGATCGGCTGCGATTTGATGGATGGGTTTTCGAGCAGCGAATTCAGGATATCGCTTTCCGTGATCTTACCGATCACCATGCCTTTTTGGGTAACCGGGATCTGTGATATATTAAGCGATTTGATGGTATTGATAGCCTCCAGTACGCTTTTTTCGCAGTCGATAGTGATGATTTCCTGCCCATCCTTTTTGCTGATGATATCGGCGGCTGTTAGTTTTCCATCTTTTAAAAATCCACGATCGCGCAGCCAGTCGTCATTATACATTTTGCCCAGGTAACGCGTGCCATGATCCGGAAAAATGATCACCACCACATCGCCTTCTTTAAATCTATCCTTCATTTGTAAAGCGCCGGCCACAGCAGATCCTGTAGAGTTACCCGCGAAGATGCCTTCTTTACGGGCAATTTTGCGGGTCATGAGGGCGGCATCCTTATCAGTTACCTTTTCAAAATAATCAATCAGGCTAAAGTCAACGTTCTGCGGTAAAAAGTCTTCACCAATACCTTCGGTGATGTATGGATAGATCTCATTCTTATCCATAATACCGGTTTCTTTATATTTTTTAAAAACAGAACCGTAAGTATCAATCCCCAGCACCTGTATGTTTGGATTTTTTTCTTTCAGGTAACGCGCCGTGCCTGATATGGTACCGCCTGTACCCACCCCTACTACCAGGTGCGTGATCTTACCTTCTGTTTGCTCCCATATCTCGGGACCGGTTTGTTCATAATGCGCCTGGGAGTTGCTCAGGTTATCGTACTGATTTGGTTTCCACGAGTTGGGTACTTCGCGTTCCAAACGGGATGATACAGAGTAATATGAACGCGGATCTTCGGGCTCTACGTTGGTGGGACAAACAATCACCTCGGCGCCAAAAGCGCGCAAGGCGTCAAACTTTTCTTTTGATTGTTTATCGGTACTGGTAAAAATACATTTGTACCCTTTAATAACGGCTGCAATGGCCAAACCCATGCCGGTATTGCCCGATGTACCTTCAATAATAGTACCGCCGGGTTTCAGCTTGCCACTTTTCTCAGCATCCTCTATCATTTTAAGGGCCATACGGTCTTTGATAGAATTACCCGGATTAGTAGTTTCTATCTTAGCTAAAACCGTTGCCGGGATATCTTTTGTTACTTTGTTTAATTTAACCAGAGGTGTGTGACCAATGGTTTCCAATATATTGTTATACCACATAAATTTCTAATATCTACTAACCCGGTATACTTAGCCGGGCTATGCCTCAAAATTAGCTTTCTCAACTGATATTTCTTTAAAAAAAGAAACATCAGTTGAGAATCAAGAGTCAAGAATCAAGATATAGACTCCTGTTTTCATGCAAAAGATAGAAAGAATAAAACTAATATTTTTTTCCTGTCTTGATTCTTGCCTCCTGATTCCTGATTCTCATCCAAACAAACTTTACATTTTTTTATGGAATAGTTAATCAACCTGCATCTTTTAAGTATAACCCAAAAGCTTATATTTAACCCATGGTATCTACAACCTATAGCAACCTTTCCTTATCATTAAAAATTGCCATATTTATTTTATTATTGATAGGCATTTGCGAGAGTCCGGCGTTTTCGCAAAAGCTGCTGAGCCCAAGTAGGCAGAGCAGTTATTACACGTATATCTATAAGCTCTCCCCTGCCGATGTGTTGAATTTTTATAAACACCCAGGTAAAGATCCCGACGAAAGTATACTGCGCCATCCTATTGATTCTTTTAAAACCGATAAATACTGGGATAATAATTTACCCGCCGGCAATTACATGCGGGTACATGCGGCAAAAAATAAGCTTCAGTATGAGCTCATCGAAAACCGCTCAGCGTATTTACAGTTATTCCGCAATAATTACGACCTGCGTTTTATCCTGACCGATAAGCAAGGGCAATTGATCAATAACGCCGTAGTTCAGTTTGATCAAAAAAACGTTCCTTTTGATGGCAAAAGTGGTTTATACCATCTTAACGCCGCCAAAAGAGACACCATATTGAAAGCCGAATTTGCCGGTGTTACCAATTACTACAAGATACAACAGGACAAACCCTACCGTTATAATAATCGCTATAATCATCAAAATTGGTTCAAAAGGCTTTGGCTGTCAATTAAAAATATATTTAAAAAACGCGTCAGCGATCAATGGCAATCCGCTAATAAATACCAGGGCTTTATGGTATTTAACAAAGCCATGTACAAGCCCAATGATACCGTTAAGTTTAAAGCTTACATTTTAAATAAGGATTCTAAAAAGCCCATTAACACCTCCAGATTAATAGTAAGGTTAAAAGAGGATTATAATGACGACGGCAAAATTATTGGCAAAGTGAGCAGCTACCGCGCAGGTGGTTTTGAATATAGCTTTGTACTGAACGACAGCCTCGACCTTAGTTTGGATAATAACTACACCGTCAGTCTGGAAGATCCGGATAAATATTTGCCCAAACAAAGGGATGAAGACAAGAAAGAGGGTAAACATGTGGTTTATCTTACGGGAAATTTCAGGTATGAGGAGTACGAGTTAAAGTCGCTTACGTTTAGTTCCCGTACCGACAAAAAAGAGCACTGGCCAGGCAATCCGCTTGCGCTGTACTTAAAAGCGGTCGACGAAAACAACCTGCCATCTCCGGATGGACGGGTAACCATAACGCTCACCACCCGCAACGCCAAGGACTATAGCAGCACCCATGTATTTGTACCAGACACCCTGTGGAAGCACCAGCAGGCGCTTGATCCGGTTGGCGAAACCAAAATACTCATCCCCGATTCTATTTTCCCCAAAGCGAATGTGGATTACCATATAGATGCTGAATTTTTAAACAGCAATAACGAAAGTCAATCGACAGATGAATGGGTGAGTTTTAAGTACAAACACTTCAACATCGCGGCCAGTTTAAGTGCTGATACCCTCATTAGCACGTACCAGGAACTGGGCAAAGACATCAAAGGCAAAGCCCTGATAACCGCGCTGGATGCCAGGGACGATACCATTTCCAAACAACAGGTTATCCTGCCCTCCAGGATCATCATCAACCCCAATGCTGCGAGTTATAACATTGCCACAGACAGCACCGATACCGATCTGGAATTAAAACAACAGCCAAGTGAGGTCTCATTATCAGGTTACCGCACCGCCGACTCCCTGTTTGTTAAAGTAAACAACACACGTAACCTGCATTTTTGGTACAGTGTATTTGCAGGCAACAAGCTGATTGATGCCGGAAAGTCCGTTCAGCTATTTTATAAACGAGCTTACCGGGAGCAAAACAATGTAACCTTTCTCGTCAATTACATATGGGCGGGCCAAAGTCTTACAGATCAAAGTGTTGTCCCCTATCAGGACAAATTTCTCACCATCAATGTAAAGCAACCCGTTTCCGTTTATCCCGGCCAGCAGGTAAAAACAGACATTGTAGTTACCGACGTTACCGGCAAACCTGTGCCCAATACCGACCTTACCGCCTGGGCCATGACCAGCAAATTCACCAATTACCAGGTACCTTTTGTGCCTTATCTGGGCAAATTGTATCCGGGCCGCAAATATAAAAACCCTTTTAGTGACAAGGGTGTTGATGGTGGTGGCACCCTGAAACTGAACTGGATCCGTTGGAGCCGCGAAATGGGATTGGACAGCATTACCTATTATCAATTTACCCACCCTGCAAAACTTTACCAGGTAGAAGAACCCACTACCGATACACTGGCGCAGGTGGCGCCATTCATTGTGAAAAATGGTGATATCATCCCGGTTCATATCTTGTATATCGATAACCGGCCGGTGTATTTCGATCAGGCGCAGCAATTACAACGCTACAGTTTTGAGGTAAGCCCGGGGCTGCACTCGTTCCAGTTCAGGACAGGCAACCAGCATATTAAATTGGATAGTATCCTGGTTAAAAGATCAAAAAAACTGATCCTGAGCCTCAATGCCGATAATGCACACACTACCAAAGCGCCGGATACCTTAACCATCTACGAAGCCGATCTGCTAAACAAATATATGATCACGGTAGTGAACAATTTTAAATCGCGAATGGCTACCCTGGAGCAGCCGGATAAGATCATACTGATTAATCCAAATCCGGGTTATCGCGGCGATATACTGACTGGCCCACTGACCGATAATTACGCGCAACTATTGGTGCGTGGCGAGAAACCACGCTACTTTGTGGCCGAGCCGGGGTTCACTTTCCTGTTTGAACCCGGACTGTTAAAACAAAAAAGCATCCCTTACAAATATCCTTTCAACAAAAATCTATCGGCAGCAAACGGGACAGATGATTATAAACAGTTGGTACTTACCAAACCGCAAACAGATAGCCTGTGGCAGCAATATCTTGATTCGCGTGCCAATAACCAGCAGTTATTCAGCAATGATGATAATAAAACCACGCACACAGGTCAACTGATGATGGATATCACTCAGCCGAAGGAGAAAAAACTATTGATCAAAAATGTAATTCTCTATAGGAATAACGATCTGGAATTTATCAGGATCTATCCCGGCAACACTACCGAACTGCATGGTATCGAAGCCGGGAATTATCGCTTGCTGTTCCTGCTGAAGGGCGATGTGTATGACCTAAAAGAAAACATCAGCATTAAACCTTATGGCATCAACTTTTATAAGCTGCATATTTTACCAACTCATGTTAAGGACTCGGTAAGCATCCGTATCAGTAATATCATCAACAACCGCAACGGCTTATATGATTATAAAGATAAGAACATTGAAAATGATGCCTTAAAGATCAAAGAAGCCTTTAATGAAAAATACCTGGACATGAGCGACTTTACAGGCCAGGTTGGCGGCGTTATTACCGACAATAGTGACAAGAAACCAATACCTGGCGTAACGGTGAAAGTAAAAGGCACCAGTAATGGAACTGTAACAGATATTTACGGCCGGTTTAAACTTAAAGTACCATCACATGGTAAACTCATCATCAGTTTTATTGGTTATGAAACCCAGGAGATCACTATAGAACCTGGCAGCTATCAAAAAATAGCGCTAAAGGAGTCGGCCAGCGCACTACAGGAGGTTGCGGTGGTGGGTTATGGCTCACAAAAAAGACGGGAAACACTTTCCGCTTCTTCAATGGTTGTTATGCGTGAAATACAGGGTAATGTTGCCGGCATCTCCGTTGGCGCCCCTGGTGCTAACGTCTCCATTCAGATCCGCGGCCTGTCATCCACACCCGGCCAGGAGCCGCTTTATGTAGTAGATGGTGAAATAGTGACAAGCATGAACGGGATAGACCCGGCCGGCATTGGTGAGATCAGCGTATTAAAAGATGCCGCCGCTACAGCCCTGTATGGCTCAAGGGCCGCTAATGGAGTGGTGGTCATCAACACCAAAAAGAAACCAGGTGATGCCCAGGCAACAGAGGCAACGCAGTCCGGTAATGAAGCCACCCTGCGTAAAAACTTTTCGGATTTTGCCTACTGGCAACCCAAACTCACTACCGACGAGCAGGGCAAAGCCAGCTTTACCACTACCTACCCTGACGATATTACCAGCTGGCGCACGTTTATTATCGGCATCAACGGACAACAAACTGGTTTTAAAGAAGCGCAGGTAAAATCATTTAAACCCTTGAGCGCCAATTTTACTTCGCCGCAATTCGCCGTGGCTGGTGATGAGCTAAGCGTTATTGGTAAAGTATTGAACTATAATTCGCAAAGCGCCGATGTTAACCGCAGTTTTAGCTATAACGGCAAATTATTGAAACAGGAAAATATCAGCGTAAAAAATTCCAAAATAGATACACTGAATATTATAGCCGATGCTATTGACAGCCTGAGCTTTGAATATACCATTAAGCGCGACAATGGTTATTTTGATGGCGAGCGCCGCAAGATACCGGTTATAAAACAAGGCGTAAAAGAAACCAAAGGCATATTTGAAGTATTGAACGGCGATACTACCGCACACTTAAAATTCGACCCGGCATTGGGGCCGATCACCTTCCACGCCGAAAATTCGGTACTACCCGCACTGATGGAAGAAACTCAAAAGCTGCGCGATTATAAATATTTATGCAACGAGCAACTGGCATCCAAACTAAAGGGCCTGCTAACAGAACGGCGTATCAAAAAATTCCTGGGCGAGGAATTTAAATACGGCAAAAATATTACCGAGGTGATCAAAAAACTACAGGAAAACCGCAAAAGCACCGGAACCTGGGGTTGGTGGAAAGATACTAACGAAGAGCTTTGGATAAGCCTGCATGCTGTGGAAGCGCTTATCAATGCGCAAAAGGAAGGTTATACCGTTCAATTGGATAAACAAAAGCTAACCGATTACCTTGTTTACCAACTGGAGAGCTACCGCGGACAGGACAAGCTAATGTGCCTGCAGCTACTGCAGCAACTGAGCGCCAAAGTTGATTATAAAAAATATGTCGACATCATAGTCAAAGAAAACACCGCTATAAAACTAAAAGCTGATATCAAGGTATCAACTTACGATAAATTCAGACTGATGCTGTTGAAACAGGAAGCGGGTGTTTCGGTAAAGCTGGATAGTTTACTCGCCACGCAACGTCGTACCCTTTTTGGCAATGTTTACTGGGGCGAGAGCAGCTATAGTTTCTTTGATAATTCGATACAACTCAGCATCCTGGCCTACAAGATCATAAAAAACGACGGCCATCACCCGGATATGCTCAACAAAATAAGGGGTTACTTTTTAGAACAGCGCGGGCACGGCGACTGGCGTAACACCTACGAAGCCGCCCTGATACTGGAAACCATTTTACCAGATGTGTTACAAGAAGGCAAACCGTTGAAACCGGCCGGCTTAACGCTCAAAGGGTCAAAAACCGAAATCATAAACCAGTTCCCCTACACAGCCACCCTTACCGATAATGAGATCAGCATTAGCAAAACCGGCACACTCCCTGTTTATATAACCGGTTACCAGCAATTCTGGAATCCTAAACCAGAAAAAGCAAATAAAGATTTTACGGTGGATACCTGGTTTGAGAAAAACGGCCAAAAGATCACTAAGCTAAAAGGCGGCGAAGCGGTAACCCTCAAAGCTGAAATTACAGCAAAAGGCGATGCAGATTTTGTGATGATCGAAATACCTATACCAGCCGGTTGCTCCTACAACAGCAAAGAGCAGTCATGGGATAACAACGAGGTACATCGGGAGTATTTTAAAGAAAAGGTGAGTATATTTTGCCGCAAGCTAAAACAGGGCAAATATACTTACACCATTAACCTGATGCCGAGATTTGACGGCAGGTACAACCTTAACCCTGCCAAAGCCGAGATGATGTATTTCCCGGTATTTTATGGCCGCGAAGGGATGAAAAAGGTGGTGATAGGGTCACACCCATAGTTTGTCATTCTGAGCATAGCGAAGAATCTATTCTTCAACATACTTATTGTTGAATAGATGCTTCACTTCGTTCAGCATGACAACTTTAATGAACCAATTAAAATTTCAAATGCTTAACCGTTAATCCATTATTGATCAACTGTTTTAACGATTCGATACCAATGCGCAGGTGCGTTTCAACAAATTGCTCGGTTACAGATGAATCACTTTCGGCTGTTTTTACACCTTCGGGGATCATCGGCTGATCAGACACCAGTAACAATGCTCCTGTCGGGATCTTGTTGGCAAAACCTGTTGTAAAAATGGTAGCGGTTTCCATGTCAACGGCCATAGCGCGTAAATCTTTCAGATATTTTTTAAATACTTTATCATGTTCCCAAACACGGCGGTTGGTAGTGTAGCAGGTACCAGTCCAGTAATCGCGCGAAAAATCGCGAATGGTGGTTGATATCGCCTTTTGTAAAGCAAATGAGGGCAAGGCCGGAACTTCGGGCGGTAAATAATCATTCGATGTACCTTCGCCACGAATAGCGGCTATCGGTAGTATCAGATCGCCCACGGCATTTTTCTTTTTCAAACCGCCGCATTTACCCAAAAATATAACGGCTTTGGGGTGTATAGCAGTAAGCAGATCCATCACCGTAGCTGCCACCGAACTACCCATACCAAAATTAATGATGGTAATACCATTGGCAGTAACGCTCTGCATCGGTTTTTCCAGACCCATGATCGGCGCATTATCATTCCACTGCGAAAACAGCTGGATATACTTCGAGAAGTTGGTTAGTATGATGTACTCGCCAAAAGCTTCCAACGGGCGACCAGTATAACGCGGTAACCAGTTTACCACAATGGCATCTTTGGTTTTCAACCCTGCTTTTACAGGTGAGTGCACTTCTTTTACTACCGGTGCGTCGGTAGGATTCTTTTTTACATTCAATTCTTCATTCATATTTTTCTTTTTTTGAGTATCAGGTAGTTAGTATCAAGTATCACGACAAACATCATTTTTGTATTTGCTATAATATTCAAGTCTTGATACTTGATACTAACTACTTGATACTAATAAATAAAAACCTTCTTATACAACAAACCCCGGCGTTTCACCAGGGTCTGTGTTTATTGTAATAAAGATAGCTACTTAATTGATATCAAATTGTTACGCTACTTTTAATTTTTTCAGATCTGATTTTTCAAACTTCTCGTGGGCATAGTCCAAAGTAACCTGCAGGCGTTTCACATCTTTCTTGGATGGGAACTCAAACATGGCATCAATCATGATTGCCTCGCAGATAGAGCGCAAGCCCCTTGCGCCAAGCTTAAATTCCATGGCTTTATCAACTATAAACTCCAGCACTTCATTATCAAAATCAAGCTTTACACCTTCATATTCAAACAGCTTTTTGTACTGTTTCAATAAGGAATTTTTAGGCTCGGTTAATATGTTGCGCAGGGCATCTCTATCAAGCGGGTTCAAATACGTTAATACCGGCAAACGACCAATCAGCTCTGGTATCAAACCAAATGATTTCAGGTCCTGCGGGGTAATATATTTGTACAGGTTTTTTAAGTCAACCTCGCTATCGTCACGTTTTAGTTTGTAACCAACGGTTTGCGTACGCAAGCGGTTAGCTATTTTACGATCGATACCGTCAAATGCTCCGCCGCAGATAAACAATATATTGCTGGTATTTACAGTGATCATCTTTTGGTCGGGATGTTTACGTCCGCCTTGTGGTGGTACGTTAACCATGGTGCCTTCCAGTATCTTTAACAAAGCCTGTTGTACACCTTCGCCGGATACATCGCGGGTGATGGAGGCGTTATCGCTCTTACGGGCAATTTTATCAACCTCATCAATGTAAACAATACCTTTTTCGGCAAGGGTTACATCATAATCTGCCGATTGCAGCAAACGGGTGAGTATGCTTTCCACATCCTCCCCTACATAACCTGCCTCGGTGAGTACGGTAGCATCACAGATGCAAAACGGAACGTTCAGTATTTTGGCCATGGTTTTGGCCAGTAAGGTTTTACCCGTACCTGTTTCGCCCACCATAATGATGTTTGATTTTTCGATCTCTACCTCGTCCTTGTCAATACGCTGGTTTAAGCGTTTGTAATGGTTATATACGGCTACAGAAAGTATCTTTTTAGCATCATCCTGACCGATAACATACTGATCAAGATGCGTTTTAATTTCGGCAGGCTTTAATAAAGAAGGTGCCGTAGGCGAAGCTTTTACCTTACGTACCTTTAACTCCTCAGCCAATATTTCATTAGCCTGGTTAACGCATTTATCACAAATGTGAGCGTCAAGCCCCGCAATTAACATCAGGGAATCCTGTTTACCTGCACCGCAAAATGAACACCTGATTTCCTTACTGTTCTTATTCATCTGATTCGTTTGTAATTCAAAATTAACTAATTAGTGGCAGAAAAAAAAGTTCTTTAGTCCGAAAGTCGGGAAAGTCAGTAAAGTCCGGAGGTGAAATCCTCTTTTCAGACTTTACTAACTCTTTACTTATCAGATATTTAAATTCGCCTGCTCTTGCAGCTACTTACCTATCTTACCGACTTTTCCGACTTGCCGACTAACGACTTATTTATTCGCTTTGCCGCTGCCTTTTAAAATCTCGTCGACCATACCAAATTCTTTGGCTTCTTCGGCAATCATCCAGTAATCACGGTCTGATGCGTCCCAAACTTTTTGGAATGGCGCGCCGCTATGATCGGCAATGATTTGGTACAGCTCTTTTTTCAGCTTGGTGATCTCATGGTAAGAGATCTCGATATCTGACTGCTGACCTTGTGCACCACCCGATGGCTGGTGGATCATTACCCTTGCATGCGGCAATATAGCCCTTTTACCTTCGGTACCGGCACATAATAATACTGCGGCCATTGATGCTGCCATACCTGTACAAATAGTGGCCACATCATTTGATATAAATTGCATGGTATCATAGATACCTAAACCCGCGTAAACAGAGCCACCTGGTGAATTGATATAGATCTGGATATCGCGTTTGCTATCAGCCGACTGCAGGAACAGCAATTGAGCCTGGATAATGTTTGCAATATTTTCATAAATGGCATCGCCAAGGAAAATGATACGGTCCATCATCAAACGTGAAAACACGTCCATCTGGGCCACATTCAGCTGGCGTTCCTCAATGATGTATGGGGTCATGCCGGTTGGGGTATAAATACCAGACGGCATTCTGCTTCTGTCAACAGCCGAAATATATTTATCAACGTGTAAGCTGTTTAAACGGTGATGTTTAACAGCATAATTTCTGAATTCGTTCTTATCGATGTTACTACTCATGGTTTTTGTTATGTTATTTGTTTAGATGCAGGTATTACCTGCGATAAATATAGTTTTTAGTTGAATATAATTTAAATATTTTGAGTCCGAAAGACCGGAAGTCAGTAAAGTCCGGAAGCGAATATTCAAGATCTATCTTCTTTTTTCTAACTTCCAGACTTTACTGACTTCCGGACTTCCAGTCTTTTCGGACTTAAAACACCAAAAGCAACCTTGTGAGTTGCTTTTGGTGTTTTGTACAGAAGTAAAATGAGCTTATTGCTGCTCTTTTACCAGCTCGCTGAAATCTGTATAAAGGATATCTTTTTTATCTAAAGTGATCACGCTTTTAATATAATCAAATACTTTAAGCGCTTTTACTTCTTCAAATATCTTGTTAGCATTCTCTTTGTTTTGAAGATATTGTACAGTGTACTGACCTAATTGCTCATCAGGGATAGGCTGCGGGCTGTACATTCTGAACTGCTGATCCAGACGAACTTTTGCCAAAGCAAAAACCTCGTCGTATTTGATCTCGATCTGGCCATCTTTAATGATCTTGTTTTCGATCAATGTCCACTTCAGGTTGGTGGCAAAATCATTATAGCCGCCGTTCAGTTCCTCATCGCTCAGTTTTTCGTTTGTAGCTTTTAACCAGCGTTTCAAAAACTCATCAGGCAGGTTAAAATCAACCTTGGCTACGCTCATTTTGTAAATATCGTCCTGTAATTTACGCTCTGAATCCTGAACCATCATGGTTTCAATTTCTTCAGTAATTTTAGCTGTAAATTCCGCTTCGGTAGTTACTGTACCTTCACCAAATAATTTGTCAAAGAACTCCTGGTTCAGATCGCTTTCTTCCAAACGGTTTACATTTTTAACCGTTAACTGGAATTTCGATTTCAACTCAGCCGCTTCGTCTTCTTCTATTTTTAATAAACCGGCAATCTTCGGTGCTTCGTTATCAAAAGCTTTCTGAATATCAAGCGTTACTACATCACCTTTTTTCAGGCCGATCAATGATTTTTTTATCTTTTCATCCTTGATCTGATCTAATCTAACTGATGCGGTATTGCTTATGCCTCCCTCAAAAACAGAACCATCCGGAGAAAGCTGGGCCAAATCCGCGTAAAGCACGTCATCATCTGCCGATACGTCAGGATTTGTCATTTTGCCATAGCTGCGGCGGATGTTTTTGATACGTGAAGCCAGGGTTTCGTCATCAACTTTGATCACGTATTGGGTCACTTTATCTTTTGATGAAAAATTAATTTCAAACTGAGGAGCTAAGCCCAACTCATAGTTGAATTCAAAATTATCGTTAAAATCCCAGTTGTATTCTTTCTCGTCATCAACCTTTGGTAATGGCTGACCCAATACTTCCAGTTTTTGCTCGTCGATGTATTTATTTAAAGTATCAGATAACAAGTTGTTGATCTCATCAACCAAAATACTTTTACCGTACATTTTTTTGATATGTGCTGCGGGCACCATTCCGGGACGAAAGCCTGGCAGTTTAGCCTTTTTAGCGTTTTCTTTTATGGCTTTATCAACACGTGGCTGGTAATCTTCAGGGTTAATGTTGATCTTAACAACTGCGTTCAGGGCATCTACTTTTTCCTGTGTAATATTCATCTTTTTACCGGGTATTTTAATTTAATGGTTCAAAACGTAGCCGTAAAACCAATTCAGGCTATACAAATTTCGAGGCGCAAAAGTATGAATTTTATTTTAAATTTATGTTTAGGCTCTTGTTGATTTTGAATTTCGCAAACTAATTATTTATCTTTTTAAAATTATACTATACTATTATGTAAAAGCAAAGGCTGGATAAGTTTCCGGCCTTTCAATTAAATTATTATTTTTTATTTGTTGCTCATTGGCGTATCGGTGGGCTAACTGTCACATATCCTATCCAGCCAACTAAGTTATCAGTAATCACATAAGACCGGTGATTACCACTTCTGTCATCAAATAGTGAGGTTGTAAAGTTGCTGTGTATCTTATAGAAACTTGCACCTGCCGGCACCATCGGTTGGTAACTGGTAAGTGAGTTGGTATGATGGGGAGCATCGGTATACCACTGCTGTAAATTTTCGGTATATCTGATCTGTGTTGGCTGCGTTAAGGTTTTTGGTGTGGTACAGGCGGCGTCCGCGTAAAAGTCGATATATATATCCTGGTTAATACGTTCCACATCGGGTACCTGGGTTACCGGTACATTTACAAATCTTAAACGAACAAACAGATTATTGTATAAATAGGCTATTCCACTTTTATCTCCCGCCGATAGTTGATCTTCTGAAGGCGTATAAGTACTGCCATCAAGTTTGGTTATTTGAAGCGCAGAGTTTCCGGGATAAGCTACCCCGCTATAATAAGATTTATACATCATTATTGATGCAAAATCAAAGGGCCCGATCTGAAATCCGCTAATTCCGCTATAAATTTGATATTGCGAGGTAAAGTCAGGTTTTATATTATTAAAGTTCACAATAATATAAGCATCCCTATCGGCACGGGTTTGCTCGTGCATTAATCCCAATATATGCCCCATTTCATGTATCACGGTGCCTATTGGAGCAAAAGGCTCTAATAATAGTTGTTGTTTATTGCCCACCATACCAATATCTGAAATACCCGAAACACCGGAAGGAAGATTGGCCGTAAAAAACTCTACATAATTTGCCTGATTGGTTCGGGGAACAAAATGGACAATGGTATTAGCGTTATAGTAATTTATAGCCGCCTGGACATTAGCTTCATTACTTGAGGCATTAACAGTATAATAAACCGTGGCATTAGGCCATAATAAAATATTGTTTGAGGTAAATGTGCTGTTGGGCTTTATAACACTGTGAACAGCTTGTTTTGTCGTGGTGCTATTGTCTTGAATATATTTTAATTGACTGGCAGACAATCGCATATCACCACCTAAAATATACTGATCATTTACTTTTTGTAAAGTAATAACAGAGCCATCATTCAAATTATAGGTAATGCTCTCACCGGTACCAGGTTGGTAAGCCATGATCGGCAGTTGCTGCGTATCTGCTTTCTTTACATTTTCTGTTTGATCTGTTTTTGATTGCAGATCTTTTTTACAACCAGACAGAAGTCCAACTATTAAAATAAATAACAATAATCCGGGAAGAAATAATTTTGTTTTCATGTGATATGGTTTTAATAAGGTATCACAAGATAATAATTATTTTAATATTAAATAGGTCGGAAATAATTTCAGGCCTATTTAATATAATCTGAACAAGTTGCCAATTTAATCACGCAATTCTGCCGGAGTAAATTTATCAACCTTGTTTTTTACAGGCTTTATGGTTTTAATATAAGCATATATAGCCTCCAGATCAGTTACTTTCATGGTGCCGTACCTGTACCAGGGCATAATGGTTTGATATTCATTGCGTTTTACAGCAACCTGTTTATGGGTACTATCGGCATACTGTGTAAATCGACTTAAAAACTGCGCCTTTGTCCAGCTGCCTATGCCGGTTTCTTTATCAGCCGTAATGTTTGACGACCGTATGGTACCCCCATTTGGCAAAGTATATTCATGCCCGCCGGCAAATTCCAATCCTTCAATTATTTTACCTTTGTTGGCCTGGCTGTGGCAATCTTTACAGGCAGCTATCCGCACCAGGTAAGCGCCATAGGCCAGCGTATCATGCTGATCGGGCACTGTACCCAGCGTAGCTTTTGCCGGCATGGTATGTACCAGTATATTCAGCGGAAAATCAAGTTTACGCTCAGGGTAGTCTGTTTTTTGCGATTTTAGCGTACGCAGATAAGCAATGATGGAATAAACATCTTCCCGGCTCATTTTGGAATATGCTTCCCAGGGCATGATCGGGAATATGGCCGATCCATCTTTCTTAACTCCCGTGGTAATAGCCCGGAACAATTCGCCGTCGGTCCAGTTTTTTAAATGATACGGGGTAATATTGGGCACATAAACCGAACCCGGGAAACTAACATTAGCATCAAACTTTTCGCCGCCTGCTCCTAACGACTCCGCTTTCACCGGTCCTGCGAGTATGCTCCAGTCGCGGGTGGAGTGGCAATCAACACAAACCGTTACGTGATTGGCCAGGTATTTACCACGCTCCAAACGCTCTGGCGTAGCTTCCACTTTAATATTTTCGGGTTCGCCAACATTGGGCAAGGCCAAGGTAATATAGCTTATACCGGCTACTGCTATTAAAACAATGGCTATTACCATATAGCCTGCAAACTTTAAGATTTTTTTCATGATAGGGTAAATAGGGACGCGGCAAAACTAAGCAACTTTTTAAACTTATAATCAACCTTTTACACCGTATTTTCACGGAAAGATAAAGCGTAGATTTACGCTGTTTAGACTCACTCCGGCATCGCTGCGCTCGCCGCCCCTCTCTTCAGCTTCGCTGGAAAGAGGGTAAAAAAACATTTTATCATGGGCAGGAACGAAGCATCTGTTATTGAACTTTTCAATCGCAAAACAGATTCTTCACTCCGGTCAGGATGACAAACTGGTTTGTTTTTTTATCCCCTCTTTCCGCCGCAGGCGAAGAGAGAGGGTGACCGAGCGAAGCGACGGTCGGGTGAGTCGTTTCAACGCCCTCCAACAAAAAAAAGCAGAGACCTTCGCCCCTGCTTTTTACAAAATAGTAATAACTATTTAATCGACTTTTTCAATGCTCGATGCGCCCGACTTATCATTGTTAACCGTTGTAGGCGAACCTTTATACCTGATCTCTGATGCGCCTGATGAGTGTACATTCAGTGTTTTTAAAACGTTGATCTTGCAATGGCTCGCACCCGATGAATTAATGGTGTATTCGCCAACCACAAAATCAAAAGCGTTAATCTTGCCCACGCCGCTAAACTCTACGTGGTGCGTTGCCGCCTGCCCAGTTAAATTCAACTCGCTTACACCACTGCCGTGACTGTTTACATTAGCCGCGTTCAGATCAAGATTAACTTTAGTAGCGCCTGATAAGTGGATATTCAGATCGCCCGTAGTTATTTTTCCCGTTGATGAAACCTCTACCGCTCCCGATGATTTGAGCTCTTCCAGTTTGCGTATACCAATGTTTACCACCAGGCTATCATCCAAACATATTGTTTTGGTGGTTTTGATGGTCAGTTTATCACCATTAACAGAGGTAGAAACATATTTGAGCAGATTATCATCACCGCTAATAGAAATAGTTAAGGAGCTATCCTGCTTTAAATGAATTTTATAGGCGCCCGATATATCGATCCGGGTAAAATCATTGGCCTTGCGTTGTTCGGTAGTTATTTTTCCTGAGCCATGCACGCAAACAAGCTTACATGACGATATGATACTTAATGATGCGCACGCGATAATGGCAATAGCTAAACCTGCTTTTTTCATAATGATAGATTTTTGTGGTCATAAAGCTATCTGGTCTTTTTGCCCATGATAGTTTTATGGGTATTTTTTACTTTGTGACGTTGTTTAAAGGGTTGAAGTTACATCAAAAATAAAAAAGCTGCCACATTTTGTGCCAGCTTCTCAGAAATATATGATGAACTTTTGCAAAAGTTGGATTAAAGACCGGCAAACTCGTCTGCGATATCTACTTTAGGCATACCATTCAATTTATCGGTAAAGCTTTCGGCAGCAAAGCTGTTGTTGTTTACGCTTGATGTAATGCTGTGGTTTAAGCTGTATATAGTAGCTGTACCACTTAAGTCAATTTTTGCACGATCATTCAGGTTAACATTTGCAGTGTATGCGTCTACATTTAAGTTTGCGGTAGAGTTATTGTGCAGGTTAACTTCCAGTTCAAGGGCAGATAATTTACCAAATGATTTTACCTGTGCATTGTCATAAGCGCTGATGGCACGCAAGTCATTAGCGGTTACCCAAACAACCAGTTTTTCGGCTTTGTATGAGGCGATACGCAATACACCGTTTTCATTTTGAACAAGGGCGTTTTCGCCATAATAACGATTGTAAACTTTTACCTGGTCGGCAGAACCGTCAGATACAAACAGCTCTACATTACCGCGGATCTCGATCTTGCTGATCTTGCTTACTTCTTTTACCACAGTAGCGGTGTTGTTATTGTTATAATTATGGGCAGTTGCATAAGTTGTGCTGGTGATACCACCTACTAAAACTAACATAGTTGCGATGGTGAATAATTTTGTTTTCATGATATTAATATTTTGATTGTCAATTAATTGTATTGCCTTATTTTTTAAATACATCTATATGACGCCTCCATTTTTAAAACGTTACAGCTATTTTAGGTCAATTAGATGTACGGCCTTATTTTATCGGTGAACCGGGGATTTACATCGGTGAACTGCGAAAATATTTTTGGGGATAAAAGGGAGAAATGACCGATTAAGGTGTGGGATGAGGGGAATAAGGGACTCAGCGGTCGCTCGGCTCCAGCCCATAAATATTGGAAGATAAATATTAGCTGTACATTTCTTCTTATGTTTATTTGCTCCTTTAGGAGCTACCTGTTTGTAGCATACCAATAAAATATCTTTTGCTCCGTAGGTGCAACCATAAATAAACAGCTATACTGTATAAGGGTAGCCTCGTAGAGCAATGTCATTAAGTTAAGGATACTCCGTAGGAGTAAAAGCTTTGTAGAAAGCAAAATTAAGTATTCAGCATGCCGTAGGTATGCAAGCTGAGTGCAGTACCTACGGCACTGAATAGAAACCGAATTTTTTCTACAAAGCTTTAACCCCTATGGGGCTTGCAAAATTCCTTAACTTAATGACATTGCTCTACCAGGTATAAATGTGTATATGAATTGCCTACAAATGGATAGCTCCTAACGGAGCATACTTGCTTAATCTTAATAATACTTTAATAAGATTTTCAGATCTTCCCAACATTTATGGGCTGAAACAAAGCGATGCCGCCGGGATGAGTCGTCGCCATCAGAACGGCCTTTACACGCTACCCTTCGCCAGAACTGCCATTGACTGCCATAATTTTTCTCAGTTAACCATTGGACTTACCGGCCGGTAATAAACCTCACTGCGGCCGTTCACTGTTTTCACTACAAAGCCATGCTCAATAAGCCATTGCAGTACCAGGTAAATACTGCTGGTACTCACTTTAACGCCATTAACGCGGATATCCCTCGACAGGGTATCTACATCGGCATCCTGGGCCAGTTTTAAAACGTGTGCTATAATGTGCTTTTTTTTAACCGACAGGTTGTACTGATGCAGATGACAATATTGTACAAATTCATCGGGAAGGGCTATTGCCGATAGGTTGAAGTGTGTCATAACTGTGATTCAATTAAAATACTGTTTAGCTATTTCAAAGAAAAAAATATATGCACGTACAATTGTTGTACATAGGGGCGATATAATTGTAAATTTACGACATGAAGAAAAAGCAATTTGCGCCCCTGGTAATTTGCAATGTGGAAGGCGAGGGCATGATACAATCCCGGCACAGCCATACTTATTATGAAATTATTTATGTGCAAAAAGGATCGGGCACACACATCCTTAATCAAAACCGCTTGCCCTATAAAACAGGAGATCTGTTTTTAATATGCCCGGAGGATGAACACTGTTTCGACTATAAAAAATACACCTGCGTTACACTGATCAAATTTACCGATGAGTTTTTCAGTTCGCAGAATCAGTCTATCCCGCATGTAGGTATCGTTTTCAGTCCGCAGGATCTGATGCGTCACAAACTGCTAAAAGAGATCAAACTCACCTTTGACGAACCCTTTAAAACCATTTTAAGGAGTACCATTGATAATATTACCACCTACAATGGGTCAACAGATATAGCCACCTGTCCCTATATCTTTTATCAGATATTGTCGCTCTTTGGCTTAATAACACAAGCATTGGGCCGTATCGACGCGCAATTAGTTAATTGTCCGCCGGGTAAACAGGAGTTGATATCCTATATCCATCAGCATATTTACGAACCTGAAAACATCCTGATCAAAAATGTAGCCGCGCATTTTAATATCGCTACCAGTTATTTCAGTGCCTGGTTTAAACGGAATTTTGATATCAGCTACCGCGATTATATCAATGGGTACCGGGTTAAGCTGATCGAGATCCGTATCGGCAACAAAACTTCTACTCTGAGCCAGATAGCCGAAGAATTTGGTTTCACCGACGTAAGCCATCTATCCAACTATTTTAAAAAACAAACCAATATTAACGCAAGCCACTACGGGAGGATATGAAGTGGTGAGGGGTGAGTGGTGAAGTAGTGAGTAGTGAGGGTCAGTTCTATGTAAGGAAAATAAGAACAGAAAATCAGTTCACCACTCACCCCTCACCATTCACCACTCACTACTCACCATTCACCATTCACCACTCACCACTCACCACTCACCACTACCAACATATGAAAATACACATCATGGGCGCATCATGTGCCGGCTCCACAACTTTAGGTGCCGCCCTTGCCCAACAATTGAACTATCCGCTATTTGACAGCGACAAATATTTCTGGGAGACAAGCGAACAACCTTTTACCGTAAGGCGTGATCCGGAATTGCGGAATGCTATGATGATGCACGATGTTAACAGTAACTCAAACTGGATACTCACCGGATCGATGGTAAGCTGGGGACCTGTATGGCTGGATATGTTTGACCTGGTAGTGTTTTTATATATCCCTCACCACATCCGTATGCAGCGATTGCATAACCGCGAACTGGAACGCTACGGCGAAGCTATTTTTACCGATCCCGAACGTGCGGCCAATTACCAGGCATTTATTAAATGGGCCAAAGGATATGACGATAATACTACCCAGGGTCGCACCCTACAGGTACACGAAAACTGGTTAAAGCAGGTAAGCTCTCCCGTTTTAGAGATACGCGGCGATACTACGGTACCACAGCGCGTGGATCTGGTTTTGGAAAAGATGAAAGAATTATATAACATAGCACACCCTCCTGCGGGGCGGAAATAAAAAAAACAAGTATTTGAGTTGACGCTAATTTTCCGTATATTTATATAACTAAACAGCCCGCTTGTCTTTTCAGAAGACAAGCGGGCTGTTTAGTTAAGGAAAAAACAAGGCCAAAAACTAACCGTTTGTAAATATTTCACTAACCATCAATAATTTAATACTTTTTAAAGTTTTCAAAACCATGTTAAAATTTGTTAAAAAGTGTTAAAATCGATGATTTTGAATAAATTTTCGATAATTTTTGAATGATTTCCACCCCTCTTTTAGTTAAAAAAGTGTTAAAATAAAACTTTAAGAAGTTTTGCTGTCAAGTAAACGTATGAAATCCCATTTTAATTCATTAAATCTATTCATCATTTTTCTGATGTTATTTTCAGCAGCGGTTTCGGCGCAAACGCGGCTGGTTAAAAATCTGCAGGCGGGTAAATCCCAAATCCTGGTTGTTTATGGAACCAGCGGCCGACAGACCCGAGCTGAATAGCTATTATGACCTCTATCGCCAGGTTGCCAAAAAACGAAAGCTTTTACTGATAGATCATTACCCGCATTGGAAAGCCATATTGGATAAAGGAAAAGAAGAATATTTGAAATATGTACCTGACGGCCTGCACCCTGATCCTGAAGGCGCCAGTAAGATCATCGCACCTTATGTTGTTGAAAAACTAATAGAAGGTAAATAGCTATAAAAAGACAAAGCCACCCGGCTTCAGGTGGCTTTGTTCGGTGGTTAGCCTGCTGTTATGGTGATTATAAACCTGCATACTCGTCAGCTTTAACTTTTGCACCATTCAATACTTCGGTGGTGTGTTCGGCTACCAGGGTTGATCCGTTTACACTTGAGCCATAGCTGCGGTTTAAGCTGTATTCATTAACAGTACCGCTCAGATTAGCACAGGCTTTATCGTTCATGGTAACATGTGCGCTGTAAACATCTAATTTTAAAGTGGCAGATGCGTTGTTGTATAGTTTTACATCCAGTTCAATGGCAGAAAAGTTACCGAATGAGCTGATGTTGGCATTGTCATAAGCAGTGATGCCTGAAAGTTGTTTCGCGGTTACCCAAACCACTAACTTTTCGGCCTTGTTATAAGATGATATACGTAACACACCATTCTTTGCTTGTACCAATGCGCTTTCGGCATAATAACGATTGTAAACCTTTACTTCGTCGGCTGTTCCGTTGGATACATATACCTGAACATTGCCGTAAACTTCGATCTGGTTGATTCTGGTGATGTCGGTTAAAACGATGCCTTTGTTGTTGTTTGTGTTAACAGTGGCTTGTGCTTGATTTCCAATTCCAAATACTATAGCTGCTACAGTAAAAAGGGTGATTGCTAAAGTTTTCATGATTTTAATATTTTGATTGTCAGTTGATTAATATTGTTATTTTAAATACATCAATATGACGATCGCACTAAAAAAACGTTACAGCAATATGGCCTGTAATAGTTGTACGCCGGGATTTTGTCGGTAAACAAAAGAATGTTGTCGGTGAAAACGGTGAAGAAAAAGAGCTGATTTTGTAAGTCTGTGGGTTGACGAGGCAAATACCACCAAAACAAGAATAAAACATATCACCTAAAACACAAAAGTCAAGACTTATAACTCATCACTTCTTATGCCAGGTAGTACTTTTCGCCGTCGGTTTTTATTTTGCCAGCATCCAGCAACAGGCGGATGGTTTCCATCTTTTCTTTTTCGGTACCTACGTTAATGGTATTTATCAGCGTACCTATATCCGGGGTGGATATGCCAAGCAATTGTATAATTTCGTGGATGATATTATCAAATATCTCGTCGGCATTTTTCTGGCGTTTCTCCTCCAGGCAAATATCACAAACGCCGCATTTACGGGCATTGGCTTCGTCAAAATAAGCCAGTAACATCTGGCTGCGGCATTTTTTTGCTGTAGCGTAAGCAAAAACCGCTTCCATTTTTTGACGATAGGTTTGCTTGCGCTCCTCTATATATTTTTTGTTAATAAAAAGACGATCAGCTTGCTGGCGCGGCTTTAAATAGGTTACCTGCGGCTGATCTGTCTGCTGTAAATAGCTAATGAGCCCAAAGCTCTGTAGCTGCATTAATCCGTCAATCACCTGCTGAACATTCAGGTTAGTGCGGCGCGACAGGTCATACTCCTTTAAGCGTACATAATTTTCAAATGAGCCGCCATATGAGCGCAGCAGCGTTTTTATAAAAGGGTCCCAACCTGCATTCTGTATCTGGAAATTATACAACACTTCGTTAACCACCTCGAACCGGAAACGTGACGGCAGAAACACACTTTCGTTGAATGAAAGGTATTCGTCTTTTTCCAAAAATTTGAGTGCATTGAGCGTTTTCACCGCATCAAGCTTAAAGCGACCACAAAAATCGCCCAGGTCAAGGTCAAAGCTCAGACCCTCACCCGCACCATAAGCCAGCTGATAATAATTAGCCAGGCAATGGTACACATGTTTGATCTCATCTACCGACGGAAAATTTAGCACAAACATTTTTTCCTGCCTTAGCCGGTCGGAATGGGTATATAGTAAAACAGCGTAGGCTTTTTGCTCGTCGCGGCCGGCGCGGCCACCTTCCTGATAATAGGCCTCCAGGCTTTCGGGCATATCTTTATGGATCACAAAACGCACGTCAGGCTTATCAATGCCCATACCAAACGCGTTGGTGGCTACAATGATACGCGTACGGTTATTTTTCCAGCTTTCCTGTTTTTCGGCCCGCTGATCCATGGATAAGCCGGCATGATAATAATCAGCTTTGAGACCATTTTCGTTGTAAAATTTGGCAATATCTGCAGCATCTCGCCGGCTGCGTACATAAACAATGCCGCTGCCTTTTATACCGCGGGCGATATCCAGCATCTTTTGCAACTTATTTTCGGCATTTTGTACTACATAGCTGATGTTTCGGCGTTCAAAACTTTGCTGGTAAACAACTCCGTCTTTGAATAATAATTTCTGCTGAATATCATCCTTCACTTCAGCCGTAGCGGTGGCTGTAAGAGCTAATACGGGTACTGTGGGGTGTAATTCCCGCAGATCGGCAATATGCAGGTATGGCGGGCGGAAATCATATCCCCATTGTGATATACAGTGCGCCTCATCAACAGCGATCAGGTTTACTTTCATATACCGGATCCGCTCTCGCACCAGTTCAGACAATAAACGCTCGGGTGACAGATACAGGAATTTAACCGAACCGTAAACACAATTATCCAGTGCCAGGTCTATCTCCCGTAAACCCATGCCCGACACGATGGATACCGCGTTGATGCCTTTAGCCTTCAGGTTTTCTACCTGGTCTTTCATCAGGGCTATCAGCGGCGATACTACAATACAGATCCCCTCTTTAGCCAACGCTGGCACCTGGAAACAAACAGATTTACCGCCACCGGTAGGTAATAAAGCCAAAGTATCGCGCCCCAATAAAACAGATTTGATGATCTCGGCCTGCATAGGCCGGAAACTATCGTGGTTCCAGTACTGTTTTAATATTTCCTCTATGGTCATGTGGTTCATGGTAGTTCATGGATCATAGTTGATGGTTCATAGATAACCGTCTGAAGGCAGTCGGAAACAAATTTGTCATCCTCACTTGCAAACTACAAACATATTCATTCAAAGTCAGAGACTTCGAATGACTTGAAAAAAAATAGCGATGACTTAATCATCGCTATTTTTAATAGTTGAAGACCATGAACTATGAACCATCAACTATGATCTATGAACCAAAAATTTATCTTTTTTTCACGTCAACATATTCCTTATCAGTATCGCCGGTGTAGATCTGGCGCGGGCGACCGATAGGCTCTTTATTTTCTTTCATTTCTTTCCATTGCGCTATCCATCCCGGTAAACGGCCCAGAGCAAACAGTACAGTGAACATTTCGGTTGGGAAACCTAATGCACGGTAAATGATGCCTGAGTAAAAATCAACGTTCGGGTATAACTTACGCTCCACAAAATATGGATCCTTCAGGGCTACTTCTTCCAGCTTTTTGGCTATTTCCAGAACCTCGTCATTGATGCCCAGTTTCTCTAATATATCGTCGCAGGCCTTTTTGATGATCTTGGCACGCGGGTCGAAATTTTTATATACACGGTGACCAAATCCCATCAAACGGAACGGATCATTTTTATCTTTTGCTTTGGCTATCCATTTATCAGTATCGCCGCCATCGTTCTTGATCTTCTCCAGCATCTCGATAACCGCCTGGTTAGCACCACCATGAAGCGGGCCCCATAATGCAGATATACCGGCAGAAATTGAAGCGTACAAGTTAGCATCAGACGAACCTACTATACGTACCGTTGATGTTGAACAGTTTTGCTCATGATCGGCATGCAGGATAAGTAATTTATTCATTACATCAACCACTACCCTGTCAACCTTATAATCTTCCGTACGTTCGGCAAAGGTCATGTACAGGAAGTTGGTTACATAGTCGTATTTATTTTGAGGATACACAACCGGATGGCCCAATGATTTTTTGTAGATCCATGATACTACCGTGCTCATTTTAGCCAATAGTTTTATGATCTCCAGGTTAACTTCCTCGGTCGAAAGACCTTGTTTTAATGATTCCGGATTGAAAGCAGCCAAAGCGCCAATCAATGATGACAACTGCCCCATTGGATGTGATTTTGACGGAAAACCATCAAAAAACTTTTTCATATCCTCATGAACCAGCGTATGGCGGCTTATCTGGTATTGAAAATCGGTAAGCTGCTGCTCACTTGGCAATTCGCCGTAAATAAGCAGATAAGCTACTTCAATGAAGCTGGCGTTTTCGGCCAGTTGCTCAATCGGGTAGCCACGATATTTTAATATGCCTTTTTCTCCATCTAAAAAAGTGATGGCACTTTTGGTAGCACCTGTATTTTTATAGCCGATATCCAGCGTTACATAACCGCTTTGATCCCGGAGTTTTGAAATATCAATAGCTTTTTCACCTTCTGTACCCTCAATTACCGGGAGGTCAAATGTTTTATCACCAATCTTTAGTTGTGCTGTATCCGACATAGAAAATAATTGTTGCAACAAATGTAATTAAATCTGTGTGTTATAACCATCCAGATCGTTTACTGTTTGTAAATTTTATGTGCAAATCTATCATTTAGTATCAAGTAGTCAGTATCAAGTTTCAAGATTTTTGAAATTTCCGAATGCAGAACTGCAGCGGTCTTAATTTTAGTATCAAGTAGCTGGTATCGAGTATCAGGATTTTTGAAATTCCCGATGCTCAGCCATCGCAGTCATAATTTAAGTATCAAATAGTCGGTGTCGAGATTCTTAAAATCCCCTTAGTACAAAGCAAAAATCGTCTTGATACTTGATACTAACTACTTGATACTTATACTGAAATTTAATTGATCTGCTCTTTAACCTGTCCGCAGGTTTTCATATGCTCAGGAAAATAGGGATTTTCGATGGCTTTGTTTACCGATAGCCAGTAGCCGCCTTTGCCACCATCAGCCATTGGGCAAAAATCAACATATATGGGAGCTGATTTGAACCTGGCACCTTTTAAAAGACCAATGACGTCTTTGCTTAATATCAAAAACGCGTCGCGTTGTGCTTTGATATCATCGCTTGTTGCTATCTGATGAGCAAGCGCAGCCGTTTCGGTACAACCTTTTATGCCGGCCAGTTTATCCTCCAGCATACCGGCAGTACTCTTAATACCCTTTACATTTGATCTCAGAAACTGATTTTTGAGACCTATATAATTATTAAATACATCAGCGGTGTTTGATGTATCTGCTACTTTAGCTACGATAGTTTTGGAACTATCTGGTTTTTCTGTTGTTTCCTGTGTGGGTTTATTAGCTTGTTTACAGGCGGCTACAGTTATAATGAGGCCAGCAAATAAAGTACTGTTGAAAAGATTGATCTTCATATCGGTAATTAATTTGTGCGTATGGCTTCAACAGGATCAAGCCTTGAAGCGGAGTACGCCGGAATAATGCCCGAAATTACACCTATTCCCAAAGAAAAACCTAAACCCTTTAAAATATTGTTGATATCCAGCACTACCTGTACATCAAATAGCGCTTTGGCCCCGAAGGTTGAAAAATACACCAGTAAAAGTCCTACTAAACCTCCCAACAAACAAAGCACAATGGATTCGATCAAAAATTGGAGAAGTATAAAATAGTTTTTAGCACCCAGCGATTTCTGAATGCCTATAATATTGGTACGCTCTTTTACTGATACAAACATGATATTAGCTATACCAAAACCACCCACCAGCATCGAGAACAAACCGATAATAAAGCCTCCTTTATTTACGATACTGAAAAGATCGTCCAGGGCATTGGTAAGCATTGTGGTGCGGTTTAGCGAAAAGTTATCTTCCTGTCCGGGACGCAGGCTCATGATCGAGCGCATTAATCCCCGCAGCTCGCTTTCCACATCGTCAACCGGGATACCTTTTTTACCCCTTACAATAATTTGCGGGCCATATTTTTCAGCTTGTACATCAATCAGGTTGTGCGCAAAATTAAGCGGTAACAAAACCTCTTTATCTGTTGATATGCCCAGCATGTCCTTTCCTTGTTTTGAAAACACACCTACCACTGTAACATAACGATTTAATACTTTGATCTGTTTACCAACAGCATCACCTGCCGGAAACAGGTTTTCGGCAATATCAAAGCCAATATTAACAACCGGCGCTCCCGTTTTCGATTCCATTTCAGTAAAATACCTGCCGCTCGCAAAATCAAAGTTCCAGGTTTTATCATGATCTTTTGATGCGGCATCTATTTGTGCCCCTTCAACGGTATTACTTTTATACTTAATGGTACGGTTATCTATTGATACTTCGTATGATAATGCTTCGGCGGTTTGGCTTCGGCGCTGCAGCTCCTCAAAATTGCGCAGCTTGGGTACCGGGCGCTGTAAGTATTTCCACCACGGAAAATCACTGCCGCCAACCCAGGGCCATTTTTGGATGTAAACACTATTATTACCCAGTTTATCAACACTCTTTTGCAGATTATTACGCAAGGTGTCTACAGCCGAAAAAACCGCGATGATCGTGAATATGCCAATGGTTACACCAAGTAAGGAAAGCATGGTGCGCAACTTATTTTGCCTTAGCGCATCATAAGCAAACAAAAAGCTTTCTCTGAAAAGTTTTAAAAATAACATACAACTTATTTTGATCTCGATGGTTAATTATTCTGCTACACCGACTTATAAACCGCAATGGCGAATATTTTTGTAAAAAATATACCGGTGTGGAATATTTAGTTTTTTAGACGATATTACAGCTGTTAAGTTACATTCTTTTTATATATAAACTGAATAATATCCAAATCATGTTGTTCATAAAAAAATCCGTGAAAGTAACAAAAAAAATTCATACATTTGCGCCCTGAAAATTCATAAATACAAGCATGAAATTATCTCAATTCAAATTCAATTTACCCGAATCATTAGTAGCACACAACCCATCTGCCACCCGCGACGAAGCCCGGTTAATGGTTTTACACAAAGATTCAGGAAAAATTGAGCATAAAATATTTAAAGATGTACTGGATTATTTTGATGATCAGGATGTAATGATCCTGAATAACACCAAAGTATTTCCTGCACGTTTGTATGGTAATAAAGAAAAAACAGGCGCCACAATTGAAGTATTTTTATTACGCGAACTTAATAAGGAATTACGTTTATGGGATGTACTGGTTGATCCGGCCCGTAAAATACGCGTAGGTAATAAATTATATTTTGGTGACGACGATCTGCTGATTGCTGAAGTTGTAGATAACACTACTTCACGCGGCCGCACCATCCGTTTCTTATTTGATGGTACCGACGAGGAATTCCGCAGAAACGTGGAGATCCTGGGCGAAACACCACTGCCAAAATACATTAAACGCAAGGCTACTGCCGAAGATAAAGAGCGTTACCAAACCATTTTTGCCAAGCACGAAGGCGCTGTTGCCGCCCCTACCGCTGGTTTACACTTTAGTCGCGAGCTCATGAAACGCCTGGAGTTAAAAGGTGTTGATTTTGCCGAAGTTACCCTGCATGTTGGTTTAGGTACTTTCCGCCCGGTTGAGGTGGAAGATTTGACCAAGCATAAAATGGATTCCGAGCAATTCATTATCGAGCAAAAACAAGCTGATATCGTAAACCGTGGCATCGAGCGTAAAAAACGCATCTGTGCCGTTGGCACTACTTCGATGCGTGCCATTGAATCGGCAGTATCTGCTGGTAAAACATTGAAAGCCGCTAACGACTGGACAAGCAAGTTCATTTTCCCGCCGTATGATTTCAGCATTGCCAACAGCATGATCACCAATTTCCACACACCGGAATCAACCTTGTTGATGATGGTATCGGCATTTGGTGGTTATGAGCATGTAATGAACGCTTACGAAGTTGCAGTTAAAGAAAAATATCGCTTTTACAGCTATGGCGATGCCATGCTGATCATCTAAGTTTAGATATGGGATATAAGATTTGAGATATGAGACTTTCTTGTATCTCATTTTTTTTGCCTTAGATTTGGGTAAATTTTATGGACGATCAAAATCTCATATCTCATATCTCACATCTCACATCTAATAAAAACTACGCCATTATAGTAGCGGGCGGTACAGGCACCCGGATGCAATCAGCTGTTCCAAAGCAATTCTTGTTGCTTAACGGCTTACCTGTTTTAATGCATACTATAAAGGCTTTTACCCAATCGGCTATAAAACCTAATATCATTTTAGTTTTACCGGGCGCCTATCATGATTACTGGAAAGAGCTTTGCCACACCCATCAATTTGATACGCCCCACACTTTAGTAATTGGCGGCGAAACACGCTTTCATTCTGTCAGGAACGGGCTTCATCAGATACCTGCCGATGACAGCACTCTGGTAGCCGTTCACGATGCCGTACGGCCACTTACCAGCAATCATATTATCGAAACCTCATATCAGTACGCCCGGGAACATGGCAATGCGGTTACGGCCGTTAAAAGCCGCGATTCGGTGAGGCAACTGATCAATGGCAGATCTGTAAGCCTATTGAGAGATCAGATCTATCTGATACAAACCCCGCAAACGTTTAAAGCAGATTTGTTAAAAAAAGCTTACGAACAGCCCTATAACGAAAGTTTTACAGATGATGCCAGCGTAGTTGAACCATATGGTGTCGAGGTACATCTCACCGAAGGCAGTCCTCAAAATATTAAGATCACTTTTCCGGAAGATATTGCCATTGCAGAACTGCTTTTAAATAAAAAGCCAACGGCCTGAGGCCATTGGCTTAAAATCTTAATTGCATGAGCAGGTAATTGCTATGCCCTGCGGATAATTCCTAAAAGTACAGCTATAATAGCTATAACCAATAAAATGTGGATCAGTCCGGTGGCATGACCAAAGAAAAACCCAAATATCCATCCTATTACCAGGATAACGGCGATAATGTACAATAGACCTCTCATTTTGATATGTTTTAAGTGATAAATATTTTAGGTTTATTACTAAAATCATTCCAAAATGCGATATCCATAAAAAAAGCCCTCCGTAAGAGGGCTTTTAATGTTGCTAATATTCGTCTTCGTTAAAAAAGAAATCGTCTTTTGTCGGATAATCAGGCCATATTTCCTCGATATTTTCATACGGTTCACCATCGTCTTCTAGTGCCTGCAGGTTTTCAATAACCTCAACAGGAGCTCCTGAACGGATAGCATAATCAATTAATTCATCCTTTGTTGCGGGCCAGGGCGCATCTTCAAGGTGAGATGCCAGTTCAAGTGTCCAATACATGTTTCTCTATTTATATTTATTTCAGTAAATTAACTTTTTCGCAAAAGTATAATATTTTCAATTGAAAAATCAAGTTTTTTTTTCGCATTTTTTACATGCGGGGTATCCATTGATTTTCAGGTATTTTATGCTCATTTGCAATCTTACGTGCTAAAGTGAACAGGTAATCGCTCAATCTGTTCAAATAAATGTTCACTTTTTCATCAACCGGGCTTTCTTCGGCCAAATGAACGGTTATTCTTTCGGCCCGCCGGCAAATACATCTTGCAATATGGCAAAACGAAATGGTATTATTTCCGCCTGGCAAAATAAAATGACGCAATTCAGGCAATTTTTCGTTCATGGCATCCATTTCCTGTTCCAGTAACTCCACATCGGTCATATACAGATCGGGGATTACCATTTTTGATCTTTCCGGATCGGCAGCCAATGAGGAGCCTATAGTAAACAATCTGTCCTGTATCTGCTTCAATATGTCCTTATCATGGTCAGTAATATCCTGATCGCGGATGAGGCCGATATAGGAATTTAGTTCGTCAACAGTTCCATAACTCTCAATTCGTATATGGTGTTTGGCAACCCGGGTTCCTCCTATTAATGATGTAAACCCCTTATCACCCGTTTTAGTATATATCTTCATATTTTATCCGGCAGCATTTATACTTTAAGTTCAATATACGTGTATATATTTTGTATCGATACCATTGTAGTATAATTTTTGCTAATAAAGTGTAAATTTTTAAATGATACGCTTAAACTTGCATTTAGTTGATGGTTCATTGATCATAGTTCATAGTTAAAAAGTTACTTTACGACGTTTTAAGAAATTCAGCTGTACAATCATGAGCTATGATCCATGAACGATAATCTATAACTATAAAACTACTAATCATGAGATCGATCATATTATCATCAAAACTTGTCATTATACCCTTTGCAGCATTAGTGGTCTCGGCTTTTAGTTGCGGCAATAGTAATAGCTCCAAAGTCCCTGCTGTGAAAAACGCCGGTCAAAAAACGGCATCTATTTCA
The DNA here is from genome assembly GCF_041355315.1 of Mucilaginibacter sp. RCC_168. Taxonomy (NCBI): domain Bacteria; kingdom Pseudomonadati; phylum Bacteroidota; class Sphingobacteriia; order Sphingobacteriales; family Sphingobacteriaceae; genus Mucilaginibacter; species Mucilaginibacter sp. RCC_168. The sequence goes on from NZ_JBFUPN010000002.1 coordinate 237,225, forward strand.
ACATTAATCAGCGAAAAGCAATTCAATGATCTTTTTCCGCAACGCGATAAGTTTTACACTTATGCGGCCTTCATCAAGGCTGCCGATGAATTGGGCCAGATAAGAATAAAGGTCTCCCGAAGGGCAACATCTGTTTATCAATATATTCGTACAGATAAAAAAACGGGCAAAACAAGCGTTGTTCGCCAGGATGTGGATTGGAATGAGGACTGGGCCAAAAAGAAACCCGACAGCACTTTTACCGTAGATTACGGGAACTTTTGTACCCAATTTGGTACCGAAGCTAATAAAAAGGAACTGGCCGCATTTTTCGCGCACATAGCTCATGAAACCCGCCACGGGGTAAACGCCACTTATACCGATGGCCTGATGTTTATCCATGAAAGCAACACCAGCCAGGCTTATATTGCCGAGAGCGACGAATATCCGCCTGTTGCCGGCAAAAAGTATTATGGCCGCGGCCCCATGCAGCTAAGCTATAATGGTAACTATGGTCTGGCTTCTACCTGTATATTTGGTGATCCCAAAATTCTCTTAAACAATCCCGACCTGGTAGAGACCGACCCCATAGTAGCTTTTAAAGCAGCCATTTATTTCTGGATGACGCCAGAAACACACAAACCATCGGCACATGATGTGATGACGGGCAAATGGCAGCCCAACGCGGTTGACAAAGCAAAAGGCCGTACCCCTGGCTTTGGCATGACCATTAACATTGTAAATGGTGAGGTAGAATGTAATAAAGGCGAAAACATGTACAACATGAATGACCGCATTGGTTTTTACCAGTTCTTTTTAAAGAAACTGGGTATTACCGATGCCAACTGCGCCTGCTCATGCGGTAAAATGGAACCTTATAAGTATTAAGCGTATATTTACCTATGCGTTTTTTTCTTTCGATAATTACTCTGTTGGGCTTTAGCCTTTTGGCAGGAGCATACCCTATACCTGATACCTTAAAAAAAGACAAGCACATCCACGGTCGCCCGGCGTCGATTGGCATTGTAGGCGATACTGCCAATGTAAATACACCAGTTAAAGCCGGCCTGGTGATGATAGGTGGCGGCCGGGATGTTGACGAAGCTTTTAAGTGGATGATAGACCGCAGCGGCGGCGGCGATGTGGTGATCATCCGGGCATCGGGAAAGGATGGCTATAACCCCTACATATATGGGCTGGGTAAGGTAAATTCGGTAGAGACTCTTAAAATTGATTCCAGGGAGCTGGCCAATAACGATACAGTTGTCTATATCATTCGCAATGCCGAAATGCTATTTATTTCGGGCGGCGATCAATCAAACTATATGAACTACTGGCGTGGCACCAAAACTATGGATGCCATCAATTACCTGCTCAATGTAAAACATGCGCCGGTTGGCGGCACCAGCGCTGGTTGTGCTATTATGGGTGGTATCTATTACAGCGGCGAAAATGCCAGCGTTACTTCCGATCAGGCTCTGGTCAATCCCTACAATCCGTTGATAACATTATATCATGATGATTTGCTTCATGCTCCATTCCTCCAATCGGTAATCACCGATCAACACTATATTACCCGTGACAGGCAGGGCCGTCACGTGGCCTTTTTAAGTCGGATTGCTAAAGACTGGCACTTATTTGCTAACGGCATAGCGGCTGATGAGCATACCGCGGTTTGTGTCGACGAAACGGGGCATGCGGTAGTATTTGGTACCAGCAAGGCCTACTTTTTATTGACCAATAACCAAAAACCACCCGAAACATGCGAACCAGGCAAGCCTTTAACCTGGGACAATAGCCAACAGGCCATTCGGGTTTATGAAGTGCAGGGGTCAGCGGCCGGCAACGGAAGTTTTGATGTAAGCAATTTTAACCCAACACAGGCATCGGGCGGTAAATGGCAATGGTGGTGGGTAGAAGCAGGAAAATTAAAACGACAGGAGGCGAAGTAATTCCCCGTAGCCAGTTCAAGGGTCTAACGCTGGAACTACAATTTGGGTCAAACATAACCTATTTCAATACCGCCGGTAAAATATATTGCTGCATCATTTTATCAACTTGCGGATGAGCGTAAGGACTGTTATAAGCCGTGGCCGTAACAATTACAACCAATGGCACATCAGTAAACACAAATATTTTGTTACCGCCGTTGCCCGAGCAATAAAAGGTTTCGTATAGTTTATTATTGACAGTATAAGTCTTATTCCAGAACAAATAGCCATAATACCCTTCGCCCACCACATCTTTTGGCAAGGTAAGATATTTAGTGAACGATTGCTTTACCCAGCTTTCGGGGATAATCTGTTTACCGTTCCATGTCCCATTGTTTTTGTATAACTGCCCGAATTTGGCATAATCCAATGAACGCATTTGCAATCCACCGGCAGTACTGGGAACATGTTGAGGAGAATATGGCCATTGATATTTTGTTATTCCTAAAGGCTTAAACAAATTTCTATCCGCGTATTTTTCTAAGCCTCCGGGTACAGATTTATTGATAATGTGGCCCAGAAGTGTAGCTCCAGCTGTAAAATAGTTCCATTGTTTGCCGGCTGTTTTGGTACTGTCTATACGAAGATCAAGCGTAAATTTTGCCCAATCAGGTGTAGGGTACATATTTTCCTCGTTCCCGGGCGAATCGCTGTCATCATCATCCCCGTCAAATATGGAGCTCATAGTGAGCAGACTTTTTAACGTAATGCCTTCTTTCCGGGGCGAATAATTGTTAAATTTTTTGAGGTCGTAAAAATCTTTTAACGTTTGGTTTTCGCTTTTAATAAATCCGTCATGAATGGCAATACCCATCATGGCCGAAGCGAAAGTTTTACCCACCGAACGGGGATCATGTAATGAATCGCGCGAGCTGCCATTAAAATATTCCTCGATCAATAATTTGCCGTTTTTAATGACTATAACGCTGGTGATCTGCTTAAACCTGTTGCCCGCTATGAGACCATTCATTTCCATGATCCTCTTTCTATCAAAATCAGCTGTTGATACCTGCCAACCGCTATTAGGCTTAATCGACTGTATTTCCACCTCCTTCTCATCCACCGGAGGGTTGGTAAATCTTATCTCACCTTGTGCTATCAATTCTCCCGTCCTCAGTTCGGGGATGTCTACATAAGGCCTTACCTCAATTTTCAACTGGTGGATACCAGTTGTAAGCGCGTTTTCGCCACCGTGTATCATGAACCTTCCCCAAAGAAAACGTCCCCAGGAACTTTCGCCTCCATTACTGATGAGTGGGATAAATATGGTGGTTTTTGTATTTTTTACAATAGGTAAGTTGGCGCCTTTATGGAGGTTTTCCTGATATATCTGTTTGCTATCTACATAAAAAGTAAATTGAAAATTCCCTTTGTTTAAATCCGCTATACTTAAATCCGGATTAAGTTGGTGTTGATAATTGGTTAAAGAATTGGCTAATAAAAGCCGCATATACAAATTATTTGCAGCTTTGGCCGTGTAACCGCTTAGCAAATCTGACTGTTTCAAACTTTCAAGCGGGATGGTATCAGCCTCAAAAACAATTTTACCGGTATTCGCTTTTTGAATAGCTGACGTAATGGGTTCTGGTTCGATGATATTACCAGTTTGCGCGTATAATTTACATGTAGCCGCAATTATTGAGAGTATAAGAAAATAGCGTTTCATTTTTTCTTTTTGTTAAGATTTTACAAAATTGCCTTAATTAACATAGTCAAAATAGAACAGAATTAACATGCCCGCATAAGCAACTTACGGTAGGCCGATGGATTGGCATCGCTAAACTGTTTAAAGCTGCGCAAAAAGTGGCTCTGGTCTGCAAAACCACATTGAAAAGCAATATCTGTTAACGACAAATGGTGGTTATGCAACAAGGAAAATGATCTTTCGACCTTTAACTTCCTGATATACTCGCCCAGATTACAATTAAAATATTTTGAAAAATCACGGGAAAGATGAACCGGATGAATTTGTAACTGAGCCGACAGATCATCAAGTGTGTGCTTTTGAGCAAACTCATCTGCCAGGATCTCTTTTATTTTTTTGGCCCAAAGCGGCACCCGTTGTGTTGAGCTTAATTTACCCGTCTGCATTTTGACCAGTGTTTGCAACAATAGGGCCTCAACAGAAAGAGCGGTTACCTCATCGTCAATTTTTGATTCTTTAAAGAGCCTGTATAACAAAAATTTAACATCTGGGTCATTGATGGTGAAACTGCCCTGAATTTTATCCTGAGAAAGATTAAACCCATCAAACCAGTTTTTTTGTAGTTCGATGTGGAAACCACGCGTAAAGCCTTTGGGTTTTATATTGTAATGTGGATCTTGCCAGTTATGAAACAGCAAACTACCTGCCGAGCAATTGTAAATTTCTTTCTTGTTGCCTTCAATAACATGGCCGGCTAATATAAAAGTGAAGTAGGCATTTTCGTGATAGTGCCAATCTACCTTATCATGGGTGTATTCGGTATCTGTTAAAGTAATCCCTTTTAAACAGATAGTTTGATTGGTTTGTCCGTAAAAGCTTCCAGTTTGTAAATGTTTCACGGATGATTGGATTTTCTTGATTCCTGACTCTAATGGACATGTCCCTTTCTACACCTCCTCTACCTTGCGGTTTACGGTTTGGATCTCTGTATTGGCGTAATCCTTCTCTATCAAACCATCGCGCATGCGTACAATGCGGTGTGCATGCAGAGCTATATCTTCTTCGTGCGTTACTAAGATGATGGTATTGCCTTTGGCGTGGATATCTTCTATCAGGCCCATAATCTCGATGGATGTTTTGGTATCAAGGTTACCCGTAGGCTCATCGGCCAAAATAATGGATGGATTGTTGATCAATGCACGGGCTACGGCTACACGCTGCCGCTGACCACCCGATAATTCATTAGGCTTATGATCAATACGATTACCCAAACCTACATTTTTAAGTGCGTTGGTAGCACGTTCTGTACGGTTTTCTTTGTTAACCCCGGCATAAATCAACGGCAGGGCCACATTATCAAGGGCGGTATTACGGGGCAATAAGTTAAACGTCTGGAAAACGAAACCAATCTCGGAGTTACGCACCTCAGCCAGCTCGTTATCGGTCATGTGGCTTACGTTGATACCGTTCAGAATATACTCGCCTTTTGAAGGGGTATCGAGGCAACCCAGGATATTCATCAGGGTGGATTTTCCCGAACCTGAAGGGCCCATCAATGCTACAAACTCGCCTTTATTGATATTCAGGGTAACCGACTTCAGCGCGTGGATCACCTCGGCACCGATCACGTACTTACGCCCGATATCTTTAATGGTTATTAATGGCTTGTCAGTATTCAATGGCTCCATATAATATTTTTGGTTTTGACTAAGATATGCCTGTGAAGTTACAGATAATTCAAAATTAAAAAGCCAAAGTTCAAAAGTGCAATGAACGGGTTTTGACTTTTAATTTCGACTTTTGACTTATTTCTCAATCACTTTAGCAACCAGGAAGTAGTTCTCATCATGTTTTGGGGCGTTTTCAAGCGCTTCCTGATGGGTTATCTGTTGTTTTACCACATCATCGCGCAACACATTGACATCGCTGGTCATGTAAACCAGGGGTTCAACACCTGTTGTATCCAGTTCATTCAGTTTTGCCATAAAGTCGAGGATCTTGCTCATATCCTTAATCATTTCCTGTTTTTCTGTTTCGCTGAGTTCCAAACGGGCCAGGTGGGCAACTTTTTCAACTGTTTCTTTATCAATGGTCATGCCTGTTGCAATTTTTGTTTAATAATAGCGTGAACCTCATCTCGAAGCGCGTCGGCATCATCTGAAGTTAAATGGGCCGTTTCAATGGGTTTATGTACAAATATATCACAAATTCCGGGTCTGCTGCCAAATTCTAAACCGGTATCCCAAAGTACCTTCCAGGTATCGGGGCAGCTGATCGGAATAATAGGAACCTTCATTTCAATAGCCAGCCTGAATGGGCCATTCTTAAACGCGTGTAAGGCAGGCGGATAAACATCGGGGATAGTACCTTCGGGAAATATCACCATACTTACTCCTTCATTTAATTTTTCGGCTGCTTTTTTAAACGCCCGGAAAGACGACATTTTACTTTCGCGGTTAACGGTGATATCAATAGTGTTAAAAAAGAAGTTCAGTATAAAATGACTACGGAGCTCCTCCTTAGCCATAAAACAATGGTTATTACGCAAATGCACACTGATGGCGGATACATCAAGATTGGAGGTATGATTAGGACAGATGACATAGGTACGGCTCCAGTCAATAGGTGCTTCGAAGGTAGCCCGATAAAATATGCCCGAGAATGCCGAGCTGATAAAGGCGATAAATTGCCGCAGCTTATTAATGTACCGGTAAAGTTTCGGCCTTTTGGAGAGCAGGAACAACAACGGCCAGAAAAGTATAAAAAAAAACCCTACACTATACCTGTAAAAATAAGTGTGAATCCTTTTCAATGCTAATTTCATGGCGACCAAAATTAGAAAAAATACTCAATCGCCACAGGCTAAACTGTTATGTTAAATATCAACACCTTTCAATATCATATTCATCTCCACCAAAAATAGAAAAATTCCTTACTTTCGCAGCCTATGGAAACTGTTGTTAGTGGCATCCGTTCAACCGGAAATCTGCACTTAGGAAATTACTATGGAGCGCTGCAAAATTTTATAAAAATGCAGTCGGAATATAACTGCTTTTTTTTTATCGCCGACCTGCACTCCTTAACTACGCACCCTACCCCTGCCGACCTGCACACCAACGTAAAGCAGGTTTTGGTAGAGTACCTGGCAGCGGGCATTGATCCGGATAAGGCTACTATCTATGTACAATCAGACGTACCTGAGATTGCCGAATTATACCTGTACCTCAACATGAACGCCTACCTGGGCGAGCTGGAACGCGCAACTTCCTTTAAGGATAAGGTGCGTGCCAACCCCGATAACGTGAACGCTGGTCTGCTTACCTACCCGGTATTAATGGCTGCCGATATCATTATCCATAAAGCAACCAAAGTACCTGTAGGTAAAGATCAGGAACAACACCTGGAAATGGCCCGCACCTTTGGCAACCGTTTTAACAGGCTGTACAACCACGATTATTTCCCCGAACCGTATGCTTTTAGCTACAGCGATAACCTGGTAAAAATTCCGGGGCTTGACGGTAAAGGAAAAATGGGCAAATCAGAAGGTGAAGGCAATGCCATTTTCCTGGGTGATACACCCGAAGCCATCCGCAAAAAGGTAATGCGCGCGGTGACGGATGCGGGCCCAACCGTTGAAAACCAAACCAAACCACAAGAGATCCAGAATTTATTCGATCTGATGAAAGTAGTTTCGTCGGCAGATACACTGGCTCATTTCGATAACCTGTACAATACCTGCAGCATCCGTTACGGCGACCTGAAAAAGCAACTGGCCGAAGATATGATCATAGCCACCGCCCCTATCCGCGACCGTATCAATGCTATTGCCAACGATGCCGCTTACCTGAGTAAAGTGGCCCAGCACGGTGCCGATAAAGCCCGCGAAAGCGCTTCAAAAACCATACGTGAGGTAAGGGAAATTATAGGTTTCAGGAAATTTTAATAAGTTCATTGTTGATAGTTCATTGTTCATAGTGTATTTTTAGGGACTAGATTTTGGTGAAGAATAAATGTTCAAAGCTATTTTTCTGCTACTACTATGATCTATGAACTATTATCCATGAACTAAAACCCAACGTATGCACATAGCTATTGTAGGAAACATAGGAGCGGGCAAAACTACCCTCACCGAAATGCTGGCCCGGAACTATGGATGGGAACCGCTGTTTGAAGCCGTTGACAACAATCCATACCTCGAAGATTTTTACAGCGACATGAAACGCTGGAGCTTTAATCTCCAGATCTATTTCCTGAACAGCCGTTACCGCCAGATTGTGGATATACAAAAAAGCGGGCGCAATATTCTGCAGGATCGTACCATTTATGAGGATGCCTATATTTTTGCCGAAAACCTGCATGATATGGGTCTGATGACCAGTCGCGATTACGAAAACTACCAATCCATCTTTGATAATATTACCGAGTTCATTAAACCACCCGATCTGCTGGTTTACCTCAAAGCATCAGTACCTACCTTGGTCAGCAACATACAACGCCGCGGCCGGGAATATGAAATAGGTATCCGTCTGGATTATCTTTCCAAACTGAACGAGAAGTACGACAAATGGATAAAAAACTACAAGCTGGGTAAACTATTAATATTGGATAAAGACAATCTTGATTTTGCCAACAATACCGAAGATATGGCCACGATTGTTCAACTGATTGAACGCGAAATTAACGGGTTGTTTTAGTGAGGTTCGAGGGGCGTGGATCGAGGTTTGGGTTGGTTTGGCGGAAAAACAAATCATATACTCACAACTGATAAGACGAAACACAAAACCCGCAACCGATAACTCAAAACACACAACACGAACCCCGAACCAAAAAATGAAAACTCTCGGCATCATCCCCGCCCGTTACGCGTCTTCCCGGTTTCCGGGCAAGCCATTGGTTGATATTGGCGGTAAAAGCATGATACAGCGGGTATATGAGCAGGCCAAAAAGTGCAGCAGCCTGAGCGAAGTGGTTGTAGCTACCGATGACGACCGCATATTTAGCCACGTACAGGCCTTTAGCGGCGTTGCCGTGATGACGGCTGGCACCCATCAAAGCGGCACCGATCGTTGCGCAGAGGTGGCCCTGCTGCATCCGGAGCACGATGTGATTATCAACATCCAGGGTGATGAACCTTTTATCGATCCGGAACAGATCAGCAAGCTTGCCGCTTGCTTTACCGATAAGGATACCCAACTGGCTACCCTCATCAAAAGAATTAAAACCGAAGAGGAATTATTCAATACAAATTCGCCCAAAGTGGTGGTGAATAAATTATCTGAGGCGGTTTATTTTTCGCGCTCGGCCCTCCCGCATATCCGCGGAGAGGAGTCCGAAAACTGGCTGGAGTTTTATACGTTCTTTAAACACATCGGCATATACGGCTATCGCGCCGACGTGTTACAGCAGATTACCAAACTGCCGGTATCATCGCTGGAAAAAGCCGAAAGCCTGGAGCAGCTTCGCTGGATAGAGAACGGCTACCGCATTAAAGTTGCCGAAACTGAACTCGAAACCTATGCGGTTGATGTACCAGAAGACCTGTTGAAATTGAAGTTTTAAATTATATTGTCAAACTTAAACCTAATATCATGAAACTATTTTATACAAAAATGCTTTTGTATTGCCTGCCGTTATTTCTGGTTTTAAACACTAAAGCGCAAAATCAGGCAGCGAAACAGCAAAAACCAGTACAGTATCCTGATTATATAATAAATATAAAAGGAGACACACTCCATTGTAATATAGGCAAAAATTTCTTAACCGGCTCTATCAGGTATACTTTATCTGATCCGAGAATCTTGCCTGTTAGGATAAAAACTGATTCAATAAAAGAATATCATATAGCTCGCACAAACACAACTTTTGGATCAGTTATCACAGAAGATCATAGCTCAGCAAGGTTTCTGGAAGTTTTAGAAAAAGGAAAGCTTATTTTGTATGCATATTCTAATACAACCACTGGCTTTTTGCCAACAGCAGGTGGATGGGCCCTTCAATGAACCATAATCAATGGTATATATCAAAAAATGGAGGTGTAGCTAAAGTACTTAAAGGCAATGGGATAATGACATCTGGCGGGTCGAGAAAACAACGCAAGGCAGATTTAGGAGAAATGCTTAAAGACAATAACTTGGTGTATCAAAAATATATAAAAGATGATAAATTTGATATTGATCAAATCCAAAACTTAGTACATTGGTATAATACCGGACAACAGTTACCACAACCTTCGCCAGACAATTATTAAGGCTATTAATCGTTTGATTAAAATATGGCATTCATATAACACTATGGGGTTAAACATGTAATAACTTTGCCTTTACATTAACCTCACACCACTATGAAGCCTCTATTAAAAAAAGTAATCACCTACATAGCTGCAGCCTTATTTACCTTTGGTGTGAAAGCACAAGCCCAGGACTATGTGATCACTACCAAGGGTGATTCGATACCTTGTACCATCAAGATCCCCTTAATAACCTGCGGCTATGGCAATTACAAAACAAGCGCCAATAGCCAGGCTATAAAAATCAAACCTGAAGAGATCAAAGAATACTATATCAGCAAAAAGAATACCCTATACCGCGCTGTTATCAAAGAAGGCAAAACCAAGCCTGAGTTCCTGCTTGTTCTGGAGACCGGGAAAATAAGTTTGTACGAAGAAACTACCGATGTTTATGTAAATAACACTGTTACTCAAGTTACCAAGTGGTATGTTGCCAAAGGCTCGGATATTGCCCGCCCCTTAAAAACTGATGATGTATTTATGACTAAATCAAAAAAGCAGCGCAAGGGAGAGTTTACTACTTTGATCAGCGATAACAATGCGGTTTACACTCAGTATACCGCCGAAAATAAATTCAGCTTTAAACGGATCAGGAACCTGGTTCAGCAATATAATAGTACCACAAGTATTTAAAAAAGGAGCAGCCGTCCCCGAGACGGCTTTTTTTATATTATCAGCTTATCCGGATAAATAAGCAAATCGGTATTTGTCGTAATTACCCCTGTTATTTGTCGGTTTTTCCCTATTCTATTACCTATATTTCCCTGAGATTTGTATCACATACAAAGCAATCATTTTAATTAAAATAAAAACCAATATGGGAAAGATAGTATTATTCATGCATACATCGCTCGATGGCTTTGCTGCCGGTACAAAAGGCGAAATGAACTGGATCCATGTAGATCAGGAGATTTTTGATTTCGTTGAGGAAAGGATCGCGCAAACCAATACGGCACTATATGGGAGGGTAACCTTTCAAATGATGGAAAGCTATTGGCCAACAGCAGCAGAGCAGCCCGATGCAAGCAAACACGACAGGGTACATGCCGCTTGGTACAAAACCGCGCATAAAGTGGTACTATCAAACACGCTGAACCAGGCAACATTCACCAATACAACGGTGATTAGTAAGGACTATGCTGCAGCTCTTCATAAGTTAAAAGAGGAAACAACAGGAGATATCTTGTTATTCGGAAGTCCTACCGCAGCGCACACCCTTTTGTCAGAAAACCTGATCGATGAATGCTGGCTTTTCGTCAATCCAGTATTGTTGGGTGCAGGAATTCCGGTATTTAAAAATATTAAAGAAAAGCAGTCGCTGAAACTCCTGAAAACGCATGTTTTTAGCTCAGGTGTAATTTGTTTGCAACACGAGGTGCAGCATGAAAACTAATTAGCCAAAAGATGGCTGTCTCAAATTGAGGCAGCCATCTTATTTTAGGGTTGATTTGTACCCGCTTCACCGAATTTCCAACTCGTTAGGTATATGGTTTCAGTTTTCAGCTGAATTTAAGCGTAAGCTTTAAGCATGTTCCGTGGGATTAGCCATGAGAGCATCATACCATAAAGCTTTTGCCTATAATTACTCTTGTCTGTTCAGCAAAGTCGCGAATTTATTCCCATAATCATCCAGTTGTGCCTGGTATTGTTGATGCAGAGCAGTTTCCTTATAGTTTTTGGTGGTATCGGCCAATCCGTTCAATACATATAGCTGAAACTGTACCTCGTTGGCATTCAGCGCTTCGGGCTTGTTCTGCAGCAGGGTATAATTATAGGCCAGCTGATCGGTCAGGTAATCATCAATACCTTTTACATAGCGGTTAGCCAGTTCCTTATCATTCAGTTTGTAGGCTATTTGCGCCAGTTGTAGTTTACGATGAGCCGAGTCGATATTGGGGTTAATATCAGGCATTTCCTGGTCAAATTTATGCAGCACATTCAGGGCCAGATCATTCCGGCCATCCTTGATAAGCCCCTGTGCCAAATCATGGAAAGTAGTTTCCATAAAAGGATAAAATTCAGTTTTTGCTACCGGATCAAGATACCGGGCATGTTTAAAATTTCCGAATTTAAATTTGGTCATCACATTATTATACATCACCTGGCTATTTACCTTACTCAACTGGTTTTGTACAGATGTATCGGCCTTAAACGGTATCAGGTGGTAAACAAAGCCCTCTTTGTACGCATATGGGTGCAGACCGCCCATACTTTCGGGACCGAAACCAAGACTAAAGCAGATAGGCCTGCGCCAATTATTATGCGCAACTATATCTATCAGGGCCAGGTTATCTTTAAAAATATAATTAGCCGGATACTTCCACTCCATCTCGGTGGTCAGTTTATCTTTTTGCTGTGCGGTTATTACACCGTTCTTCAGCACTTCGTCAGGGTTGATGCTCAATTTAAAGTTTTTGGTGGGCAGATAGTTCATGGTTTCGCCGTTCTGGTACTGTACCTTAGTTCGGTTATCATCCGAAGTAATAAAATCAAACACATCTTTTACATCTACCGATCCGGTTATTTTGGCATCATTATACGCTATTACATCGCGTGTGCCCAACCTGTATTTTTCAAAGGGCATGGTTAACGGTAAAGGAGCCGATTGGTTCATAGGCTTATCCATCTGGTGTATATACCAGTCCATCCCGAGCAAACTATTACATACAATGCGTACATCTGGCCTGACACCTTCCACCTCCTGGTCGTACCAAAGCGAGTAGGTGTCATTATCGCCATAAGTAAACAGGATAGCATTTTTAGGGCAGGATATCAGGAAATTATAGGCCATATCATGTGGGATCATTTTAGTGGACCGGTCATGCGCTCCCCACTCCTGCCGGGCCAGCAGTATCGGGGCAACCAACAGACAAGTTGCCACCGATGCCAGCGCAGCGCCGTGGGCGTTAACCCTGCGGCGTATAAGATCGTTAATAGCCAGTACCCCCAGCCCTACCCAAATAGCAAAAGCGTAGAAGGAGCCCACGTACGAGTAATCGCGCTCACGGGGCTGCAGATTAACCTGGTTAACATATAATACAATGGCCAGGCCGGTAAAAAACCAAAGCAGGCCAATTATCGTGGCGTCGCCCCTCCTGCGTTTAAAATGATAAATCATGCCCAGTATTCCAATAATCAATGGCAGTGCATATAAAGGCGTATAAGTATTTGAAGTGGTGATAGATTTAGGCAGATGACGCGCACCATCAAACAGGCCCGATGTCCAGTTGCCGTCGGTAGATGCGGTGCTGGTTTGCCCGTCAAGATCGTTATACCTGCCCACGAAGTTCCACAAAAAATAGCGCCAGTACATCTGGTACATCTGCCAGCTGAGCATCCATCGCATATTATCCGCAAAAGTCGGGCTTTGCCCATCGGGCAGGTTAAGCCATTGTTTGTAGAATTGAACGTTCTGGGCAAAGTCCTGGTCGCCTTCGGTGCTGTGCATGCGGGGCATAATGGTGTTATGATCAAACACATAATTCTGCTTTTTGCCCGATACTTCATAGCGGTTACGGCCCTTGCGGTACATAGCGCTGCCCTCGCTTTGGTCAATAACTTTGGCATCAAACTGCGGGCCGTATAACAAAGGATTATCGCCATATTGCGTCCTGTTGAGATAACTGTTCAACGTAAAAGCGTTATCAGGATGCGTATTGTTCAAATTGGTGTTGGCAGTAGCCCGGATTGGGATATATATAAATGATCCATAACCGAAATAGATAAAGACCACACAAACCAGCGCCAGGTTCAGGGCCGGCTTTTTGTGACGGATGCTGTACCTGATAGCCATAATCAATAGCGCAACGATAGTTACAAACACGAATGCCGCCCCGCTGCCAAAACCCAAACCCAGGGTATTTACAAAAAACAGATCGGAATAAGCAGCTATTTTGATGGTATATTCCCTGATACCGTATTGCACCAGACCAAGGATCACAATACTGATCAAAAACACCACGATACTGCTTTTTATAGTAGGATTTTTATGCCTGCGGAAATAATAAACCATGGTAATAGCCGGTATAGTGAGCAGGTTAAGTAAATGTATACCGATGGACAGGCCCATGATATAGGCAATCATTACAATCCATTTATCGGCGCCGGGCTCATCGGCATGGGCTTCCCATTTCAGTATCGCCCAAAACACAACAGCGGTACATAATGACGATAATGCGAAAACAATAGTTTCCACCGCCGAAAACCAGAAGGTATCGGTATAGGTAAAGGCCAATGCTCCTACCAAACCAGCGCCCATGATGGTAATCATTTGTGATGTGGTAATTTCTTCGTTTTTGGCAATCAGCAACTTTTTAGCCAAGGCCGTTATCGTCCAGAACAGAAACATGATAGTTGCCCCGCTGGCCAGCGCCGAACCCAGGTTAGTAAAATAAGGTACTTTGATATTATCGCCGAAGGATAGTAACGAGAACAATTTACCCAGCATGGCAAACATCGGGTAACCTGGTTGATGCGATACCTGCAGGCGGTAGGCGCAGGCAATAAACTCGCCGCAATCCCAAAAGCTAACGGATGGCTCCAGGGTTAAAACATAGGTGGCAAAGGCTATCACCAGGCAAAGCCAGCCAAACAGGTTGTTGATCTTATTGTAGCGTATCATAAATAAGGTTGTAAAGTTTTGTCATATGTAACTGAAAACCAAGTTCGGGTTAAAGGGTCAAAAGTCCATGAGCATTAACATTCCTTAACATCTTTTAACACATTTTAACATATTGATTTAAAGGCGATAGCGATCGATATTGATTAGCAGATATTGCCTGGATAAATCATTATGGATATAATGTATAATTCAGTAAACAGAAAATACATCCTGTTAAATCACCTATTCACTAAATCAATAATTCAATAATTATTAAGGCGAAACCCAAAATTTTTCATACTTTTGTATCCCGTACACAAACAATTGGTACCATGTAAAAAAGGTACCACATTACACAAAATCATGACTAAATATATTTTTGTTACGGGCGGCGTTACCTCGTCGTTAGGAAAAGGTATTATCTCAGCCTCTTTAGCCAAACTTCTTCAATCACGCGGTTATCGCGTCACTATCCAAAAATTTGATCCTTATATCAATATCGATCCGGGAACATTAAACCCTTATGAACACGGAGAGTGCTATGTGACCGAAGATGGCGCCGAAACAGATCTGGACCTTGGCCATTATGAACGCTTTTTAAATACCCCTACTTCCAAAGCAAACAACATTACTACAGGTCGTATTTACCAAAATGTGATCAATAAGGAACGTGAGGGCGCTTTTTTGGGTAAGACCGTACAGGTTGTGCCCCATATTACTGATGAGATTAAAAGAAACTTCCGCATATTGGGTGAAAGTGGTGAGTACGATATCGTGATCACCGAGTTGGGTGGTACCGTAGGCGATATCGAGTCGTTACCTTACATTGAGGCAGTGCGCCAGTTTAGATGGGAAAATGGCTCTGGTAACTCTTTGGTTATCCATTTAACATTAGTGCCTTTCCTGGCAGCTGCAGGTGAATTAAAAACCAAACCAACCCAACACTCCGTAAAAATGTTGCTGGAATATGGTATTCAACCCGATATATTGGTTTGCCGTACCGAACATCCGCTTTCCAATGATATCCGTAAAAAAATAGCTTTGTTCTGTAATGTGAATATTAACGCCGTTATTGAGTCGATCGACGCATCAACTATTTACGACGTGCCTTTGCTGATGCTGAAGGAGCAATTAGATAAAACAGTACTAACCAAACTTAAACTGGCCCATAAAAATGAACCTGATCTGGAAAGCTGGAAAGATTTCCTGGGCCGTTTAAAAAACCCTACTGCTGATGTACGCATCGCTTTGGTAGGTAAATATGTAGAGCTCCCGGATGCATATAAATCTATCACTGAAGCGTTTATACATGCTGGAGCCAAAATGGAGTGTAAAGTGAGGGTTGAATATATCCCATCGGAGCAACTAACACCCGAAAACGCTGTTGAAAAATTAAAAGGCATGCATGGTGTACTGGTAGCCCCGGGTTTTGGCGAGCGTGGTTTTGAAGGTAAAATACAGGCTATACGCCATGTACGCGAAAATAATATTCCCTTCTTTGGTATATGTTTAGGCATGCAATGCGCGGTTGTGGAATTTGGTCGTAATGTTTTAGGGTTGGAAAACGCCAACAGTACCGAAATGAACCCCGAAACTCCGTACCCGGTGATCGGCATGATGGAGGATCAGAAAAATATCACCGCTAAAGGCGGTACCATGCGCCTGGGCGCTTATGCCTGCGAATTAAAAAAGAGTAGCAAAGCGGCCACCATATACGGAAAAACCCGAATTTCTGAACGCCACAGGCATCGTTATGAGTTTAATAACGAGTACCTTAAACAATATGAAACCGCTGGCCTAACCCCATCTGGTATCAATCCGGAGAACGACCTGGTAGAGATTGTGGAGTTAAAAAACCACCCCTTTTTCGTGGGCGCGCAATTTCATCCCGAATTAAAATCAACAGTTGCTAATCCACACCCACTTTTTATTAACTTTGTCGCCGCTTCGCTGGCTTATGCCCGTAAGAAGTAAATACAGATATTTATAATGCCGAACGCGTTCTGAATATACTATAATTGAGTTAAGCCATCGTAACATACCTGCAGATGATAACTCTAAGCAATATTATAGTGTAACAAAGAGGGCATCGATCATGAACAACAAAGACGAAAATTTAACAGTGATGATCAATAACTGATAAAAAAACTGATCATTCGATACAATAGATAATGGATAAAAATACATTCACAGGATTATTCCTGATCATGGCAATTATAGCTGGCTCAATTTATTTTCTGAAGCCATCTGATGCCGAACTTAAAAAAGAGCGACTGGTACAGCAGCAAGACTCAATAAGAAAGGGCTTAGCCAAAGCTAAAACTGCCGCGGCAACAGCAGCAAAAACAGACACCAGCAAAACCCACGCAGTTGACTCAGCCCTATTAAAAAGCCCTTTCGGAGCAGCCTCTGTAGGCAGCGAAAAAGTGATTACCTTAGAGAATAAGGAACTATTGGTAAAACTAAGCACACGCGGGGGTAAAGTTGCATCGGTAGAGTTGAAAAACTTCAAAACGTTTAATAAAAAGCCACTTATACTTTTTAGCGGCGATCAAAATCATTTTGGTTTAACTTTCACAGCTGGTAATACACCTATCAATACCGACAATTATTATTTTACATCAAGTGCCCCTGAGCTTAAAGTTGCCGAAAAAGATTCAGCTTCGGTTACCTTACGTTTAAGCTACAGCCCTACCCAGTATATTGATTATGTATACAGCCTAAAAGGTACCGGTTATAAACTGGGCTTAACTATTAAGCCAACCGGACTTGACGGCATCATCAATAACAGTGGCAATATCAACCTGAACTGGGCAGCCAGCCTGCACAAACAGGAAAAAGACATCAAGCAGGAACGTCAGTACTCAACCGTGTATTATTTTAATACTGAAGGCCATGATGATTGGCTGAGCGAAAATAAAGATGATCAAAAAGATATCAGCGATAAGAAAATGGCTTGGATTGCCTTTAAGCAACACTTCTTTTCAAACGCGTTGATCGTTAAAAATGGCATCAGCCGTTCAAATTTAGCAGTTTCAACCGATGTAGCTGATACTGCTGATGTTAAACAAATGAAAGCCGATCTGACCATTGCACGCAGTGCTGATGGCAGTGTACCCATGGAATTTTACTTTGGCCCTAACCGTTATTCAACCCTAAAAGCACAGGGATCTGATCTGCAAAAGTTGGTTAACCTGGGTTGGGGACCGCTAAAATACATCAACCAATTTGCTGTATTGCCAGTATTTAACTTCCTGAAGCAGTTTAATTGGAGCTATGGTTTGATCATTTTAGCCCTAACCATTGTATTGAAGCTGGTTTTATCACCGCTTACTTACAAATCATACCTGTCGATGGCCAAAATGCGTGTATTGAAACCAGAGATGGATGAAATCAAAGCTAAAGTTGGTGAAGACAACCCTACCCTTTTACAACAGGAATATTTAAAGCTCTATAAAAAAGCCGGTGTAAACCCATTGGGTGGTTGCTTACCATTGCTCATACAAATGCCAATAGTGATCGCGTTCTTCCGCTTTTTCCCAAGCTTATTTGAGCTGCGTGGCGAAAGCTTTTTATGGATGCATGACCTTTCAACTTATGATGCGGTAGTTACCTTTCCTAATATCCCGCTAATTGGTGATCACATCAGTTTAATGTGTTTATTGATGACGATATCGACATTGATCTATACTTATTTCAACAACCAGATCTCAGGCGCAACCGGTCAGATGAAATATATAGGTTATATTACGCCTATCATATTCCTGGCTACCCTGAACAGCTATCCATCAGGATTGAACTACTATTACTTCCTGGCAAACATGCTTACCTTTTTACAGCAATACCTGATCAAATTCATGGTTGATGATAAAAAGATCCATGCCCAGATCCAGGAAAACAAAAAGAAGCCCGAAGAAAAGAAAAAGAAATCGGGCTTTGGAGCTCGCATGGAAGAAATGATGCGCCAGCAACAACAGATTCAACCTAAGAAGAAATAGTTTTTTTGACTTTGGAACTTTTAAACTTTAGGACAAAGGACTGAAAGACATATAAAACAAAAAACCCTGAAAGATTCGTCTTTCAGGGCTTTTTGTTTTCCCCTACGCGTCATTGCGAGGTACGAAGCAATCTCTACATAGGTAGGTCAACCATAAAAGTTCCCTCTGTATAGTTTAGAGATTGCTTCGTACCTCGCAATGACGCATTTTTTAATCTTCCTTAAAAACAAAAAAACACTAAAATAATTAGCAAAATGTATTACATTTGAAACATGTATGCAATTGTCGATATAGAAACCACCGGGGGCCATGCCAGCGCTAATGGTATTACCGAAATTGCCATATGTATACATGACGGTAAAAAGGTGGTTAAACGTTTCCAGTCGCTGGTAAACCCGCTTAGGGACATCCCGGTTTATATTAGTGCGTTAACAGGTATCACTAATGAAATGGTGCAAAAAGCCCCACCGTTTGAAGATGTAGCTGCTGATATTTATCACCTTATCCACGGCAAAATATTTGTGGCGCACAATGTCAATTTTGACTATTCCTTTGTACGTTATCATTTAGCTGCTGCCGGATACGATCTGCAATGTAATAAACTGTGTACCGTACGCTTAGGGCGTAAAATATTACCCGGACTACCTTCCTATAGCCTCGGGCGTTTGTGCAAACACCTGGGTATTGATAATGAAAGCCGTCACCGCGCCGGTGGCGATGCAGAGGCCACTGCAGAGCTGTTTACCTTGCTGCTAAATAGCGACACAGAAGGACATATCAAAGGCGCGCTTAAGCAAGGGTCAAAAGAACAACTACTGCCTCCTAATCTTCCTAAAAAGGACCTTGATCAGTTGCCTTATATGCCGGGCGTATATTACTTTCATGATCAAAAGGGTAAAGTGATCTATGTAGGCAAGGCCAAAAGCCTGAAGAAGCGGGTGAGCAGCCATTTTACGGGTAATAACCCCGGATTGCAACGTCAGGAGTTTTTACGTAATATACATCAGATAACTTACCAGGTTTGCGGTACTGAATTGATCGCATTTGTTTTGGAAGCCATCGAGATCAAACGCCTGTGGCCTAAATACAACCGCTCTCTGAAACGATTTGAGAATGCCTACTGCTTATACTCATTTGAAGATCAGCGTGGCTACCTGCGCCTCGCGGTAGATAAATATCGTAAATACAGCGACCCGATTTATACCTGTAACTCGCTGCTTGATGGCTACAACCTGCTAAACAAGTTGATCGAAAATTTTGAACTTTGTCCCAAATTGTGCTTTATCCAGAAGAACCAGGACCTGTGCACCAGCGTTGCTGGTAGCTCCTGTGCCTGTGAAGGCATAGAGACAGTTGATGACTACAACCGGAAAGTAAATACAGCTATTGATCAGTTAAAGCAAGCCCTACCTACTTATGCCATCCGCGATGAGGGTCGCACAGGCGAGGAACATAGCTGTATTTTGGTAGAGAAAGGCCAGTTTTATGGCATGGGCTACATCTCCCATTATTTTGATGCCGATAATATCCAGCAACTCAAAAATTACCTGACCCCATATCCGGGTAATGACTATATCAAGAATATTGTATCTAATTATGCCACCCGCTATCCGGACAGGATGGTAGTATTTGCTTAGTCGGACAGGTGTGTGTTGTCATGCTGAATTTATTTCAGCATCCCATTGGCAGAGGTATTACCTTTATAATAGTTAGCTTGTCCCCTGGGATTCCGAAATTAATTCGGCATGACTTATGTTATCATCTGCACATCTAAAATCCGCACATTTGCACATTCATCCTCAACTCTTAATCACCCGCTGTATCTCATCCAACTTCATCAGGGCTTCCACTGGCGTAAGTGTATTTACGTCTAAATTATTCAGAGTATCACGGATCTTTACCAGTACCGGATCGTCTATGGAAAACATCTGCATCTGCACGGCTTGCTTTTGAACCTTGCGGATGCTCTCCTTAATATGTTCGCCGCCGGTACGCTCATTTTCCAGTTTTTTTAATATCTCGTTGGCGCGGCTCAATACTTTTGGTGGCATGCCCGCCAGTTTGGCCACATGGATGCCAAAACTATGCTCGCTGCCGCCCGGTACCAGCTTACGCAGGAAAATGATCTGGTGACCAACCTCTTTTACCGATACATTAAAATTCTTGATGCGATTAAAGCTGTTGCTTAACTCATTCAGTTCATGGTAGTGTGTGGCAAACAGCGTTTTGGCTTTGGCCGATGGATGGTTATGCAGGTATTCGGCAATTGACCAGGCTATGGATATACCATCGTACGTTGAAGTACCGCGACCAATCTCATCCAACAGGATCAGGCTACGGTCAGACAGGTTATTCAATATACTGGCGGTTTCATTCATTTCCACCATAAAGGTTGATTCGCCGGATGAAAGATTATCCGATGCACCAACCCTTGTAAATATCTTATCCACCAAACCTATCGAAGCGGATTTGGCAGGTACAAAACAGCCCATCTGGGCCATTAGTACAATCAAGCCGGTTTGCCTTAACAAGGCCGATTTACCTGCCATGTTGGGCCCGGTTATAATAATAATCTGCTGCGACTCCGAATCCAGATACACATCATTGGTGATATAAGATTCGCCCAAGGGCAGGTTTTTTTCTATCACCGGGTGACGGCCACCTTTAATATCCAGCTCCCGGCTTTCGCTCATTTCTGGCTTTACATAGTAGTTTTTGATAGATATGGTAGCAAAGTTAAGCAGCACATCCAAACGGGCTATCAGCTGGGCATTCAACTGTATAGGCTTAATATATTCAGCAAGAGCATACAGCAGGTCGTTATACAGGCGTGTTTCCAATGCCAGTATCTTTTCTTCGGCACCCAATATCTGCTCTTCGTATTCTTTTAGTTCGGGGGTAATATAACGCTCAGCATTTACCAATGTCTGTTTACGGATCCACTCCGACGGTACTTTATCACGATGGCTGTGCGTAACCTCCAGGTAATAACCAAACACGTTATTGAACGATACTTTGAGCGATGGGATACCGGTAGCTTCAGCCTCACGCTTTTGGATCTCCAGCAGGTAACCCTTACCGCCGAAAGCGATCTTGCGCAGCCTGTCCAGTTCCTCGTTGATCCCCTCGTTCATCACCGATCCTTTTACGATCATTACCGGGGGCTCCGGATGCAGTTCTTTTTCTATCTTTTCGCAAATAAGCACACAGGGATTAAGCTGTTCGCCAATAGCCCGGAGCGGCTGACTCTCGGATGTTTCGGCTATTTTTTTGATAGAGCCGATAGCCATTAGCGCTTTTTTAAGCTGGCACACCTCGCGGGGATTGGCCTTTTGTAAACCAATTTTGGAGATGAGCCTTTCCAGGTCGCCTATCTGGCGGATGTATTGCTGCAGTTCTTCACGAAGCTCTTCCTGGGCTATCAGGTATTCCACAACACCTAAGCGATCATTGATCGGCTTTATTTCTTTTAGCGGCATCACTATCCAGCGGCGCAGCAAACGCGCGCCCATGGGTGAGCTGGTTTGATCAAGCACATCAACCAGGGTTTTGGCGTTCTCATTAGCCGAGCCAACCAGTTCCAGATTGCGGATGCTAAATCTATCAAGCCACAAATACCTGTCTTCTTCGATACGTGATATCGACGATATATGCTGCAGGTTACGGTGTTCAGTTTCATTGAGGTAATGGATAGCCACACCTGCGGCAATGATGCCCAGGTTAAGCTTATCAATACCAAAACCTTTGAGCGATTTTACACCAAAATGCTTCAACAGGGTTTCGTTGGCATAATCGC
Organism: Mucilaginibacter sp. RCC_168; assembly: GCF_041355315.1. Classification (NCBI taxonomy): domain Bacteria; kingdom Pseudomonadati; phylum Bacteroidota; class Sphingobacteriia; order Sphingobacteriales; family Sphingobacteriaceae; genus Mucilaginibacter; species Mucilaginibacter sp. RCC_168. Next base: position 259,520 of record NZ_JBFUPN010000002.1, read on the forward strand.
CGCTGTAAGGCCATTCGTCGAGCGCATAGGTATAAAAACGATCGCCATAAGTATCCTTAAAATCGCGTGAACGGCTCTTGGGATAAATCACCTCACTTGGCGAAAAACTTTGCAGCAGCTTGTCAATATAATCGCTGTTACCCTGCGCCGTCATAAACTCACCCGTCGAAATATCAATGAGGGCGATGCCTATGGTATTTTTTTCAAAATGAAGCGATGCCAGGTAATTATTGGTCTTTTGATGCAGTATATTATCATTAGTAGCTACACCTGGGGTAACCAACTCGGTAACACCGCGCTTTACAATGGTTTTGGTGGTCTTGGGATCTTCCAGCTGATCGCAGATGGCTACACGCTGCCCTGCCCTAACCAGTTTTGGCAAATAAGTTTCGAGCGAATGATGCGGAAAGCCGGCCAGTTCAATATGCGTGGCAGCCCCATTGGCCCTGCGGGTAAGCACAATACCCAGTATGCCCGATGCTTTAACAGCGTCTTCGCCAAAGGTTTCATAAAAATCGCCCACACGAAATAGCAGCAGAGCCCCGGGATACTTAGCCTTGATGGCGTTGTATTGCTGCATTAAGGGGGTTTCTTTGGTAGTGTCTTTAGCCAAGCGGTTACTCCTTTTGTTAATCGGGTAAAGTTAATGCATTGACTGCGCATTTACGGGATTGTGGAAAAGTTACAACGTTGTGGAATATTATCAAAACAGAGGTTTATGAGCACTGAACGTTCATCAGATCACTCCTGATAAACAGAATTCAAATACATTAGTAATCTGCCTGGAATTATAAGCTTACCCCGCCAAAGTTTTCTGATCAGAAAAAGGGGGCACAGTTTTGATTTTAACAGCTATGTAGCGTTCTATAATATCATTATAAATTTCCTTATCATTGCCCGCTATCAGATCTGTAGATACACAAATACAGCTGTTCCGGATACCCTCGCCCTTTACAGTAAAAAAGATCGACATACCCTGCCCACGCATTTTCCCACAGCTGATATCGGTAACATCATTCCAGTAAACAACCTTATTTTCAATATGATAGATCAGTTTCTCATGATCAATTTGCAGAGCAGCTTTATCTTGCAGATCGTAGGTAAAACATTGCCTGCAATAATAAATAGCGACAGCGCACAGGATAGCGACTACCGGTAAAACACCTGGCCAATTATGGTCATTCATGTCAACAACACATATAAACGCAATAGCAAAAGGTATAACAATACCTACAAGCCACAAGGCTTTACTGCATTTATATGTAATAACGTTCATTTTAGGTTTTATGGTAATACTAAATTAAAAAAAAATTTGAAATTAAAAAAACATTAATGTCAATGTTACAGTTTATGTTTTCTATTCTTACTAACTGGATTACAAACACATATACGGAAAGTGTTACTTATCAGTTTGCTGATCCAAAATATTTTATCAAAAACAGTGTATTATCCATTTGTGATGCCTTCAGGCTGCCGTCGCAAAAGGCATACTTTTATGACCGGTATCCCGAGATTGTTTTACCCTCCTCTATATTTTATACTACTTTTAACGATAAACAAGATCCACCGCAAAAAACCAGGAGCATTAATATTTAACCACTTTCATCTATTACTCCAAAAACTTTTTAAAGCTTTATTTTAACACTTTTTTATCAAAAAGCAGGGCCAAAACGGAGCTAAAACTGCTCAAAATTCATTCAAAACCATCCATTTTAACACTTTTTAACAAATTTCTGAAGGGTTTTGAAAACTTTAAAAAGTTTTAATTAATCAAATAACAATATATATCAAACGGTCGGTTTTTGGACTGTATTTTCTCTTAACAAAACAGTCCAACTTTTCTTTTTTGATCAGGAAAACCGGGCTGCCGTTCACTCAGATATTCAAAAATTAAGGCATAGATCCAGCAAATAATTTCGCCCGGAAGTCCTCAGTCCTTTTTCTGTTTGGAATTATAATTTTTTATTCATTACTTTAAATTACAAAGTACTTTTAAATGATAAAATCATATCAATATTTTACTCCTGCCCTGCTGCTTTTTTTGCTGGAGATGCTAATTGCCCGTTACGTGCACGATAATATCATCCGGCCTTATGGCGGCGATTTTCTGGCTGTATTATTTCTTTACTGCCTCATCAAAAGCTTCTTTAATATACCCGCGCTTAAAGCAGCTTTGCTGGCATTGCTGGTAGCATATGCTATTGAGATTTCGCAATATTTTCATTTAACCAGGCTATTGGATCTGCAAAATTCAAAAACCATCAAGCTGCTGTTAGGCAGTTCTTTTTCGTGGACGGATATACTGTGCTATACAGGTGGCTTCGTTCTTATTATAATAATAGAACAATGCAGAATACGTCCGGTGGCGGGTATACAAAGAATAAGCAATCCAAAAAAATAAATATGGAATATTTTGTAGATGAGCACTCTATAGTGCGAAAGATATGGGGCAAAGCCGATACCATCCTGTTTATTTTCGCGGGAGCAGCGGCCGAATTTTCCCTGAACAAGGCGGTGGATTGGCTGTATTATACCGGGAAGCTCCCGGTCGATCCGCTGGGCCGGCTATTCTCAACGGTAGCCTATTCACGGCAGATCATTTTTTCGGAACGCGATGAGGCCCTGCAAGCCATCGACAGGATCACCGCCATTCATAGAAGTGTGGAAACCAGCAGGGGCACGCAAATACCCGACTGGGCCTATCGTGATGTATTGTTCCTCCTCATCGATCTGTCTATCAGTTCCTATGAACTGCTGGAGCGGCCGCTTACCCTGTTAGAGAAAGCCCAGACCTTTGCCGTATTTAAACGGGTAGGTACGCGCATGCAGCTTACCGGGTTACCTGCAACCTATTCGGAATACCTGGACATGCGCCGCGAACATCTGCGGCAAAACCTGGTTAAAAGCGAATTAACAGTCGACTTGTATCATCAATATCGCCGTCATTTGGGTGCGGCGCGTTACCAGGTATTAAAACAGGCCCAATTACTGGTGGTACAACCCGAAATACGCAATCACCTCCGCTTAAATACTATACCCTGGCTACGACCGGTGTTATGGGGATACAAGTTTTTAAAACTGTTAAGGCTCAACGCTTTTTTACGTAACGCGCTGCTGCCTGTAGCCTACAAGTCACAAATCGTAAGTCTGGATTCTTAAGTCAGTTTTTTTAAATAGCTCACCGAAAAACAATCCTCATCATGGACTTTCAACCTAAACTTAACTTAAGGCTTCGGACTCCAGACTCCAGACTTAAAACCGGTCACTTTTTTACATTTGTTAAGCAGGAAGCCTTATCCTGCCTGTTCCCGGCATTGGTTTTTACGATGCTGGCCATTTCGCATTTATTTAAGGTGATTATCCCCCGGTATGATTTTATGCTGATATCCTGTATATCCATACAAATCATCATGTACTGCACCAAAATCGAAACCAAAGATGAGGTACTGGTGATCTGTTTATTCCATCTTCTGGGCCTCGGGATGGAGTTGTTCAAAGTGCATTATGGTTCCTGGGCCTATCCGGAATTTGCTTATACCAAAGTTTTTGGTGTGCCTTTATACAGTGGTTTTATGTATGCCAGCGTGGCCAGCTATATGTGCCAGGCCTGGCGGCGGTTAAAGCTCCGGATCATCAACTGGCCGCATCATCGTACCGCACGCATCATAGGCGCACTTATTTATCTGAACTTTTTCACTAATAAGTTTTTCTTTGATGTGCGTTATCTCATCGGTTTACTGATCCTCTACTTTTTCTGGCGATCGGTAGTCATATTTGATCTGAATGGCAAGCTGTATCGTATGCCCACCATCCTTTCGTTCCTGTTTATCGGCTTTTTTATCTGGCTGGCCGAAAACCTGGCTACCCTGCTTGGCGCCTGGAAATATGCATACCAACACCAGGGCTGGGCGATGGTGAACTATCAAAAAATAAGTTCCTGGGGCTTCCTCGTGATCGTGAGCTTTATTATAGTAGCAGAATTGAAGATGTTAAAAGATGGTGTTAAAAAACCGGTTCGCTTAATTGCTGATCTCGAGCTGTCCGAAGTCTCAGACTTCGGATAATTATGCAAGCAGTTTGCAACTACCTTAATTACTTCGTTCCCCCAGTAGTTTAAAGACTACGGGCATAATCGTTCGAAGTCAAAGATTTCGAACAGCGCTGTGTCATGGTGGGCAGCCTCTGCGCACAAGTCTTCGACAGGCTCAGACTGACTGGCCTTTTTTATTTGCGGCTTCTGTCAAATCTATTCATGGACCATCGACTATCCACCATAAACCTATCTGTAACATTTCCGATGCTTTTTCACTTGCCATAATAAGCCCATACAACCCGCCGTTCCTATCCAGAACCCCTTTCGCTAACAACATGAACAAACAATTCAGCCAGGTTAAAATACGTTACAATACCGATAGCAATGGTCAGGATCAGTGCTGGCGCCTTATTCTCGATGGCGATGAAGTATTGGTTGAATCTGTACAGATTATTAACGCGCCGGTTTGTACTTCCCGGGATTGGATCGAATCGGTTGGCAAATTTAAACACCACATTTCGGTAAACGATTGCCACGTACAGATTGATACGGCAGGCGCCGCCCTGATAACAGCTAAGGTTTAACCGGATATGCTTAGTTCGCCGCCAGTTTCCGGTTTACTATCCTATCGGCATAATCCTGGATAAAGGCTTTGCAGTCCTTCTCTCCTTTTTGCATTTCGGGGTTAAGCTGGCCGGTAGCCAGATTTTTATCCAAACCTTTATCGGTAACCGCGAATATGCCGGTGATATTTTTCCCATCGAACAGGTAAGTATAATTGCCCTCCATTAACTGATAGATATTGCCTATGGAATTGATGATCCGCGGCGTTTCGGTTGGCAGGTTACTAATCAAACTCCTACCCCATGACCTGAATGGTTTGTTATAACCTATCAGATCGACAACCGTTGGATAGATATCCATTTGCGAAGCCAGGTCTGTTCGAACACCTTTCAGCTTATAGGCGCTATTAGCGCTGTAAAATAGTATGGGTACTGCAAAGCGGTTCACCTGTTTACTATATTCTGGGTAGTAGGTTTGGCTGGTATGATCGGCAGTGATCACAAAAATGGTGTTTTGGAACCAGGGCTGCGTTTTGGCATAATTAAAAAAGATGCGCAAGGAATTATCTGTATACTGAACGCATTTATCAATAGCCAGCGGACCTCCCTTAAATCTTTCTTTATATTTTTCGGGCAGCTGATAAGGATCATGCGACGATAGGGTGAACAATGTAGCCATAAAAGGTTGTTTTTGCCGGGTAAGCGTACGGCCCATGAACTGAAAAAAATGCTCGTCCCAAATACCCCAGATGCCATCAAAATCTTTGTCATTATTATATTCCGTACGACCGTAATAATGCTTATATCCCAAAATACTGCCAAAACCCTGAAAGCCCATAGAGCCGTTTGCGGCCCCGTGGAAAAACGAGGTTTGGTATCCCATACTATCGCAAATAGATACCACCGACTGGATCTTTTGCTTGGCATAAGGTGATGAGGTAAAGGCATTCTGAAACGATGGTATACCCGCCAATACCGACGACATGGCATGGATAGACTGCCGGCCTGTAGCATAAGCATTGGTAAATATCAGACTGCTGTTGGATAGGGAATCCAGGAACGGTGTATATGATTTAAAGCCGGGTATGCTTACATCGCGGTTCATACTGCCCCAATACTCGCGGGCCATGCTCTCCAGTATAATGATCACCACATTGGGTTTACTGGCAGGTTGGGAGCTGTACTGTTTTATGGGCTTAATGTTTGTGCTGATGTATGCCTCGTCTGTCCAGTGCTGTAGTTTGAAGTTATTGCTATGTAAGGTTCTGAAAATAGCGAAAGGGGTATTGAGTACAATATCGCCCTGGTTAGGTACGGTGACATGTTTATACGCATCAACCATATTAATAGGCCGGGTACTGTGCGCGAAATCGCCCCGGATACCGCCGATAACCAGCGCGAGGATGAGCAGGAATGATACTACAGATGATAAGAAATACACTTTTTTGTCGGTTACTTTTGCTGGCTTTACCTTCACTTGTTTATATAGCCATATCCAGCAAAACGAACACAGTATAAATAGAAGGATCACGTACCAGTAAGCTTCAGAAAAATGGGCAAACAGCAATTTCTTGTTGTTTTCATCGGCCAATACATCCAATGTTGCCTTGGTTGAGCGTACCTGGCTAAAGCGATAGTAAATAATATCAACAAAGTTGGTGGCGTAGGCGAGCAAATTGGTAACAAAGTACAGTATAGCCATGCCTTTTTGAAACTTAGGCTGCGTATTTATAGTGAGCGGCAAAACACTAAGCAGAATAAATAAGCTATTGGTATAAAGCAACGCTGTAGTATCAAAGGCCATACCGTAGTAACACAATTTAAGCAGCGCCCAAAAGCTATCAACCGCAAACAGGTGGGTATTAAAAGCAAAAAATAATACCCTTGCTATAAAATAAAACAAATACCCTAAAAAAAGCCTGTATAAAAGCACTTTATATTCGGCCAACCTTAATTTACTTTCCATGAAAAAAACTTGCTTTTAGTTTTCCCAGAATTGGTTTGGCGGGGTTATTTCAAACCATGTCGGTACCGGGATTATTAAAAGGCGGAAAATAAAAAAAATCAGAATAACAATTACTTAATATTAAACTAACGCCAATTTAATGACATTAGATTGGCAATCATATAGGCCGGAAAGGAAAAATAACCTATGATTAAACATTTGTTCAAAAAAGGGTGTCATGGATAGCCTGTCGAGGCATGGCGGGCAGGCCTCTGCGCTCGACCCTTCGACGGTGCTCAGGGTGACAGCCCCTTTTTTAATGTTATTTGTCCGTTATGCCTAACCATAGGCTATTACTCTCTTGAAAGGGGAATAGCCCATGAAAAGGCATAAGGTAAAAATTAGGCACCTATCGACTCACCCCCGACGTCGCTGCGCTCGTCACCCCTCTCTCCGCTTCGCGCATAGAGGGGATTTTTAATTCTTTTTTTCTTTACCCTCTTTGCGGCAAAGCCGCAGAGAGGGTGGTCCAGCGTAGCGTGGACCGGGTGAGTCTGCTCTGCGGCTTGGTTTTAGCCTTGTCGGTTTAAACTCCGCCTTTTCATGGCGATTACCCTCTCAAGAGGGGAATAGCACAATCCGCCGTTTTTTTGGCTCACTCTTTTGGCTTGCCAAAAAACCTTTAGTGTTTTTACTTTTTACTTAGCCAGATCCTGTTCAGTAATAATTCTGCCTGCTCTTTTGCATCAGCCTTTAAAGTGACCTTGTAAAAGCCTTCTTTAGGGAAATTGAACGCACCTACCCTATCGTTTACAAATTCATCGGTATAACTGTCATGGGGCTCTACAACCATCTTACCCGTTGGTTTTAACGATACAGACAGGTTTTGATCACCGGCTGTAATTTTTATGAGCGTGGCGCTTTTTGAATTATTGTGGTATGATATATCCGCGTTATAAGCTCCTGCAGCCGGTACATAAACCTGCCAGGTCAATAAACCATCACTGTTGATGATCATGTGTGAAGGACGTAAGCCATCAAACGGTACTTTTTTATAGGCTGCTGTCTTTTCCGAAGCATTATTGCCGGTTAGGGCCAACCCGCCAAATGTAGATTCTGCTACCGCCTTTTCGTCAAGCATTACTGGTTCTGCATATTGCAGCGCAATTACAGATACAAAATGATCGCCCGCAGCATCTGGCAATTGAATATGGGTATACGGGCCTGTTTGTGTAAAGTTTAGGGCAACCCTGCCTGCGTCGGTGATCAGCTCCGCTTTTTCGGGTTTCGACAGGATGCCGGTTAAACGTAACAGCTTATCCAACGGCCAGTTATACACTTGCAGGTAAACCATCTGCTTGTTATCCAGTTTCCTGGTGGTTATCCTTCCCCAATCATGCTGATCTGGTCGTAATTGAAGACCGGTGCACCCGTATACAGATTCCCCGTTTTTGGATAGCCAGGCACCTATGTCGTTCAGCCTGGTTTGATCCTCGTAGGGTACGGCACCATCTGCCCGGGGACCAATGTTTAAAGTAAATCCGCCGTTGAGGCTAACATTACCAATTAACGATTGTAGTAACTGACTGGTTGATTTATACTCATTCTCCAGCGCGTTGTATCCCCACGAGTTGGCTATTGTGCCTGATGTTTCCCAAGGATGACTGGTATAAGCTGCGCCTAACTGATTATCGCCCATAGTTTCAAAATCAATACCCGGAGTATTTGCGGGCAGGCCCAACCTGGAATTGATTAAACAAGCCGGTTGCAGCTCGTGTATCAATTTAATAACCTGCTCCAGCTGCTCTTTTTTTACAATGGTTGTTTTATAATCAACCCACATATCAAACCAGATCATGGCAACATCGCCATAATTGGTTAACAGTTCGCGCAGTTGCGGCAGAACCTTTCCCTGCCAGTATTTATTGTATTGCTCATCGGTAATACGGCCTGTTATTTCCTGGTTATGATCCCAGCCATCCGGATGCTCCCAGTCCAACCAATGCGAATAGTAAAAACCCAGTTTCATACCGTGTTTTTTACAGGCGGCAGCTAACTCCTTCAATACGTCGCGATTGGTGCCGCTGAGTTTGCTTAAATTGTTATCACTTACTTTGGAGCTCCAGATAGCTATCCCATCATGATGTTTGGCGGTGATGAGGATATATTTCATTCCTGCTTTTTTGGCCAGTACTACCCATTGCTCAGGGTCGATCTTATTCCAATCAAACCGTTTGGCTAATTGAACATACTCTGCTTGGGGTATGCGGTTGCGATAGCGGATCCATTCGGCATAGTTATTTCCATTTCTGAGGCGTTCGCCTTCCCAGATCCCTTCGGCGGCACTGTACAATCCCCAATGAATAAACATACCGAAACGGGCATCGGTAAACCATTTAACTTTTTCGCTATTAGTTGATGCTGGCTGAGCTTTAACGGCACCTACGGTGGCGAGCAATAACAAAGAAAGCAGGATACGTTTCATCATTTTATGGAGGGAATATTTGTTTAACAATCAATCACATTTATAAATTGGTTTATAAAAGTACAGATCGTTTACAGTTTAAAACTTCGCGAACTTATCATTTGACTGAGCGAAATTGGCACAAAAGGTGGGTTTTCAGCATGCTTTATCGAATTTAAACCGCCCCCAATTCCGCTTTGTCATCATAGCCCAGTTGCAGATCCTCTGCTATCCGGTTAGCAGTGGGCCTGCTCCGGAAAAGAATAAGCATCAGCAGAACCGATATGAACAGGTAAAACAAATTACCGCTTAACATAAAAGCAACGATATTAAAAAGTGAAGGCCCTTCCAGCAAGGCTGCTCTTGTGATAAATGCAGCCTGGTAACCGGTCACTTTACTTTGCAGATCAGTTTTTTGAGACAGGCGATCGATTAGTTTTTTAAATAAAAAAAAGCCCGCGATAATGCAGCCGAAGGCCAGGGCCGGACCTACAAAGAAAAAAACATCTTTGGTGTCTCTGCCATTAAAATATAAGGTTTTGGTACCCGTGGCAATGGCAACACCGGCAAACAATACCTGCCCTGCAAGTAAGGCGCCGTGTATAATTTTCATGGTTCTAACAGCGGCGGCGGGGCTTTGCTGTACAGGTGCGTAATTGTTCATTTTTTCGACTGGTTTATTACTGCATTATACAGCTATTTCACGAGAATCCTATCGTTTATTTCCGCATCGGTTTAAATATACGTTTGCACATCAGGACTTATTTTATCCAGGTAAATATCGGGCTGAATGATCACAAAATGGATGAGGCCATACTCGTCCTTTACCCGGTTACGGATCCGCGAAATAGCTTCATTGAGCTGCCCTGTATCCAGACCGGGTTTAAACGCGATGATGAGCATGAGCAATATCTCGCTTGGCGATTGATAGGTTGACAGGATGTGAATCAGTTTTAACACATCCGCGTCATGCTCTACAATTTCAGCGATGCGGGCTTTGGTTTGCTGGCTTATCCCCTCGCCCATGAGCAAACTACGGCTTTCCCGCGCCAGTATAACAGATACCCCAACAAGCAGCAGACCTACCAATAAAGAGGCTACGCCATCCAGGTAATCGAGGTGATAACGGTGACCTATGAATAAACAGATCATCACCATAAATAGTCCGATAACCGCGGCACCGTCTTCAAAAAGCACCAGGAAGGTAGATGGGTCTTTACTGTTGGTAATGGCCTGCCACCAGGTTTGATCGCCACGCAATTTGTTAAACTCCTTTGCCGATATGATGAACGAAGTACCTTCAAACAAAACAGAAGAACAGAGTACAACATAACTCCAGGTTGGGTTGCCCGGCACATCGGGACTAATGATGTGGTTAATACCCTGATAAATAGAAACACCGCCGCCCAGGCCAAAAATAAGTATAGATACAATGAACGAATAAAAATACAGTTCTTTTCCATAGCCAAATGGGTGCCTTGCATCGGGTTTCTTTTTACTCTGGTGCAGGCCCAGCAAAAGCAGCAATTGGTTTGTTGTATCAACAACTGAATGCACTCCTTCGGAAACCATAGCAGCGCTGTTACTTATTGCACCTGCTGCAAACTTGGTAACCGCTATCAACAAATTGGCGGCGAGCGCACTGTAAATAGATTTCTTTGACGATGCCATATCAAACTAATACTTATATCAAATATTTGTTTGGATTAAAAGGTAATGCCCTTGTAAGACGATATATCACAGCAGCTATTAAACTATAATAACCTTATGGCCAGTACGATGAATTCAAAATTTTCAATTTATCAAAACCATTTCCAATGGCCTATGTTATCATATTAGTTAATTTTTAAAACATTTAAAGAAATTAATTATGAAGAATTCAAGAATAACAGCAGTAGCCATCGCGCTTACATTTGCGGCTTCTGTGGTACTTGCTGGTAATCACAAGGCTGATAACCTGCAAAAAGCTAAGGGATTGAGTATAAAGGCAATCAATATGGTTACAGATACCGTTCCGGATAAAAAGAAAAAGAAAAAAGAGCCAAAAGCTCCAACTCCGGCACCAAATCCAACACCAACCCCTACGGATCCAACCAATCCAAGTCCTACACCTATGCCAACCCCTACACCAACGCCTAACCCTAATCCAAGCCCTACACCAACGCCTACTCCAAATCCTAACCCAAGCCCAAATCCAAGTCCAACACCTAATACACCAAGTCCGTCACCAAGCCCAAGCCCTTCATCACCAACGCCAACGCGTCCTGGTCAATAATTTGGTTTCGGCACATATCAATAAAGTAAAAAGCCCGCTGCGAAAGTTCACAGCGGGCTTTTTAAATATGTTTAGATGCGATCAACCAATTGTTGAAGATCCGGAATATATTTTTGATTTAACTTAAATATGAGACAAAAAACTCTTCTTAGTTACTCACAAAAGTATAAGGCAAATTGGTGAATGAGCCAGATTGTATTTGTTGTGTAGTGATAGACTCATTACCATTGATATCTGTAGAGAGTTGCCTAACGCTGAACGAATAAGTACCCGTTATCACTTTTTTAACAGAATCAATAGCCGTAGTAATAACCGATCCTTCAACTTTACCTGGTGCCGGTGTAAAACTCCCTCCTATTAATGCCTGGGTAGAATAAACCATTTTAACATTATTCTTAGTTGAATCAACTTTAAAGGTAGCAAACGGAAAACCGGTGGTATTTGTACTGTTCGGTACGGCTACGCTGAGGCTTACTTGTTTCTGTAAAGCGATGCCAACAACAGAAAAAGTCTTGGTTTTGGTAGCAGCATTATAGGTTATGGCAGCGCTAACGGTATCCGGATTCCAGGCGGTACCGTTAATATTGGCAGATAGTATTTTATCGGAAGTTGTAGAGGCAGAAGTAATTACGTCCTTTTTACAGCTTTGAATACATATAGCTGATAAAAGTAACAGCAGTATAAGTTGAGTTTTCTTCATATATAAATTTTATGCAAATAACGCTTTTTACGAAGTAATAATTACAACCGAAGTTGCTTTTTTCACATATTTTAACATTCTGTACCGATGCGTTATGTAATTGAAGTTTGCAAATTATAAAACAATTGATTTTAATTAAGCATATTAGGCTCAAATTTTTTTAGTATGATCAACGTTAACGAATATTTTGAAGGCGCAGTTAAATCACTCGCTTATACAACCGAACAAGGCCGCAGCACTATTGGTGTTATTGAAAAAGGCGAATATGAATTTGGCACATCGAGCCATGAAACCATGACCGTTATTGAAGGCCGGCTGGATGCTTTGCTGCCGGGCGAAACTACCTGGCAGTCCTTCACCGCCGGGCAAAAGTTTGAGGTAGGTGCCAACACGGTATTCAAAGTAAAAACCGGGGTACAGAGCTCATACCTGTGCACTTACCGGTAAAAGCAGCCTCCTTAAAACCTGCAAAGACATCAGGTAAAAATAAAAAAGACATTATTTGTAATTATAGGCGTCCTGTTTTATCTAACCATAAAACATACCAACCATTAAATGGTTAACCTAAGCATCTATACCAATAATCAAAAACAATGGACACTTCACTTATTACTACCAGTACCTCTTTAGAGGGTTATCGCGTTACCAAACATTTAGGCGTTGTTCGTGGTATTACCGTACGCAGCCGCAGCGCCCTGGGCAACATTGCCGGCGGCTTTCAATCGCTTTTTGGCGGCAGACTTTCCATTTATGTAGAGCTGTGCGAAAATGCCCGCGAAGAGGCTTTTCAGCTTTTGGTACAACACGCGCAGGCTTTGGGCGCCAATGGCATTATCAATATGCGTTACGATGCCAACGAAGTAATGCAGGGCATTACCGAAGTACTGGCCTACGGAACAGCCGTTGTGGTTGAAAAAGTGTAAACTGATATATGTTCTGCTAACAAAAAGGGAGCGGTAAACCGCTCCCTTTCCTGTTATTGTTTTTGGGGTATTACGTGCATTGATCAGTTGCCCAGCATATAAAACTTGCGTACCGACTCGTAATCATTAATATTCACGTGCTTGGCCACTGCTACACTGATGCCACCTGGGATGATCACATAGCGGTATTGCAACACGCTCGACAGTGGTATCGAACCGGAATTATCAGCCGTAAAACGAGTGATAATAAAGTGTCCTAAACGCGGTAAATAGCTCATCGTATTATCTTTACCGCCGGCATTGCTGGTATAAGGCAAGGCCAAAACGCCACCACCGTAAGTAAAATATATCACCATGCTGCCGCCATTTAATATACTGGTGGTTAATGATGGTGCTGCCAGATCGGCTATTTTTAAGGCGCTGTTATCAATCGTGGTATCCCTGAAATTGGTAGCGTAATTCCAGCCGGAGTAGATCACATTGGCGGTACCGGCAGGGCCTGTTGGACCAGCAGGGCCAGCCGGACCGGCAGGACCTTGTAAATTAACGGCAGGTCCCCACCCTGTAACTGTTTTAGGACCATAAAGGAAGTAGCTGGTTTTATCCAGGTAAAAATCGCCTACATGACCCAGGCTGGCAGATGGAGCTCCGGAACCGCTTAATGTGGTGTTACCATTTGCACCGGCTGCACCTGTGGCACCCGTAGCGCCAGTTGCACCTGTAGCTCCGGTAGCTCCGGTAGCACCTGTGGCGCCGGTTGCTCCTGTAGCGCCGGCAGGGCCTTTTAAGGAGAACCCTGTACCCCAACCCTCAGCCGTTTTTGGGCCATATAAAAGGCCGGTAGTCACATTAAGATAAAAATCGCCTACTACACCTGTAGCTGTGGGGGGAACGGTGTTACCACTGTAAATAACGCTTCCGTCTTTACCATTGGCTCCTTTTGGACCAGCAGGCCCAACCGGACCCTGAGCGCCTGCGGCACCAGCGGCGCCATTAGCCCCTGCAGGGCCCGTTGCGCCATCATCGCCTTTTTTGCATGATGCGAGGCATAGCATCAATGCAGCTAACATTACTGTTAAGTACTTTAATCTTTTCATGGAAAAATAATTGATAATTGTTGATGATAATTTGTTTTACACAGCAAGCACCGTTTTCAATTTTTTTGATGATAACAGGGCGCTGAACTGTGAATCAAAGTTGATCATCGGTCATACTAAGCAGCGAAGGGTATGTACGCTGTTTTAAACGCATATTTACTGAAACTTGCACACGTACTTTAACGCGGCAGCTTACGGCAATTACTCAGACAAATTGCGTAAAAAACGAAATCATTTATTTGATAATCAATATTTTATAGAAATTATAAATACAAAAAAAACCGGCAATAAGCCGGTTTATATAAAACAATATCAAAAATACCTGTTTAATTTAATTAAAATACGAAAGGGGGATGGTTTTCCACATACCATTAGCCAGGTGACCGATCAATAATTCATAAATCAGGTAAACCGGCCAAAACAAATAATGGATCAACAGCAATATGAACGAGTGGTTATAATGCCAACTGATCATCAGCGTGTACAAGCCTAATAAAAGGTATAATATACTGGTTTCTCTTTTCTTCATTATTATTTTAAGCTAATATAATCATTTGGGTTAATCAGTACAATTTTTCATATTGTAAATCAGGCTGTAATCGGCACTTGTATTGGTTTGCTGTCTGCCGGTTTTAGCGTCATAGCTATAGGGCTTTTGGGCAAGAGCATTCCCTCTTAACTGAAACTCTACATTCATAGTGTCTTTTGAGCCTTCCTGCGTAAAGGTCCACACTGCTTTGATGGCATTGCCATTAAGCTTGCCTGTAATAGTTCCTTTACGTGCATCTTTCTCTTTCGGGAGCCAGCTCATTTTTCCGCTTACCTTATCACCGTTGATGAGCATATTGACAATGGTTGTATCCTGGGCCTTTTGACCATCGGTATGATAAAAGCAATATTGCATATTTACCATAGGTGCATCGGCCGCGTTGGCCATTATCGTATCTTTTTTACCGCCAGTACTTACAGTATCGGCAGTATTATTATGGGTGCCAGAGCAGGAGGCAGCCATCATCCCTGCTACAAGCAGGCACATTTGTATTTTTATAGCCATTTATAAATATCGATATAAGCTATGACAAATTAAATGTTAAAAAGTTCAATATATGGATATGATAATTATAGCCTGACTTATAAGGAGTTACTGCAAATCAATGCCATATACAGAAACATGGACTACCGCGATTGTGCAATTAGAGGGATAATAGAAATGTATTACAATTATTATGCAGTGTAAACAACATTTGTTACACTGCACACATTGTAATACTGATTTTATGCTTTCTTTTCGGGAGGGGTTGATACGATCTCACCAAATTCATTAACATAAGCCATCATGCTTTCCAGGTCGCTGCCACCACTGTTTTGCTGGCGCTCCTGTTTACGCAGTTCTTTTTCTTCTTTCTTTTTTTGCCTGTTCTTTTCGAGCTGTTTTTTCATGAAGGTTGCTTGCGATTTAGCCATATTTATTAAAATTTAGTTAAACAATGCGCTACTCCCAATTAAAACCTGTAAAACCCTTTCAACTGAACAAAAAGTTCTGAACTGAACATACATGAAGAAGAGGATCATCAATTTAATTTCCGGGCAGCAACGGTATCAGCGGGGATAAAAATGAACCCTGGTCAACAAGGATTAATTAGCGGTGGCTATATGGGAATAGCGGTAATTTTCCGTTTGTGGTACAAATATACGCTTTTTTAGCAAAAACCACGAATGTACCGACCCGATGGTTTGAAGAAGCCCCCGGCTATGGGATCTCCAAAGCCAAACTCACAACTTTTTTTTATATTGCTGCCTCAAATCCCAATTACCTATTATGAAACGCAGAAACTTTGTGCAAAACTCTGTATTGGCAGGTGCATCATTACTTACAACAGGGCTTTTAAAAGCGGATTCCGCAGCAGCCGAGGCTATCGCTCCCGATACCGGCAAGCCTTTTCATTTAAACTACGGCATTCATGATGGCATGTTTAAAAATCATGCCGGCGACGATTTTATTGATCAGATCAAGTTTGCTTATGACCAGGGCTTTCGTAGTATTGAAGATAATGGGATGGCCCGCCGACCGGTTGATCAGCAGAAAAAAATTGGTGATACGCTGGCCAAATTGGGTATGGCTATGGGTGTTTTTGTACAGCCAGGCTTAGGTAATGATACCAATCTGTTGGCATCGGGTAAAGCCGAGCACCTGGATAAGTTCATAGCCAGTTGCAAGGAAGCTGTTGAAGTAGCCAAACGGATCAATGGCAAACTGGTTACCGTGGTTCCCGGCGATTTTGTGCGCAACCTGCCCATCGGTATACAAACCGGCAATGTAATTGAAGCCATTAAAAAAGGCACAGCTATTATTGAGCCCCATGGCCTGGTGATGGTGCTGGAACCATTAAGTGACAACCCTGACCTGTTTTTACGCACCCCCGATCAGGCTTATGCCATTTGCAAAGCCGTGGGCAGCCCTTCCTGCAAAATTTTGTATGATATGTACCATGTACAGCGTAATCAGGGCAATATCATCCCAACCCTTGATTGGGTTTATGACGAGATAGGCTACTATCAGATTGGTGACAATCCCGGTCGTAAAGAACCCGGCACGGGCGAGGTTAACTACAAAAACATATTCAAACACATTTATGATAAAGGATATAAAGGCGTACTGGGGATGGAACACGGTACAGCAGGCCCTGGTAAAGAAGGTGAGCTTGCCCTGATCAAAGCATACCGCGAAGCCGATAGTTTTATATAAGCGGCTATAAATGATGAAAGTAATTATCCTGATGAATGGATGTGATTTATTTAAAGTGCGATTTTTAAGAAAGGGCATGTGCTATCCCCTCTTGAAAGAGTAATAGCCGATGAAAAGGCGGAGTTTAAACTTACAAGGTTAAAACAAGTCGCATAGCCGACTCACCCGGTCTACGCTTCGCTGGACCACCCTCTCTGCGGCTTTGCCGCAAAGAGGGTAAAGAAAAAAAGAATTAAAAATCCCCTCTATGCGCGCAGCGGAGAGAGGGGTGACGAGCGCAGCGACGTCGGGGTGAGTCGATAGATGCTTAATTTTCGCTTTCTGTCTCTTCATGGGCTATTGCTCTTTGGAGAGAGGTGGAGGGGTGTGTTGTTCCTGAACTAATGAATATCCTGCCGTTCAAGAATAATAGTCATTATACTTAAAACAGTATTCAATGCATAATAAATATGATCAGAATAGGTACAGATGAAATATAAACTTATACTTCTGTTATTGCTAACCGCCAACTGCACACTTGCCCAGGACAGCCTGTTCGCCCGTAAAATGGTCGATACTTTAACTTCGCCTTACTTTTGGGGGCGTGGTTATACCAAAGACGGCGTACATCGTGCAGCCGTTTTTTTGGCCGCGCAATTCAAGTTGTATGGTGTAAAGCCCATGGATGGCAAAAATTATCAACAGGAGTTTAGCTACCCGGTTAATACCTTTCCGGGTAAAATGAAAGTGGTGATCAATGGCGCCGAGCTTAAGCCGGGTATAGATTACATTGTAAGTCCCGACAGTAAAGGCGTAACTGGTACAGGCAAGCTGGAACAGGTTGACAGTACACACTTTGTTGATAAGGAAAATCGCGTGGTTTTATCGCTCGAAGATAAGCTTACCTGGTCTGTTGAGGGTAAGGCCCTTGATTATACCCTGATACAAATGGATAAAAAATCGGTAAAACAAACGCCGTCCACTATCCAGATCGATATGGAAAACCAACTGATCCCCGATTTTAAAACAGCAAACATTTGCGGTATGGTTAAAGGTACTTCAAAGCCCGATTCGGTATTGGTTATTACCGCTCATTATGATCATTTGGGCGGCATGGGTAGCAATACCTACTTCCCTGGGGCTAATGACAATGCCAGCGGCGTTACTCAATTATTAAGTTTAGCCAGATACTATGGCGCCTATCCGCAGCGCTACAGCATGGCCTTCATTTGCTTTTCGGGCGAAGAAGCCGGGTTATTGGGTTCTAAATATTTTACCGATAATCCTTTGATACCGTTAAAAAACATTCGCTTTTTGATCAATTTAGATCTTGACGGCACCGGTATCGAAGGCATAACGGTGGTAAATGCCACCGTTTACCCCAATGAATTTGCCGCCTTAAAGCAAATTAACAGCCTGGGTAATTACCTGGTAAAGGTAAATCCGCGCGGGAAAGCCGCCAACAGCGATCACTATTATTTTACAGAAAAGGGAATTCCCGCTTTTTTCATATACACACTGGGCGGCATTAAAGCCTATCACGATGTTTTTGATATCAGTAAAACATTGCCTTTAACTGAGTATGCCGACCTGTTTAAACTGATCCTGAAGTTTAACAGCAGCCTGATGACTAAACAACGGCCCATATTATCAGCCAATTAGTAGGTTCATGGTTCGTGGCGCCCGGTTTCTGTTTCCTTCATTATGCAGAACTGCGGCTTTTGTCTTATCTTGATTCCTGATTCTTAACTCTTGATTCTCTATCATGCTCAATCTCAATTTTGATCCTTTCCCGATACTAACAACCGAACGTTTGATATTGCGGCGCTTTACTTTTGCCGATGCCCCCAGGCTTTTTGAGTTGCGAAAAGACCCGGTTATTATGCAATATATAGGTCGGCCGCTCGCAAAAACACTTGATGACGCTATAGATCTGATAAAAGTTATTAACGATTTATTAAGCGGTAATAATGGCATTACCTGGTGCATTACGCTTAAAAACGAGCAGGAGTTTATTGGCAGTATAGGTTTTTGGAGGATAGAAAAAGAGAATTACCGGGCCGAGATAGGTTATCTGTTAAATCCGGTCTATCAGGGCATGGGTATTATGCAGGAAGCCGTAGAAACCATTATTAATTATGGTTTTGGGCCGATGAACCTGCATTCCATCCAGGCTAACGTGAGCCCTGGTAATGCGGCCTCGATAAAATTGCTTCAAAAAAATAACTTTACACAGGAAGCCTATTTTAAGGAGAATTGCTTTTATAATGGGGCATTTAGGGATACTATTGTTTACACGTTATTAACAAAAAATTAAATGTGTTAACAAAATATTCACTTCAGGTATTTTGAATTAAAAATTTTTAATGCATGTTTACAGCATAAAAACCAATTATAGCTAATGCCGAAACAATTCGGATTAAATGGGGTTAACAATTATTAAAAACAAAAGAACTTATCATGGCAACAGAAAAAGGAAGCGGTATTACCGCGTATTCAGTAAAAACCAAAACTAAAAATGTACCTATGATCGATCCTGTTATCGACGTAAAATCAGGAAGGTATATTGCAACAGGAAAAGATAGCGCAGGCAACAAAATGGCTGCTATCATGGGCAAAACAACTGCCGAAGAGCATATCAAAAACGGTAACGCCAAAAAAGGCACTGGCTGGTAAATAGCACGATAAAACCTCTGTTATCAATTGGTACCAGGGGTTTTATTTTACCCTTGTTCTTTCCCGCCCTCATTTCTCTGGTTTGACCAGATCCCGGTCAGTATTATTATCAGATAGTCTTCTTATTATTTTTACCGGAATACCAGCTAACTGTATCATTTTTATACTGTTTGGGTAGTTTTACGCAAAAAAAATGGGTGAAAACACCTATTTTCCTTCACTCCTATTTGTTTTAGCTTTGTAACACCTGTTAATTAAAAAACGAATGAGCCGATGTCTGTACGTATTCTTTGCATAAAAACTGATGCCAAATTGCACAAAAACCCTTATGTAGCTATTGATTCATTAGAATGGGTAAATGAACGCATCAATGTAAAAGGGGTTACCGAAAGAGCTAAACTTTATGATTGGATAAAGGATGCTGCAGGAGAAGCCTACATCATTGATGAGTATGGTAATAAAACCACGCTGATACCCGCTCTTTGTCCGGATGGTAATAAATATGTTAAAACCGTTTATGACGAGTCAAAGCCGGATTATTTATTAGCCTTGCCTCAAAGCGCTTAGGTTTTGTTGTATCAGTTACGCATTCCACCTGTTAAACGGATTTACCGATAAAGCCGAATTGTAATACTTTTTGTCGCCGGTAACCTCAACAGTGACCCATGGGGGTAACTTAAACGTTTCTGTTTCGCTTTCCAGTTCAATCTCCGCCACCAGCAAGCCTTGGTTATCACCTAAAAATTCATCTACCTCCCAAACTTTACCTTCGTAATTTATACAATAACGGATCTTTTCGAGTTCGGATGCGGCAAAATTGTTTAGCAATTCTATTCCTTCGTTAACCGGGATGGTATATTCATATTCCAGGCGGCTAATGCCTTTTGTTTTCCCTTTGATAGTTATATACCCCAGTTCATCAGTAACACGCACCCGGATAGTTTTGATATCGTCACTTAAAATATAGCCCTGGCGATAATGCTTGCCCCCGGGTTTGGTAAGAAGCCGCCACTGTTCGTGATCAACCAAAAACTTCCGTTCAATTTCAATAGCCATAATTTATATACCTGAGCGGTAAATATAGGAATGAAAACCACAAAGTTCTGGTGCTATTACACTGCTTTTTTAGCCGCTATCGCTATACCGGTGGCCCAGCATTGTTTGGTGAGCACCAGGTCTGTCCGTTGTTCCAGTACCTCCATCAACTGGATGGCTTTTTCATGGTGACCACCGGGCCAGTTAGGCTGTGGAAGCATATCATCAATAATATATAAACCACCGGGCTTAAGCATGGCTATGGCTTCGTCAAGCAACAGGTACTTGCCATGCCAGGTATCGGCAAAAATATAATCGAACTTTAAGTGCTTATTTTGCTCGAACCAGTCAGCGCCATCCATACAAACCAGATCCAACCGTTTATCGTCACCCAAAAACTGATCGGCTATGGCCAAAAAACGGGCGTCATTGTCAATAGAAGTAAGGATGGATGAAGTATCCATCCCATCCAGTATCCAGGAGGTTGACAAACCTGTTCCTGTGCCCAGTTCCAGAAATTTGCCCCCAGGCTTGGCAGCAGCCAGTGTTTTTAATAAGCTACAGGTTAAGGTATCTGAGGCCATGGTAAAACCCGATTCGATGGTGGCTTTATCAATATTGGCGTAAGCTGGCGGATAAGGTTGTTTGATTTCCTGGTTCATGAGATATTGTTTTAGGTTATGATTGTTTTGTTTACAAGTATAGTTAACAAAATCATCATTTAAAACAATTTGTAATATATTTTATACCAAAAACCAAATTAGTATTTGAACTAAAAAACCAATCTGAGTACCAATGGAATCACAATAACACCAATGGTTATCAAAAAATACTTACGATAGAGCCTCCCGTTACTGTCCCGGTATATCCGTATCAAATCGTTATAGCGTTGATTATAGAAGATCAGTAAATAATTAAGTATTACAAACGGCACAAAAAAAGTAAGCGCTCCGGCCAGAAAAGTATTTAATGCCCGTTCGCGGAAAATATTAAAACTTAAAACTACCGGCACGCCGCCATGCGTAATTATCCTGATCAGAAAAATAAAGGTCAATAAATTGATCCCCTGCAAAATCGACATCGGAATAATGGTAAATGCTTTCCAATTCCCCTGGTCTCCTTTTTTGGATCTTTCTACCGTAATGGCATCAACCCATATCCTGTAATATGTATCCAACATGGCAATTTCTTTTTGATTTCTTTATAATTAACCTGAACACTAAGGATAGGTTTTAATAGTAACCATATTTAACCTTAAAGCCAAACCACCTTTTGCTCGCTTTGGTGGGCTTTTCCAATAATATCACGGTATAATTCGGGCCTTCGGGCTTTAATGTACCGGTAGCCACCAGCCAGGGTTAGTTTGTCGGCATGGATATCGGCAATAACAAATTCATTATCCAACGATCTGCACTCTGCTATCACATCGCCATAAGGATCAATAACCATGGAGCAACCGTTTTTAAGCTGATCATCGTCCATACCTATCGGGTTAGTGAAAATGGTGTATACCGCATTGTCATAAGCCCGGGCAGGTAACCATTTCATGAGCCAGGCCCTGCCTTTAAGGCTATCAAATTCTTCGCGTAATTGTTTGGCGTTGTCGGCTTTAACTTTCCAAAGTGCAGCATCAACAAAACCGGCACCGGGACGGGTAGATGGCGTACACATGGTTACGTGCGGCATAAAAATAATATCGGCGCCCAGCAATTTGGTTGCCCTTACATTTTCAATAACGTTATTGTCATAGCAGATAAGAATGCCGCACTTCCAGCCCAAAATTTCAAAAACGGTATAACTGTCGCCCGGCTGCAAATGCGGGTTGATGAACGGATGCAGCTTGCGATGTTTAGCAACCAGGCCATTTTTATCAACACATACATAGGGCTTAAACAGGTTATCCTCTTCATCTTTTTCAAACAACCCGGCCAGTATAATAATATCAAATTCACGGGCATAGGCGGTAAGTGCCTCGATGCTCTCGCCCCCCGGAACTACTTCGGCCAGATCAAGCATCTGTTGTTTATCCAGATGCCGGGCAAAGGTATAGCCGGTAACAGAACACTCATGAAAGGCGATCACATCGGCACCTTGTTGAGTCGCCTTTTGCGAAAGCCGTTTGATAACCGATAAATTATAAGCTTTATCGCCACTTTTGTTTTCAAATTGGGCGGTAGCTATTTTTAAACTTTTCATATGCCTGGTATTTAATAATATACACCAAAGCTATAGCTGGTTATAAATGTTGCCTTGTAAAAAACCGACAATTATTAAGCTAAACCTGCATAAAATTAATAGCCAGCAGGTTGTTTGCTTTATAGGCGGATGGGGTTATGCCTATGTTCTTTTTAAAATAGTTATTAAGGTGAGCCTGGTCATAATAGCCGTTCTCATAAGCTACATCGGCAATTTTTGTATCTGACGATTGCCGCTGTAAATTCTTTAAAAAATACTGCAGCTTCATAATGGCTGTGAACCGCTTTGGGCCTATCCCTATATACTGGTTAAACCGGCGTTCAAGCTGCTTTTCGGTTATGGGTAAAATATTCAGCAATTGAGATACGGATATATTTCCTTTATGGCTATCAATCAATTTTAAAGCACCGGTAATAATTTTGTCTGGACACTGAACACTCGCCAGCTTTTTTGATACAAAGCTTTCGATATGTTCAATCTTGCTTCGGATACCTGTCTCATTCAAAACCTGATCTTCCAGATCGCTTCCCTCACGCTTAAAAAGCTCGTTTAGTTTGATCAGGCCGTCATTTAAGTCAACAGCAGCAATACCCGACAAGGCATGCAAGCCGTATGATTGAAATACAACCACCAGGATATTTAATTCCCCGGTGGATAACAGGTCTTTGTACTGGGTTAACTGTCCATAAACGAAACTGTTGGGGTGGATGGATATTTGAGCTGCTGTTTGTTGTATTAACGGTGTTTTGAAGTAAAAAACCATTCCCGGATTACCATCAGAAAACAAACGATAGTTGACCTGCTTAGTGCAATTGTTTTCCAATATCAAATAGTGCTTAATGATATGAGCAAGATGCGGCGATGGAGGTATCTGCATAACAAACCTGTTAACATTAGTAAAGTTACCATTTTTGATATAATTGGGCGGCACAAATAATACCAGTAACAATTATATAATATTCAAAATTCGCTCTAATTAAATATCTTAGGCATCATAAAAATGTTAAACCCTGCAATACTACATCTTATGAAACCATCATGAGCTACCGCTCGCAAATCGGAATGAGTAAACCAGCTCATGATAGCTTCACTACCACTTAAAAACAATTTATTCCAATGAAAATTAATCTTATCCTTTTAACGCTTGTTTTAATAAGCATACAGGCGCATTCTCAGTCAAAAAACAGCATATCCTTATATTATGGTGTGGCAGGCAATCATGTAAACATCCACGGCGACATTGGCGATTATGGATACAGGTCAAAAAGCGGAACGATTACAGGCTTTGGTTACACCCGCAATTTAAACAGTTCCTTTGCGCTGGAAACCGGACTGCAATACTCCAGCAATAAACTAATACAAAGCTTTATTGTGCCCGACAGGGGCGAGATCCTGAGTCCCGGCAGAGCTAAACTGATCACGGTGCCAATTTACGGAAAATACACTTTTTTAAAATACCTGTATGTTAATGCAGGTCTTCTGGTCGACTTTGATTTTGGTGCCGATAATGATACCGGAATAAATGACCAAAAAGGCATCGGCGCCGAGATTGGTGTTGGCGGTAAATATGATTTTGGCCCGGTAACTGTTTTCATTAACCCGTTTTTACTGGAACATCGCCTGATTGGCTTTAAAAACTATGGCCGAACTAACAGTATTGAAAACGCGGGGGTAAAGTTTGGTGTAGGGTATAATTTTTAAAATATCGCACCATCGACTCACCCTCGACGTCGCTGCGCTCGTCACCCCTCTCTACGCTTCGCGCATAGAGGGGTTTTTCTTTCTTTTTTCTTTACCCTCTTTGCGGCAAAGCCGTAGAGAGGGTGGTCCAGCGTAGCGTAGACCGGGTGAGTCGAAACGGCATCAATAAGTAACAATGATGTTATGATGCGCCCCTGTACAACATATTGATTATAACTTTCCGTTGATATTGGAAAAAGCTATAGTTTTGCCTATTGCACAAGCCCAAAAACGGATAGTCATAACATCATCCAAGTTTAGCGTGATTGTAAAAAAATGTTAAATGACAGGTGCGTTCGGCACGCTGCAACCCTAAATGTTTATATTAGCCCCTGTTAGCCGCTTTATATTATATTAATGATATCAAGAAAATTTTTACTCGTCATTTCCCTGTTATTCTCCTTTGGTTTTTCCGCTTCGGCGCAACAGGATAGTATTCCCTTAAATACGCTTATTCAAAAAACTGCTAAGTTTCAAAGCAGTTATCCCATTGAAAAAGTTTACCTGCATTTAGATAAGCCCTATTATGCCGTTGGCGATACCATTTGGTTTAAGGCCTACGTAACAGTCGAAAAACACCAGCCATCGGGCTTAAGTGGTATTGTTTATGTTGATGTGATCAACAACCAGGACTCCGTAATGGACAACCTGCGTATACCGGTTAAAAATGGTTTTGCTAATGGTAATATTACACTTACCGGCGATACTTATAAACAGGGTCCTTACCGTATCAGGGCCTATACCAACTGGATGCGCAATTTTGATCCCGATTATTTTTACGACCATACCATTAACGTAGGTAATGCTATCGACAACCAGGTAAATACCTTTGTGAGCTATAAAAGTTCGACAAAAAAAGGTACCGTAAAAGTTGATGCTGATATCTTGTATAAGGACCCTGCCAATACGCCATATGCCAACAGAAAAGTAAGCTGGCAACTGGTGCGCAACGGCGACGCGATAACCAAAGGCAGCGGCCGTACAGACGATAAGGGCCACTTACTGGTAGACATACCCGAAAACGAGGCCGCTACAATCACATCCAGTTCCCTGGTAACCGCTATTGATATGGGCGAACGTAAATCGGTTACCAATTCATTTTCGTTAAAAGGCGCGGTAACCGCTTATGATGTACAGTTTTTTCCCGAAAGCGGACAACTTACTAACGGTATACGCTCAAAGGTCGCCTTTAAAGCCATCAATTCTAAAGGATTAGGAACTGATGTAAAAGGAACTGTTACCGATGATCAGGGTACCGTTATGGCAACTTTCACATCTGCTCACCTGGGTATGGGAGTATTTGTTATAACCCCCGAAAGCGGAAAAGTATATACCGCCAACGTCACTTTCCCCAATGGTTCTACAGGCACTTATAAGCTTCCACGGGTACAGGCAATGGGCATTAATTTGTCGGTATTTAATACCGATGCTGATAATATTACCGTTAAAATATCAGCCAACGAACTGTTTTTACAGCGCAAACAAAACAAAAGCTTCTATTTGGTAGCGCAAAGCGGCGGGGTTATATACTATGCTGCGCAAACCGTTTTACAAAACGCTGCCTATACGGCCAATATCGCTAAAAGTAAATTTCCAACCGGTATTGTGCAATTCACCCTGTTCTCATCCGGGGGCTATGCTTTATGCGAGCGTATTGCTTTTATACAGCATAACGACTTGTTAAACCTGACTTTAAAACCCGATAAACCATCTTACACCACCCGGCAAAATGTTCGAATAGCCTTATCTGCAAAAAATAGTACCGCTCCTGTTGAAGGCAATTTTTCTGTAGCGGTGCTTGATGATACGAGCATACCTACAAATGAAGATTCTGAATCGACCATATTAAGCAATCTGCTGCTTACATCTGATTTGAAAGGATACATAGAAAAACCTAATTACTATTTCAACAAACCCGACCAGGAAAAGCTGGATAATCTGGATATCCTGATGCTTACGCAGGGGTATCGCCGTTTCTCGTATGAGGATATCCTGGCAGATAAAAACCCGCCTATCTTTATCGCTCCGGAACAAGGAATTGAAGTATCGGGTATATTAAGAACCACTACCGGCTTGCCGGTAGGTAAAGGCAGTATCCGTTTGCTGATACCCGACCGTAACTTTTCGGCCGAAACAATAACAGATCTGTCGGGTAATTTCAAGTTCAGTAATGTGGTGGTCATGGATACTTCTAAAATAACCCTGAGCGCCCGTAACAACCCGAACGGCAAAAACATGGTGATCAGTGTAAACGGTGAATTGTATCAGAAATTAAACAAGAACCCAAATCAGCCCGACGAAATTGTAAATATCGACAGCGCGATGCGCCCTTACCTGGATAACAGCCGCAGGCAGTACCAAAACTCCCGCGTGTTGAAAGAGGTAGTAGTAAAATCAACCAAGTTCGAGAAAAAACCAAGCCATAGTGACTTTGGCACATTTGCCGGGTTACCCGGGCAGGCCGACCATGAAATATCGGGCGATCAGCTGAAGGATTGTCCCCTGCTGATCAACTGCTTGAGCACCATGGCTTTTGGCTTAACTTATGTAGACAATAACTTCTATATCACCCGCGATTATAATGCCGGTAAAAAAATACCGGTGCAGATATATATAGGCAGCATGCCGGTGGATGTGAATTTCTTATCGACCATTACAGGCGCCGAGGTGGCATCCGTAGAGATCTTTTTAAAAGATGGCGTAAGCGGCATTAATCGCATGAATCAAACAAACGGCGTTTTGATCATTAATAAAAAAGTTATCAAAAAGGAGAAAATAACCTTAGCCCAGCTACAGGCGCTTATCCCTAAACAAAATGTGGTAACTTTTGCCGTACAGGGTTATAGTAAAGCCAAAGAGTTTTACATGCCTAAATATGATATTACCAAACAAAGTTCGCTCGGTGCCGATCTCCGCAATACCATTTACTGGAACCCGAAAGTGATCACTGATAAGAACGGCGTAGCTTCATTCAGCTTTTTTAACAGCGATGCCAGAGGATCATACCGTGTAATTATCGAAGGCCTGGATGCCGAAGGCGACCTGGGCAGGCAGGTAATGCACATTCAGGTGAAATAGGGATTTGGAACAAGGATTATTGGAACAAAGAGCAAGGATTTAAGGAGTAAAGATCGACAGGCTGCTTTCCGTTTCTTTGTTCCTTGCTCCAATAATCCTTGCTCCAAAAATCCTTGCTCTTTGCTCCAAAAATCGGTAACTTTATGATACACATAAACTTATCATTATGGATTTTTCACACATCAACTGGCTGGCCGTGGTTGCGGCTGGCGTGTCGGCTTTTTTAGTTGGCGGTATCTGGTACTCCCCTCTGCTATTCGCCAATCCCTGGATGGCTGATAATAAGCTTAATCCCGACGAATTAAAGACCTCCAATAAAGGTCGGATTTTTGGCTTTTCATTTTTCTTTTCTATCATCATGGCGGTTAACCTGGGTATGTTCCTGGCCGATGCCAAAACCGATGTATCCTGGGGCGCTACAGCTGGTTCCCTGGCCGGTGTATGGACGTTTAGTGCTATTGCCATACAAGGCCTGTTTGAGCTAAAAAGCTGGCGTCTGATATTTATAAACGGCGGCTACAGCCTGGTATCGTTAACCCTGATGGGCACCATTATAGGTTGGTGGAGGTAGGCTGGGAAATGCTAAAATTTAAATCATAAACGCTAACTTATAACCTACACCCGGTGATGGTCGGCGCGCCAGTTTTTGATGGCTTTTTTAATTTCAGTTGCCGATAGGTTTTCGGCTAACACCCGTTCTATTAAAGGAACCAGTTCATCATCGGGTGCAAAACGCAGGGCAGCTATCTGAGCTATGGTAAGCCTATTGTCCAGCGGTTGGCGGGTCAATATAAAATAACGCAGGCCTTCTTCGGCGCGTATGGCCCTGTCCTGCGCCTTTAGCGGAAACATACGTACAAACAAGCCCATTAACAAACTACAGCCAAAAAGCAGCATAATGAGCAGGGCGCTCAAAAAACCTGTCGTCTGCCATTGAAGCACCACATTCACTATAGAAACTATCAATCCTACAATGAGCATGCCTCCCAGCAAATAATGGAAGCCTGTAACTGAACGTTTGTGATTAGCTAAGTTTTGCGCGGTCATGGTTTGTTTTTGGCGAAAGATAGCGCTAATTTATTATCCTTATTTCCTTGTTCAAAAATCCTTGCCCAAAATCCATTATTACAATCGGGTTATAATATTTTTAAACAATGCAGGCATATTTGAGTTGATTTTAATAACAACAAATACACTATGGCAAACACATTTGAAAAAACGTTCACATTAGGTGGCGACTATACCATAAACCGCCTGGGCTACGGTGCCATGCGCATTACCGGCCAGGGCATCTGGGGGCCGCCAAAAGATAAGGATGAGTGCATCCGTGTACTTAAACGGGCTGTAGAACTGGGCGTAAACTTTATTGATACCGCCGACAGTTACGGCCCTAATATTTCAGAAGAGCTGATAGCCGAAGCGCTTGCACCTTACCCTGCCGGGCTCATCATTGGTACCAAAGGCGGTTTCCTGCGTACAGGCCCTAACCAGTGGAATATCGACTCATCCCCCGCTCACTTGCAGGAAGCCCTGGAAGGCAGCTTAAAACGCCTGAAACAGGAGCGTATCGACCTGTATCAACTGCACCGCATAGACCCTAATGTGCCTGCCGAAAAAACCTTTGAGTTTTTACAAAAAGCACAGCAGCAGGGTAAGATCAAACACATTGGCCTTTCGGAAGTTAGCGTAGATGAGATCAAACAGGCGCAGCAGTTTTTTGAGGTAGTATCGGTACAAAACATGTACAGTGTAGATAACCGCAAATGGGAAGCCGAACTACAATACACCCGCGAGCAAAACATCGCCTTTATACCCTGGTACCCACTGGGCGGCGGCAATGTAAAAGGTGAACAGATATTGCAGGGGGTGGCCCATAAATATGGTGTTACCATACACCAGGTTGCCTTAAGCTGGTTACTGCACCACTCGCCAAATATCCTGCTTATTCCGGGTACATCAAGCGTAGAGCACCTGGAAGAGAACATGAAAGCAGCCGATATCAAACTGGATGATGCCGATATACTGATCCTGGAAGGGTTAAAAGACGCAAAATAAATCATCCGCAAACGGGATAAATTAAAGGGATGCTATCAAATACAGGCATCCTTTTAATTTGTATCACCATTAATTATATGAAGAGTAAAGAAGAGATCCTAAACAGTTTTAATACCACCGGCAATGATGGTTTACCCGAAATATCGGCTCCCGACCTGCTGAAAGCTATGGAGACCTATAAAGAACAATACGCCGAAGCCGCTTTTAATGCTGCCAGGCAAATAAAAGGTGATGTAAACGAATTTGCCACCTATGGTGATTATGCTATGCATCTGCAACAGGAGACTCAGCAGCAGCAACAAAATCGCGATGAATTTACCGAAGCCATTACCCTGGCTGCCAACAGCGTGCTACCCCATTTTATACCGCACGATCGCTCGGCTCAGGAATTCTCATTCAACCTTACCATGCAGGGAAAGTCTTACATCGCCTTTTATAAAAAGGATGCCGATGGTTACTGGCAATTGGATACCTGGGCCGCCGCCGTTTAATATCCTGACAGACCAAGCGGTAGCTGAATCGACTATCAAACAACCGCTACCTTAAACGGCTTCACATCAACCGATTCCCATACTTTTTGAGTAATGTAGGGCTCGTTCTGTTTCCAGGCTTCCAAAGCTTCGTCGGTTTCAAACTGCATGATCATTACGGAGCCTATCATATTGCCTTCGTCATTCAATATAGCTCCTCCTTCTATGTAGTTACCGTTTGCTTTTAGCACTCTGGCACCATCTAAATGATGAGGCCGCACATCCATCCTGCGTTGCAATGCGCCGTCATCTGTATAATCATATCCCGTAACCAGGTATTGCTTCATAATTAGTGAATTATTGAGTTGGTGAATTAGTGATTTTTTTATTTGCACACGTTTCTGCTATAATTATTCAACAGGGAACCATCCGTTCTGTTTGCCCAAGAATACAGCAAACCTATACATTTAAAGTTCCCGTCTGATCAGATTTTCGCCCCGAAAAAATTAAAAATTTCTATTTTAAATTTATTTTATAAATGTATATTTGACAATTTTTACAATATTTGTTATTCCAAATAACTAACCTGAAATAATGAAGAATACTTTGCAGCAGGAATTTGCTAAAATTTATAATAAAGAGGCCGACGCCACCTATTTTTCTCCTGGTCGCGTAAATCTTATAGGCGAACATATTGACTACAACGGCGGCCTGGTGATGCCATGCGCCATTACTTTTGGCACTTACCTGTTAATATCGCCCAATGAAGATGGCGTTTTTCGTTTCAGGAGTTTAAACTTTACCGATCAGGATGACATCCCCGTTCAGCAACGCTATGAAAAAACGGGCGACGAATGGTACTACTTCCCTATTGGTGTTATAGATCATTTCGGTAAGGATGGCCATCAGCTAAAAGGCCTGGATATGCTTTTTTATGGTGATATCCCTATCGGTTCGGGTTTGTCGTCATCTGCCTCTATCGAAGTGGTTACGGCCTATGCCTTGAATGATCTGTTTAACTGTGGTTACAGCAAGCTCGACCTGGTAAAACTGTCGAAATCTGTCGAGAATAATTTTATCGGTGTAAACAGCGGCATTATGGATCAGTTTGCCGTTGCCTTTGGCGAAAAGAATAAGGCCTTGATGCTGAACTGCGACACCCTGGATTATCAGGCGGTTGACAGTAACTTGGGCGATCATGTACTGGCCATCATCAATACCAACAAACCCCGCAAACTGGCCGAATCAAAATATAACGAACGTGTACAGGAATGTCAGCAAGCGCTGAAAGCACTGCAACAGGAACTGGATATCAATTACCTGTGCGATATTGATGCTGAAACATTCCAAAAATACCAGCACCTGATCACTAACCCGGTAGTGTTGAACCGCGCCAAACACGTGATTGAAGAGAATGACCGTGTTAAACTGGCCGCAGCTGCCCTGGCCGCTAATAATTTACAGGAATTTGGCCGGTTAATGTATGCTTCACACGATTCACTGCGCGATTTATACGAAGTAAGCGGCGCCGAACTGGATGCTGTGGTCGAATACAGCAAAACCAACCCCAACGTAGCAGGTGCCCGCATGACCGGCGCGGGTTTTGGCGGCTGCGCCATAACGTTGGTTAAAGCCGATGCTTTTGATAACTACAGTGCCGAAATAACCGAATACTACACCAAAAAAATTGGCTATGCCCCATCCGTTTACAGCTCGCTAATCGGTAATGGCGTAGGATTGCTGAATCTGTTGGTTCAATAGTTCACTGGTTCAGTAGTTCATTGGTACTTATCAAATGGCATTTACACTGGGTATTATTCTTATTTTTGTCGATTAACGGGATTGCCCTCTTTATTGGTACTTATTCGAATGCTTATCAGGATATTGATAAACTAATGAACTACTGAACCAATGAACCAATGAACTTACTATGCGCAAACTAAAATTAGATGAGCTGAACCGGGCTTCGGTTGATGAATTTAAAGTACAAGATAAACTGCCTGTAGCCGTTGTACTGGATAATGTGCGCAGCATGCACAACATTGGCTCTATTTTTCGTACTTCGGATGGCTTCGCGGTGGAGCAGATCTGTCTTTGCGGAATTACCGCCCAGCCCCCGCATCGCGAAATTGAAAAGACTGCTCTTGGCGCTACGCAATCCGTTAACTGGACCTATTACGAAACCCCGCTGCAGGCTGTAGAGCAGTTACGCAGGGATGGTTACCGCATTATAGCTGTAGAACAAGCCGAAAACAGCACCATGCTCAACGAGTTTACCCCGCTCGATAATGAAAAATACGCCCTCATTTTCGGTAACGAAGTAAATGGCGTAAGTGATGAGGTAATGCAAAACATCGATGCCTGCATCGAAATACCCCAATTCGGAACCAAGCATTCTTTTAACATCGTGGTATCGGCAGGGATAGTACTTTGGGATTTCTTTGCTAAAATGGCGATGTAAGGTAAATGCATTTAACTAAATCCATGTCATTGCGAGCGTAGCGTGGCAATCTCGTAGCTATTCTTATCCATGAGAACGCGAGGAGATTGCTTCGTCGTTCCTCCTCGCAATGACATAGTGGTAAAAGCCCCAACCCTTTAGACAAAGGCTGTCATGCTGAGCTCGTAGAATCATGGTGGGCAGGCCTCTACGCACGTCCTTCGACAGGCTCAGGGTGACAGGCACGAGGCTTTAAAGACTTACGAAGTTTTTTAGCAAAATCAGTCACTTAAATAGTCACCACCAAACGCTTCCCGCTATCCACTTCCAAATCCCAAAGTTCTGCTATGTTCTCCAGTTTTACGGCGATGGTTTCAACCTTGAGCTTACCGGCAGCGGCAAGCGCAAACATCTCGGGCAAGATCTGGCTAAAAAGCTGACCAACCTGTGGTTTTGACCAGGCGCCCAGACCCGAGCCTGTCAATTGCAGATCGACGCTGCGAAGGTTTGCAGCTGATAGTTGGATCAGGTCTCCAGTCATGGCCCCTATGGATACATATCTCATCCGGTTGGTAAATGAGCCATTACCTTTTATACAGGCCAGTATCATTTCGGCGGTATGCCCCCACAGGTAATCGATGATCACATCAATAGGCGTCGATGTGTGAATAGCGACCAGTTGCGCTTTAAAACTTTCATCATCCTGCAATACCGAAACTATTTCGTCGGCACCAAGCGATAACAGGTCCTCCAGCGAAGCCTGGTTCCTGCCGGTCACGACCACCTTTTTGGCACCGTAATGTTTAGCTATCTGCACTGCTACGCGCCCGGTAAAACCGGTGGCCCCGTTAATCAGCACCACATCACCCGGCTGAATATCCGCCTTAAATTTAAGCCCCATAGCTGCGCCGATCACCGCATTTGGCAGGGCAGCCGCTGTAACATCGTTCAATCCATCCGGGATTTTTACGATACGGTCTTTGTCAATGATCGCTCTCTCGGCCAACATGCCGCTTATACCCATGCCGTATACGCGCGTTCCATCATCTAACAGACAAACACCGTCGCCACCGATCACCTTCCCGTTTTCTTTTGGCGCATCGCTCGAATAGTGTTTGCCGCTGGCCCTGCTTTTATCCAAATGTTTAATGGCTACCGCCTTTACGGCTACCAGTACTTCATCATCATGTTGAGCTATCGGCTCCGGAAAATCTGTATATTGAGGTAAACCTCCTTTTTGATACATTACTGCTGCTTTCATTTTATTTATTATTTACACAAAAGTAGAGCGGCTGATGGCGCCAGACGATAACATTTGTTATCAAATACAGGAATCGACTCACCCCGTCTGCGCTGCGCTTAACGCCCCTCTCTTCGCCTTCGGGGAGATAAAAAAACGGCGTCATTGCGAGCGCAGCGTGGACAACCGACCAGCGAGAGCTCATTAATGCCTTAAAAAAAACAATTAATAACATTAATAATCCCCAATTAGCAGAGGCGCTCTGTAAGTAGGGGATTGCCACGTCGTTCCTCCTCGCAATGACGCATGGAGAAAAGAACTCCCTCTTTCCAGCAAAGCTGAAGAGAGGGTGACCAAGCGCAGCGACGGTCGGGTGAGTCGTTTACGCCCTGCATTCCATTTTAGCATAAATTGTTATTAAATTAGCTATGCTCTATGAACCATCAACTATAAAATTATACCAATGAACGTCCTTGCCAAAAAGCTACAGATGAAACCCAATACCCGTTGGTTGCTACATAATGCACCGGCCAATTATCTGGAAAGCCTGGAACCCCTGCCCGATGATGTAGAGATAGTACATAATACCACGGGGAGCTTTAACGGTATACAACTGTTTGTAACCAACAGTATAGAACTGGCGGATGAACTGAAAGTGATCGTTCCATTACTGGAGGATGATACCATATTCTGGATCATCTATCCAAAAAAGAACTCGGGCATAACAACCGACCTCGAGATGATGAGCAGCTGGGATGCTCCGGCCCAATATGGCATCCGTCCGGTGGCTTCGGCAGCGGTTAACGAGGTGTGGACGGCCCTGCGTTTTCGTCCGTTTGACAAAGTAAAAGTTTCGGCGGGCCGAAATGATGCGGTACGGAATAACGAATATAGCGCTTATATTGATGTGGACAATAAAACCGTAACCCTGCCCGATGATATCAAGGCATCGCTGGAGCAACATCCGGATATACTAAACTGGTTTCAGCAGCTGGCCTATAGCCATAAAAAGGAATATGTATTGTGGATCCTCACCGCCAAACAGGAAAAAACCCGTCAGGACCGCATGGCCAAAATGATAGAGATGCTGACTAATAAAAAGAAGAACCCTTCGGATAAGTAACTGGAGCGATGCAATCGCCAAAACCATTTAAGCACTCGTTATAAACGAGCGCAAATAAAGATTCAAAATACAAATTCAAAAAAATACTGTCATACTGAACGGAGTAAAGCATCTTCTTCGACAGGAACGCGGATAGATCCTTCGCTCCGCTCAGGATGACAAACTTTTGTAGTTTATATAAAGTTTTAGCCAGTGTTGAAGAAACCCCTTCTTCCCCTTCCCGAGAGAAGGGGAAGAAGGGGTCAAGGCTTTTTCTCTTCTAAAAGAGGGCCTGTCATCCTGAGCCCGTCGAAGGATCGAGCGTAGGGGCCCCATCCACCATACTTCGACGGAGCATGACAGCTTTGTAAACAAAAGCCCCCCTTCAGGAGAGATTTAGAGGGGTGATTACGCCAAATTCCTACCGGCGTTCACAATGCCGTAAACGGTACGGATCACGAGCTTATCATATATATCGATCAGTTCACTGTCGTCGCTGCTATTGAGCTTTTGTAAGGCATAATGTTGGATGATCACGAGCGGCAACACAATCTTCTCGCGGATAGCGATAGAGCGGCGCTCCACCGGGTATTCTTCCATCAGCACGGTGCTGCCGGTTAAATCCAGCAACATTTCCCGGGTCAGTTCAAACTCGTTCTTCAGCATCTTCCAGAAAGCGCCGAATTTTTTGTCTTTTTCCAGATAAGCGGTCACCCTGAAGTCAGATTTCGACATGGACATGGCACAGTTATCCAGCATGGTTTTAAAGAAACCCGAGGTCCGGTACAGTTCTTTTATTTCGAGCCAGTTACCATCGTCTTTCATTTTTTTCAACGCGGTACCAACACCATAAAAACCAGGGATACTTTGTTTAAGCTGACTCCAGGAAGTTACAAAGCTGATGGCGCGCAGATCTTCCAGTTTTAATGGCGCACCGGCATTACGTTTGGTTGGACGGCTGCTGATATTAATGCGCGACAATAATTTAAGCGGACTGAATTTCTCCAGGTACTCCACAAATAAAGGATGCGCGCGCAGGGCCATGAACAACTCATAGCTTTCGCCGGCCATATCCGATATCAGGGCTTTGTGTCTTTCATCCAGCAGATCATTATGATTAGGGTGCAGGGCAGAAATAATACCCGCGTTGATCAACTGCTCCATATTGAACCGGGCAGTCTCCACCGAACCATATTGCGAGCTCACAGTTTGTCCTTGAATAGTCAGTTGGATATGATCGTTAGCGATCTCGTTACCCATTGACGCGTAAAAACGATGTGTTTTACCGCCACCACGAGCCGGTGGGCCTCCCCTGCCATCAAAAAATGCGAGGCTGATATCATATTTGCGGGCCATAGCGGTCAGTTCCACCTTAGCTTTATATATGGACCAGTTAGCCATCAGGTAGCCGCCATCCTTGGTACTGTCAGAAAAACCAAGCATAATGGTTTGCCTGTTACCGCGCTTTTTCAGATGCTCGGCATAATACGGATGCGTGTAGAGTTGTTCCATGATCTCGCCTGCACGGGAAAGATCGTTCACGGTTTCGAACAGCGGCATAAAATCGACACTCAGGCTGTCCTTCTCCCAACCGCTCCATAAAAACAGGTCGATGAGCTGTAAAATATCAGATGCCTGCTGGCAGTTGCTGATGATAAAACGCTGACAGGCTTTTTCTCCGTTGGTTTGCTGGATCTCCTGCATCAGGCGAATAGTGTTCAGCGTATCCTGCGTCATGGCATCAGCATCAGAAGGGCAATGAAAATCGGCCTCGTTAAAGCTGATCTGTTTTAATTTTTCTTCCTCATCCAGGTCGGCGTAGCCTTTAACAATACCTGTTTTGATATTTTTTACGCCATAATCAAACACACTGCGTAAAACGCGGCTATCCTGGCGGATATCCAGTGTAGCAAAGTAACAGCCAAACAGACGTACCTTCTGGATCATGTTCTCTACAATATCCACAAACAAACTGTCGTGATCGGTAATAATAGTTTGTTTAATAGATTGCAGCAAGCTCAGCAATTCGCCCTGCAGATTTTTGGAATCGGGGTGTTCATTGGCGTTTTTATACAACAGTTTTTCCAACTTGGCCATAGCCTTTTCAACCCCGCGGAAAGTAATGCGGCGTTTAAGCACCCTGAAATCGCGGTAGTAACAACGGAACAGGCGCTGCCTTAAAAAGCTGGCTACCTCTTTAGTGGTTTGCGTGGTTACGTTGGGATTGCCGTCCCTGTCGCCGCCAGGCCAAAAGCCCAGTTCCAGTACACGGCTGCTGGCCGCGTCAATATCAAACTCCTCTTCGAGCTTAGATTGTATGCCCGATACGGCATGATAAAATATATTCTCCAAAAACCATGACAGGCTGATGGCCTCGTCAACAGGTGTGGGGGATGTTTTATTAAAGAAAGGCGTTTTGCCCAATTGCTGCAGCAGCACATCGATATTGTTGATATCGTTGTTTTTTACGGCCTCGATCAGGTCGGTCATGATACCCAGTACCGTACCCGGGTAAAACTGCGTCGGATGCGCGGTTAATACCAGGCGTAATGAAAAATCTTTTAGTTTCTCGCTAATCTTAGCGCGTGTTTCCTCGCTGTTGGTGGCTTGTGCAAGCAAGCTTTGCAGGTTACCCGAATCATCAAACTTACCCAGCTTATTAAAGGACGAATCTTCAATGGCATCAAACAAAACCACCTGGCGCTCAATGTACTGAATAAAGCGGAACATGCGGTTGATCTGCTCGCGATGATCGATATCCGGCACATATTTTTTAAAGAACGACTCAATAATATCTGTTGGTGACGCTTGCTTACCAGCGCCTTTTTCGCAATGTGAACTAAAAAACGGCAGTAAAATACCGGTATCCTTTACCTGGTAAAACGGTAATGTTTGAAATAAGCTGTTATACAACTCAAACCTGGTAACCACCTCGTTGTTAAAAGCTGCTTCCCGTTGACTGAGTTTTAAAGTTAATGACATAGCTCAAAATATAATTGGTAAAAATTGATTGGTACAGGCTATAAGGCAAAACCGGGGGTGAATTTAATTATCTAAAATTAAATTTCAGCTAAAAGTAATAAATTTAATAATATTATTATGAATTTGATATCAAATTTACTAAAACAAGGTAAAAAAATTTAATTATTGTAAATTTACAACCAGATTTTAAATTAAAATGATATTAAAGAAATTATGCCGTTTAGCTGTAAACAAAGATTTTTATAACTTGCCTGTGTATAGCCCGGCCACCGCCAAAAATAAACACTACTTTGATGAATATTAATACCAGGGAAATAAAAAGCTTTTTTTACAGCCAGTATTTTTCTGATGGTTTACGTATAACAGCAGGCATACTGCTGCCCTCACTGGTATTGCTGGAGTTTAACCAGTTTGATTTGGGACTCACCCTTAGTCTGGGCGCGCTTTGTATTTGTGTTATTGATAATCCCGGCCCGGTTACTCACAAACGCAACTCCATGGCTATTGGCAATTTATGTCTTTTTCTGGTAGCAGCCATTACTGGTTTTGCCCGGTTGAATTTATATACGCTGGGGTTAGAGATCACTTTATTCTCGTTCCTGTTCTCCATGTTTACGGTTTATGGTAACCGGGCGGCATCTGTGGGCACCTGTTCGCTGCTCATCATGATATTTATGATGGATAAGGCACAACCGCCAGGTAGTGTATTGTGGTACAGCGCCACTATCCTGGTGGGTGGGTTATGGTATATGGCTTTCAGTTTGATATTCTTTGGTATCAGGCCCTACCGCGCGGCACAGCAGGCTTTGGGCGAAAATGTAGCCGATATCGCTAAATTTTTAAGGATCAAAGCCGACTTTTACTTACCCGAAAAAGATATTGACGATAATTACCGCAAACTGGTATCGCAGCAGATACAGGTTAGCCAACACCAGGACGCCGTGCGCGAATTGCTGTTTAAAAGCAGAGTATTGGTTAAAGAATCAACCGGGGCCAGCAGAGTATTGGTACTGACCTTTGTTGATCTGGTGGATATGTTTGAGCAGATCATGGCTACCCATTATGATTACAGCGAGATACGCGAACGCTTTAAAGATACCGGCATCCTGAATGAAATTTCTCGTATACTGCAGCACATGGCCGATGAATTGGATGAAATAGCCTATATGGTGCTATCCAACGCCAGGAATCGCCATGTTACTGATTTTAACATCGAGCTGGAAAAACTAAAATTAAAGATAGACAACATCGGTAAAAACAACCAGGAAACCAGTAACCTGGTGCTTAAAAAGATCCTCATCAACCTGCGCGATCTGGGCGAAAGCATTAATAATGTATATAATTATTACAATTCTAAAGCCGCCCCCAAATCAACCGAGGTGCGCGGCGATGTGGAGTACTCCCAGTTTGTTACGCACCAGGACTATGCCCCACATATTTTCTTTGACAACTTCACGCTTGATTCGGGTGCTTTTAAACATGCGCTGCGGGTGTCGCTGGTTTGCCTGGCGGGCTTTATTACGGCCAAAACAGTGGCCCAGGGGCATCATAGCTATTGGGTACTGCTTACTATCATCGTGATCCTGAAACCAGGTTTTAGCCTATCCAAACAGCGTAATTATCAGCGGCTCATCGGCACTATCTGCGGTGGAGCTATTGGCATACTCATATTAAGCTTTATACCTGATAACACTGTACAATTTATTTTTTTAATAGTGTTTATGATCGGCACCTATAGTTTTTCAAGATTAAATTATGTAGTATCAGTGATTTTTATGACGCCCTTTGTACTTATCCTGTTCAAGTTTTTGGGCGTAGGCTTATTGAACGTGGCTCAGGAACGTATATTAGACACCCTGATAGGCTCGTCTATAGCATTTATAGCCAGTTACCTCATATTCCCCACCTGGGAGTTTGACCAGATACAGGAAACCCTGCGCGATGTGGTGGTAGCCAATATTAACTACCTGATAACCATTGCCGAAAGTTTATCGGGTAAAGTAACCGGTACTACCATGTACAAACTGGCCCGTAAGGATGTGTACGTAAAATCGGCCAACTTATCGGCAGCCTTTGAGCGCATGACTTCGGAACCCAAAAGCAAACAACGTAAAGTAAAAGATGTGCATAAGTTTGTGGTTTTAAACCACATCCTGTCATCGTACATTGCCAATATAGCCTCCGGGTTAGTAAAAAAGGAATCACAGCTACCACATGCCGAAGCGCTTAAACTGGTTAAGAAAAGTATATCGGTGCTAAACGAAAGCAATAAAAAGCTTCAGGGGGAGCCTATTGAATTTAACATCGGAAAAACAATAACCGCTAATGAAGCCGAAAAGGCTGAGCTATCGGCAGAAGATACTTTGCTGAAAGAACAGTTGGGTTTTATCAACAAGATCAGTTATGATATTGCCAAAATAACCGACAGTATCCTACAGTAAAATGAAGTTAAAGATGCTTCTTAATGATTTGTGTGGTTAACTGGACAGCTTAGTTTTTTTTGCATGAGTGCAGTTTTTTTTCACACAGTGCTTTACATAGTTTTTTGCGCACGTTTTGTTGCTTTTTGTATGCCTGGAATCTAAACCAGGGGAAGTAAAAAACAAGCCGCCGGTTATTGCTAATAAGATTAAAGTTTTCATGTTTAGGAGTTTGGATACCTATATGACGACAGTAAATAGCAAAACGTTACAATAAATTAAAAAAAAGTGATTTTAGCGCACCCATAAACAATTAATATATTATATAATAGTTGTTTACCTCCTGAAAGCTATATACAAAAAAAAGTCAGTGACCTCGCGTTACTGACTTTTTTAATTAACTATTAACTGACCAAATATCTTAACGAAAACTACTTGGCTGTTACAAACATAGTACGTAAATTAAAAATAGGATATGTGAAAATCACCCATAATAGGGTATGTGCATAAATTGCAGATTGTTAAAGCCCTAATAATAGTTAAAAATGGGCATTTATAAGTGTAATTCTTCTTATATATCCGGTATAATAATATGCCATTCATCATAAAAAGAACCCGGAACGCTTTAATGGCGTTCCGGGTTGATCATACAAAGAGCTAATAATCCTTAGTGATCATCAGCGTCAAAACGTGTTCTGGCGTATCCACCATATGTAAATGTTACACCGGGAGTGTCGCTATACTGCGCTTTAAAGTATATCGAATCGGTTTTTAACTTAGTTCCCGGAGCGGTTGCTGCATTTTTAATTATTTTTCCGCCAGTAATGGTAACTTTTACCCCATTATAGGTTTCATCCCCATTAGTTATTGAAAAACTCAGGGAAGGCACATCCGTGTGGATTTTAGCCTTAAGACTGTAAAAGGTTTGGCTATCATCTATCCAGGCACTATCCGGCCTGTTTGACGAAGTATTATAAATGGATATTTTGGAATAGGTTGCTGTTGTACCTGAGCCATCATCAGCGGTAACCTTAACCCAGTATTCTCCCGCAAGGTTTTGCACCGCCGTTCCACCTATTTTTTCATCCTTTTGGCAGGACGTAAATGATACTGCTACCAAAAATGCAAGTAGCGTACATACTATTATATTTATTTTTTTCATTTCTGGTCAGTTTATTGTGAAATATTAAATGTTCTTAAACCAGCTCCATATCCAGGGTTTACGATAATCATGGAGTACCGAGTCAGTATACCATCTGGTGAAACCGTAGTAGATTCAGACTTAGACTTTGTTGAGCTTCCATCGCTGGCATCTTGCTGAGGTATAAATATATGGTTTGCGGTATCATTGAACGCCACTACAGTTAAATTGGTATTGGCAGCACCGCCCGGGTTAAGGACAGAATATACTCCGGGTCCAATTTTTGCCCATTTGGCTATCAACTGATTTGAGGTTCGTATATAACTACCAGAAAAATCGTGACTGGCAGCGCTTGCATCTGTTGAATAAACTACTACATACCTGTTAGCAGTTGCATCAAAACCATCACTGTTTGTTGCCCCGTAAGTTATTACATACACGCCGGGCGTGCTGGTATCTACCGTTCCTGAAGTTGTAACTTTTAAAGTTTCAGATCCAGCCTTTGCCTCTACGCCTGGTTCAGTATATGCACTTCCCTTAGCTATCGCGGTGTAACTCAAGCCATTGGCTACTACGATGTTCTTTAGCGTAAAAACAGCATAATTTGTGATTTTTGAACTGCCCACATGCCCCGGCTCGTACTTAAAATTATCCTTACTGCAGGCTGTTAACAATATGCTTGATATCGTTACCATGACCAAATAATTTATATATCTTTTCATTTTCTTGTCTGATTTAAAGTTTATTTATTAGGTAAGCCCCACCATACAGGTTGAGTAATTGGTACTTCTGGTGGCGTATTAGAGTTTCTGCTGCGTTCAGAATCCGGATAAACCAGGCGTTTTGGAAATCTGCCGGCCGTTACACCACTTTTTGAATATACCCATTGACCTGGGATGTAATCATCATCAAGTGAATAAACAGGAGAGTTTTCCGGATAACCGGTACGTTCCTGGTCAAAAAAGCCTTCCAAAGTATGAGAGTTAGGATACGAGGCCCATTTCTGATAAATAATAGCTCTTAAATTAGTTTGC
This sequence comes from Mucilaginibacter sp. RCC_168, assembly GCF_041355315.1. Classification (NCBI taxonomy): domain Bacteria; kingdom Pseudomonadati; phylum Bacteroidota; class Sphingobacteriia; order Sphingobacteriales; family Sphingobacteriaceae; genus Mucilaginibacter; species Mucilaginibacter sp. RCC_168. Next base: position 301,854 of record NZ_JBFUPN010000002.1, read on the forward strand.
AGATCGGCGCTTTTAGGGTAAACATATACGCCTGTAGTTGGAGCAGTTAAATCATATTGAGCAAAAGCAGCTGTAACGCCTTTATTAAATTCCGATTCGGCATCTGTTACTCCGTAGCGCAAACCAGCCTCGGCCTGTAAAAAGTGTGACTCAGCCTTGCTTATAAAATAAACCGGATCTGTTGCTGCAAAAGCGGGAGCAGTAGCCGCATAGTAAGCAGGGTGTTCTGCTTGTGTAGCAGTATTATAACCCTGATCCATTGCTACCGGTGCCGCTGTACCAAAGTATTTAACCGTACGGGGGTCACCGTTTACAGTAAGCCAGCTTACAAATGTTGCGCTGGCACGCAAGTCATTTCCACCTAAGTTAAATACTGTATAAGAGAATATTGGATTTCTTTGATCAGTTGCATCTTTAAAAATTGCTAATACAGCGTCATTATCAAGAAAATCGGCATGGGCCGCATATAATGCTTTTACCCCAGCTTCCGCATCAGCAGCATGAGTATTAACCATGCGTAAATACATTTTTAACTTTAATGTATTGGCAAACTGGCGCCATCTAACCATATTACCACCAAACAATAAGTCGGTTTTGCTATCATCTCCAATAAAAGCATTGGTTAAGTAATCAGTTGCCAAAGCGGCATCTATTTCGGCGATTAAACCCTTGTAAATGGTAAATCCATCATCAAATTTGGGGTTTAACTTTGTTGCTCCCTGAAATGCTTCTGTATAAGGTACTTTATCATACAAATCAACCAATATTTCGTAGGTAAAAGCCTTCATTACCGTACTCATTAAATAAAAGTGATTCTGTTTAGCAGCTTTTGCCTTGGTAATAGCTAATTGATAATCAGCTAAAGCGCCTGAAAACAATTCATTATAACTACCATTAAAATCTTGCCTTTGCAGGTTATAGGCATCAATGGTTTTAAACTGGTTAGCAATTGGCGATTGAGTCCAATATTGTGACCATATACCACCTATGATATCCAACTCGCCACCAAGTCTGCCTGCTGTTGATACAACCCCGGAAGGGAATAAAACCTGCGGAGTTGCACTTTCAATAGGCGGATTATTGGGACTATTGTTTATGTCTGTAATTTTCTTGCAGCCTAATGTACATACTGCTGCAAGCATGAATATTGTTTTAATTTTTATATTTCTATTTTTCATGATGCGAATAATTAAAATGTAACTTTTAGTGAAGCACCATAGAATCTTAATGGTGGGGCAGTTCTAAACTCTCCGTATTCACTTCCCAAGTCGGTTCCATAGTTTGAAACCTCAGGGTCAACAACACGGTTACCTGCCGGAAGCCATGTAATCAGGTTTCTGCCGAAAATACCAACCGACGCTTTTGAAGCGCCTATTTTACTAATAAATGTTTTTGGTAGATTGTAGTTTAAAGTAACTTCTCTTAATTTCAGGAAGCTTCTGTCTAATATATCTCTTGACCAGGCTAATGCTTTGTTGGAGGTTGTATAATAATAATCATCATTAGTAGATTCAGTTATTGGCGTAGTATTTTCTTTATAGCCAATTACCTTCCCGCTTACATCAATAACCCGCTGAACAGAATTTGGCACAACAAAAGGATTACGATCATTGTATAACGTTTTTGGATCGGCACCCACAAAGTTAAACAGATCGGCAGTTCCGGAATAGAACTTACCACCTTTATCCCATTCAAATGTAAAGCCTAAAGTAAAGTTCTGTACTTTTACACTGTTGGTAAAGCCCATAACAAAATCATGCTGAAAATTACCATAAGTACCATTTTCAGGGGCGGTAACAGGGTATCCCTGGCTGTCAACTATGATACGGCCCTGAGGATCATATGAAGGAACCGGAGCCTGCAACAAACCCAGAGGTTGCCCGGCAACGGCAACAAACTGCCCTCCATACCCATCAGCATTCAGGATAACTTTGTTTAGCCCGGGAGGCAATGATACCACAGTACTTTTGTTTTTTGAAAAGGTATAGGTAAAGTCCCATTTAACCACAGAAGTTTTTACAGGTGTGGCATTAAACGCGATCTCAATCCCTTTTTCTTTAACTTCCCCAAAGTTGACCAATTGGCTTGCATAACCTGTTGACGGCGCTATTGGTACATTCAGAATCTGATCTTTACGGATCTTATGATAATAAGTAAGATCTAAGCCTACACGATCATCTAAAAATCTGAACTCACCACCAACTTCGTATTCCTTAACCCGCTCTGGCTTTAAACCTGAAGTAAGTAAGGTATTACTAATGGAAAAACCCGGGACACCCTGAAAAGGAAATGCCAGATTACCAAAACCCAACGGTACATTAGTAGAGTTGAGCACATTGTGTAAGTTATAAGGGCCGGTATCACTACCTGTTTCACCATAACTTGCCCGTAATTTAAGATAGCTTACAGTTGAGCTTTTAAGCCCCAAAGCCTCTGATAACACGTATGACAAGTTGGCTGCAGGATAAAAATAGCTATTATTGCCAGTTGCCAATGTCGATGTAATATCATTACGTCCGGTTACGGTTAAATACAGGTAATCTTTGTAGCCTATTGTGGCTTGTCCGTAAAAAGCAACCAGGCGCTGATGCAATTCAGCTTCAGTTGCTACCGGTTGATTTGAGCTGTTAGATAAATTGAAAAAACCTGGTATGGCTAAACCTTCAATTCTGCTACTGTGCGCACGTGAACCACGGTCGTTATAGTTTATACCAACAAGACCGTTAATGTCAAAATCTGAGCCAACCTTTTTATTGAAAAGTAGTTGTAATTTACTATCGTATTCAAAATTTTGAAAGTTATCTTCCTGAACACTACCAACATCTGGTTTTCTTACAGCACCTTCTGTATTAGCCCCACCTACCCAACTTCCCGGAGTTGGATAATTAGAGTTAAACCAGATTTTATTACCCATATTCGATATATCAGCACCTTGTTGAAAATTAAGCGTAAGCCAATCGGTAAACTTATAGTTCAGGTTAATGTTGCCATAAAAGCGATCACTTTTACTGTGGCTTCCATTTTCATTTAAACTGTAAAATGGATTTTCGGCAAATGGCGTGTAGTAGGTATCTACATCAAAAAATTTATTTTTATAATCTCTCAGATCTTTGATCGGTATTGAGCCTGGTATCTGCAGAATATTTTCATAAAATGTGCTGGCAATACCAGTTGGTCCCTGGCCAGTTGCCACGAAATTTCCATTTTTGGCCACATAATTCAAAGAGGCATCAGCCGAAAAGTTTTTATAAACAGTTGATCCTTTCAAACTAAAGTTATTTCGTTTAAACTTATCCGCAGGGCCAGGTAAAATACCATTTGAATAAATATTATTGTAAGAAAATAAATATGTAGAAGCCTCAGTACCACCACTTACCGAAACATTCGTGTTTATATCAATACCACGGTCATAGGCATCCCTAACATTATTTTTTATGAATGAAAAAGGTCTTAATAGTTGTGAATTATCAACTATACCACCCCATGGTTGTACTTTACCTGTGTATTTGGGACCCCAATTTCCGTTTTCACCTGGTACAAAGTGTCCGTCCCATCCCTGGCCAAATACATCCTGAGGCTTATAAACAAAAGCAAGATCGGTCATCGTTGCAGCAGTTGAGACATCAACAACAGGCTTGCCTGATTTTCCTTTTTTGGTGGTAATCACAATTACACCATTTGATCCACGCGAACCATAAATGGCTGTTGCAGCTGATCCTTTAAGAATGGATATATTATCGATCTGGTTAGGGTCAATATCATTGGCATTGTTACCAAAGTCAAAATTGGCATCAGACCCACTGGTGGAGTTATTCAACGGTACGCCATCAATAATAAATAAAGGTTGGTTGGTACCGGTTAATGAAGTGTAACCACGCAAAATGATTTTGGTTGAGCTTCCTGCGCTGCCCCCTACATTTGAAATATTTACGCCTGCTACCTTACCTTGTAAAGCCCCAAATGGGTTATTAGGCGCTGATTGATTAATTACATCGCTCTTAACTGTACTTTGCGTATAACCCAAAGTCTTTTTTGCTTTGTTTATACCCAAACTGGTTACTACCACTTCTCCTAATTGCTTGCTGCTTAATACTAATGCAACATTCATGACGTTATTGGTAATAACAACTTCTTTTGTTTCGTATCCGAGAAATGAAAAAATCAATGTTGAACCGTCAGCGGCGCTTATTGAATACTTACCATCGTTGCTGGTTTGTGTGCCTTTGCTGGTCCCTTTGATTTTAACTGTTGCTCCCGGAATTGCAAAACCTTCGTCCTTCGAGGTGACAACACCGGTAATGATTCTGTTCTGTGCATAGGCCATTGACGCTGTGCAAAAAAAACAAACCATGAAAATTTTAAGTAATTTGTGCTTCATGCTTTTTTTTATTAATTATTAGAATGTACTGTTTAACTTTTCGAGGTTTTAACTTTAATTAAAGTTTAACAACCGAAGTAGACTACGTATACGGTTATGTTATTTTATTTTCATATTTACAGATTTGATTTAAAAAATTTGAATGACCTTCAATTTCTAAATAAGCAGCCGATTGAGGCTTCCGAAAGAAATACCAACTTGATTATAAAGAACAAACAGGTGATTTAATCTAATCTTAAAACGAATTAATTTTCGGCGAACCGGATCTGCGTATTAAAAAATTAAAGAGAACCTTTTGATTTATGAATGCCTCAACTGACGCTGTCAATTGAAACTTGTGACTGGTTTATGAGTATTTTGGTGATACTCCGGTATAACAGTAATTAAAACAGAAATTTAAGTGGGTGCTATTATCATAAGATTCGTGTTTAATAGTTAATTATATATAAGCTAATTAAAGCTTATACAGCTAATACAAACACAATAATACCATATGAAAATATTATAGGATATGCGATAATCACCATTTTGATCATTTCCGCATATAAGTTTATCATCTAAGCATAAACTTATTATTATATTATTATTTAATCCAAACGCAAAACTATCAGGCGGTTTGCCGGTATTTTAACGGTGTAATTTTATAATGCGTTTTAAATAACCTGATAAACGAGCTGGGGCATTCAAAGCCAATAAGGTTTACCACCTCGTTGATCGGGTAAGCAGTACTTTTTAACAGCAATTGCGCTCTTTTTAACCGCAGCTGTATTAAAAACTGATGTGGGGTTAAATTAAATGCCTGTTTAAAAGTTCGTAATAAATGATTTACTGAAAGGCATGAATGTTCGGCCAGGTCTTCCAGGCTTATATTTTGATTATAGTTACTATATAAATATTCTTTAGCGCGGTTAAGCCTGCGTAAGATCTCTATTTTGGTACTGGCGTTTAAAAAATGAAGTTTATCTGCTTTTTTAAATATCTCTTCATTATAAATGCTAAAATAATTGATAAGGCAATGGTGCAGATATTCATTGATCAGTAATTCATCATGCAGGCCATTATCCAGGTATTGTTTAAGGTGATACACATTGTGCATAATATCACCTGCAAACGGATAAATGGTTTCATCAAACTCCAGAAATTGTTTTCCTTTATACCCATTTTTTCCTAACAAACGGTTATCACCTAATACCCAGCATTCTTTAAAATCCTGTAAAAATTGCTGATCAAAGGTTATGCTGAAGGATTGTACCGGGATATCCGAATCGGTATCGGTAGAATATTGTGTACCCCTGTTCAATATTAAAAAAGAGTCGGGATAAATGGATAAATGCCGATTACCTATGTCATAGCGTTCGTTGCCTGCAAAAACAAACCGCAGGCTAAAATCTGAGCTGTATTGCTGATTTTGCTTCTGACCATTGGTACGGCTATATATTTTATTATTGTTACGTAAGGTTTTTGAGTAATCCATCATATAAAAATTTATATTTCTGTATAATTTCTTTCTTCCAATAAAATAAACCGGTTACCTGAAGGGTCCAGGAATTCGGCCGCAAGGCCGGTGGGCAGGTAACGCGGAACTGCAGAAAAAAACACACCCGCGGTTTTGTATAAATGATAATCTTTTAGGCAGTCATCCGTATTTAAAATAACACAGCTTTTGAAGGCGCTGCCGCCAACAACAAGTGCCACATCCAGGTTGTCGGCCTGCAATACGGTATATTCTTCGCCTTCGGCAAATGACATATTACTGATCGGGTTAAAGCCTAACTTTTGCGTATAAAAATCTATCTGCACGTCGGCATCCTCTGCAAAAACCGGGATATATTTCAATTTCATGTTGCAATAACTCTTATAAAAGACTTCAATGGAAATCAACCCAATATCAATAACAAGTAGTTAAGGGTGATGATTTTGGTGTGGGTTACAATAGCCGATCAGTTAAAACTACTGCACATACCAAAGATAAGCCGGTAGCGGAGGCAGCGTATCCCCCAAATAGGGGGATTTATCTATTATCAAATAATAATAAATACAATAAATAATGTATTGAAGATTACCCTGTTATGGGAAAAAGCATCATCCAGATCAGATAAGCTTGTTTTGTTTAGCCATTTTTATAGCGTCGGCACGGGAGTTGACATCCAATTTCACGTATATGTTTTTGATGTGGCTGCGCACGGTTTCAAGGTCAATAAAAAGTTCTTTGGCAATTTGACTACGGCTTTTTCCATCGCCTATCAATTCCAGGATTTGAGTTTCGCGCCTGGAGAGCGGTGACTCCTGATTTTTTTGAAATGAGCGTATAACCAGCTTGGCAATATTAATACTCATTGGGCCGCCACCATCCTTAACCTCCTTAATGGATTCAATTATTTTAGCTGACGGCGTGTTTTTAGTAAGATATCCTGATGCTCCATTGGCCAGCGCGTTGAATATTAATTTTTCTGATTCGTAAACCGTTAATATCAAAACATAACATTGGGGTAACAGCTTTTTTAACTTAGGGATAGCGTCTACCCCATTGGTGCCGGGCAATTCAATATCCAATAGTACAACATCAGGGCGATCGGTGATTATTTTCTTGGCTGCCTCGTCATAGGAACTATAAGAGCTCACTACTTCATATCCTTCGGTAGCGCCAATTAAGTAAGCATAACCATTTCTAATGGTCTCATCATCTTCAATAATGGTTATTTTTATAGTACGGTTCATCTCTTTTAAAAATTAAGCGACAACATTTTTCCTGAACTTTAATTCCACCGAAGTTCCTTTGCCTTCTTCCGAAACAATAATCAGTTCAGCATTAATACGTTTGGCCCGTGCCTTTATGTTATGCATGCCATGCCCCTTTGATATGGTGGTATTGCTAAAGCCTTTGCCATTGTCGGTAAGCCGCAAACTGATCTCATCTTTATCGGCATAGGTCCAGTGCATTATAACCTTTTCGGCTTCGGCGTGTTTAAGCGCGTTATTAAGCAATTCTTTGTATATCATGGTAATATTGCGGCTATACTCCATGGGCAGCTTAATCTGTTTCAGGTAGTCATCAATTTTATTAAACTCAAAATCAACAGGTACATCCTGAAAAAGCTCTATGCCGATTTCTTTAATGTGCACCAAAGTTTCATATAAATTATCACTTTTAGGATCAAGGGCCCATAAAATATCTTTGGTGCCATTATAAAGAGCTGCCGCGTTTTGTTTGATCTGATCAACGAGCCCATGTTGATCGGTCTTGGTTTGATCAATTTTGGCATTTAAAATTTCTGACAGTATGGAAATACGGGTAAGTTTATTACCCAGGTCATCATGAAAATCTTCAGCCGTTTGTTGCCTGATCTTTATTTTTTCTTCCTGCTTAATAGCCTCAATGGCCTGCTGCCGCTGTATTTTACTATGATGCCAGATATTTTGCAAACCAAAACCTATTAATACAAAAAACAGTACCGCCGATATCTGAAAAGTAAGTGTTTTATAAAAAGGTGGTACAATTTCAAAACTAAAGTTAGCCGTATCTGGCGAAACTTTACCATCCGGACTAATCGCTTTTACCCTGAAAGTGTATTTACCAGGGGGCAACATAGGGTATTCTACAACATTGTTTTTTACTGGTGAACAGAAGGTGCTGTCTAAACCAACTAATTTATACCGATATGATACACCGGAAGGGTTTTTTAAATAAATGCCTAAAAAAGAAATAGCAAGATGATTTTGATCATAAGTTAAAGTGGCCCCGTCTGTTAAATAAGAAAAAGCGGTATCCTTACTCCTGCTTATCTGCGGCATTAACTTTACATTTTCTATAATGATATGTGGTGGCGGCGAAGATCGTACTTGCGCACGGGTGTTATACACCATTACAGACTTTGTGGTTCCTACCCAAATCTGATGATCTTTATACAGTATGGCGTTTTGATTAGTTTCAAAAACGGGCTCTTTTGAACCGGAATTGTCAATAACCACAAACCTGCCGGCAGTGCGGTCAAACTTCATTTGGTTAACTCCTTTACCTGTACCTATCCAAACATTATCTGCATCATCGGTTATCAGACTATATATGGTATTTGCTTTAAGACCATCATTTACAGTGTAACTTTGGAAACGATCATTTTCCAGGTTCCAAACAAATAAACCCCGGTCGTCTGTACCTATTAAAATCAGGTTATGATACTTGATCATGGTAAGGATAGCGGAGTTTTTAAGACGGCCTTGATTATAGGTTTGAACTACTTTTTTATTAACCAGTAAAACGATACCATTTTGTGTACCTATAAACACAGAATCGCGGCCGGCCGCGACTAATGATGATGAGTATTCAGGCACACCATCCAATTGCTTAAGCAAACCCTTTTCGTAATAATAGCATCCCAGTGATGTTGCCAGCCAGATAACCCCGCTGCCATCGGCCGTGATGGCATGGTAGGCTATTTCGTCACTTCCTTTTATCTGTCTGAAACCTTTTTGATCATATTGCCACAATCCTGCCTGGCTTGTACCTATCCAAATAGCTTTATTTTTATCGGTATACAGGCATTGTATACCGACTAAATATTTAGAATTAGGCGGTGTTGCTATGTTACTAAGCTTTTTACCATTATATCTTATTAATCCCCCCCCATCAGCGCCTAACACAATATGATCATTCCAATCTTTAGTGATAGCCATAATTATTTTCGACTCAGGCAAGCCTTGTGTGCCATCAAAAGTTACATACTTGCTGCCTTCGCAACGATATAAACCATTGCCCAGGCATCCAAGCCATAAATTATTATCCTTATCTACATATATGTCTGCTATGGAAATATCAGTAAGCCCGTTTGATGAATCGTAATGAATAACCTCGCCATCTATTAAACAATAGGCTCCATTATCGGTACCTAACCAAATATTCTTATACTCATCCTGTTCAATACATAACAGTTGGCCTTTTACGTTTGCCATTTGGGCCGGGGCATAGGGCATTACCTGATTATCATTGATATAAAATAAGCCTTTCCAGGTTAGCAGGTAAGCCTTTTGCGTATCAAATTTGTCGAACAGTATTTTTCTTACGGCCAGTTGTTCATATTTACCGTTAAAGCGGGTGGAATACTCCCATCCGTTACGGGTTAAGGCATATATACCTTTTCCGTAAACGGCGGCATAAAGTTTGCCGTTTTTATCAACGGTTATAGTTGTTACCTTACTGCTATCATCAAATGATACCGGCTCCATCTTATTACCGGCAATTTTAAATAAACCATAGCTCATTACGGCCCAAATGGTGCCATTTCCATCCTGAATTATATCAGTTACAATATTGTGTTTTTGAGAGGTCGCGGGTTTGTAATTCCTGATCTTACCGTTAGAAAGCATAGCCAGTCCGTCGAGGGTTCCAAACCATACATGGCCGGCACGGTCAGAAAAAATGGTGCTTACATAGTTGTTGGGTAATCCGTTTTGCCTGGAGTATCCTAAAAATTCCTTTCCATCAAAACGGCATGCTCCGCCAAACGTGGCTACCCACAAACGGTGATCGTTATCCATAGTAAACTTGTTTACCTGCGATTGGATTAGCCCATCATCAATATCATAATGCGCGAACGTATATTTTTGCCCCAAAGCCGGAAATATCTGCATTAAACAAATAAATACAACACACAAAAACACCCGCACCGCATATAAAAAATACTTGTTCACTTACACGCAAATTAATAGTTTACAGTATTACTGTAATTAAACTCAAAATAAAGCTAAATAAAACAAAAAAAATCACCCTTTTGGGGTGATTCACTGTCTACAGGGCAAATTGGTCAAAATCCCCTATAATGCTTTATTAAGATCAGTTAAAAAACTCAATTTTTGGCGGTTACAGATCCATTATTACCTGCCGGGGTTTCCAGGTCCTCAAACATTTTACAAACCTGAGTAATTTTCCATTTCTGGGCATCATCCTTTTCAAGTATGAGATAATTATGTTGTATACTGTCGTGGTAACTAAAATCAACCCTGGCTATAACCAGCGCATCACTTTTGGCCAGCACCTCATAATTTGACTGACAGTTTTGCTGGGTGCCTGCTTCTTTTTTCATAGCATCAACTAAACTCGATTTACTTTGCTGAATTACTTTATTGCCGCGAGGGATCTTTAGGGTATAATTTTCATCCAGTATCTTATTAAGCTCTTTATAATTTCCATTCATATGGCTATCGATAAAGTCGCGGATCACTGAAGCATAACCGGCATCCTCAGTTTTTGGACCTGTGTAAGCATAGATTGATGTGACTGATAATAAACTTATTAAGCAAGCCACTAAAAATTTGATTTTCATTGTGATGTTTTTTTTATCAAATTTCACCATGACCTCAAAATAAAAATGTGTGCAGAACACCATAAAAATATGCGTAGAGCACCCAAAAAATATGCGTATAACACCGATGGCATTAACTAAAAGAGAAGAAATAATATCGAATAATGATTTTTAATACCCAGCATCGATTTCTTCCTTCGTTATTTAAATATCGGACACTCATTATTCAATATTCAAAATAAGTTTTTTTGATTAGTGGTATTTTTCAATTATCGTTGAATAGTACCATTTAAAATAAAAATAGTACCATTATAAATGGCAATTTGATGTGTAATTTTGTTCATGTTACAAAACATACCATTATATGACATCTGTTCGCTATCCGATATCAATCAGGACGATATACTGATAAGCCGTTTTGCGCCATACCTGGATACCCATAAAAACCTGTTTACTACCCATCGTCACTCCTTTTATCACCTGGTATTATTTACAGAAGGATCTGGTACACACTCCATAGATTTTGAAAACTTTGAGGTTAAACCCAGACAAATTTATTTTATGATACCCGGCCAGGTTCATTCCTGGGGTTTTGAGGGCTTTACAGACGGTTATATTATCAATTTCTCGGCATCGTTCATCCAATCATTCGTGTTGCAACATGGCTACCTGGATAATTTTTCATTTTTTAGCGGTAACCTGGCCGACGCAGTGATTAATTTACCTCTTGAAACTTATGAAGTTATCAGGCCACTTTTTGAAACTATATTAGCCGAAGCCGCAAATCCGGGTGCATCAGCTGCGGATATGATCAGGCTGCTGATGCTTCAAATATTTATCAGGGTTAACAGGGTTACCACAACGCCTACAGTAAACAATAGTTCATCTTACAACCAAACCCTGCTCAAAAATTTTAAAAATTTAATCGAACATCATTATACCGACATCAAGCTTCCTAAGGATTACGCCGCTATGCTGTATATAACCCCCAACCACCTTAACGCCGTTTGCAAAGACATGATGGGTGTATCGGCTGGCGAAATGATCCGTAACCGGATCATACTGGAAGCTAAGCGTATGCTGACTAATCCACAGCTTAGCATTAACGAAATATCATTGAAATTAAACTTTAGTGATAACTCCTATTTTACCAAATTTTTTAAAAAACTGGAAAATATTACACCCGAAGAATTCAGAAAAAAACTATTAAACGATCATGGAAAATAACAATTATAAATTAGCGGCATGGCCAGCTTTTGTACATGCCAAATGCCCACGTTGCAGACGTGGCGATATGTTTGCTACCCCCATGTATGGCTTTCAGGGTCAGCAAATGCACAAAACCTGCCCACACTGCGGTTTAACGTATGAAAGAGAGCCCGGCTATTTTTATGTGGCTATGTTTGTAAGTTACGCTTTTAATGTTGCCGAAATGGTAACAGCGGCAGTGGCCATAAGCGTATTAACCGGAAGCCACAATCCATGGTTATATGTTACTATTATATTGGCTATTGCGGTTATACTTTCGCCTTTTAACTTCAGGTATTCAAGGGTTATGCTATTGTACTGGCTTACACCAGGCCTGCACTATCACCCTGAAATGAGCCGCGACAAAATAAACTGATCTTTTGATGATGATAAGCGTCGGCTGGTTTTACTTGCCGGCGCTTTTTTATGATCAAATAATTTCGCTACTATTAAACTATGTGATTGGCTTTGGGTCAAAATTGTATCACATCATATTTTTTGAACCATGAAAGCGAAATTAAACATCATAAAAAAAGACTTATATAATGTATTTATAATGGGCAATGCCGATGAACAGCAATTAGCAAGGATCTATATTTTACTCGCCATCCCCTTTTTTACTTTACTTTTTACCTTTGGACACTTCCCAAGTTATAAGTGAGACAAATTTGCATTATCTAACCTGGTTGCAGATGGAATGCCTGCAACCAGGTTAAAAACAAAACAGCCGTTATATTGCTGTAACGACTGTTTGTCAACTGTTTCCCTAATTAAACTAACTAAACTAAACGATCATTAATACTGTTGTGTGTATTGGCCTAAACGGTTAATAACCATTTGTACATTTTTAATATAAAAAACACTGTTATAATTATATTGATTATCTGCCCACCTTTTTGTTTTTAAAAGGCTTTTATAACTAAAACCTGAGATCATAGAAAAATTCTTTTTGAGATCTGTTTGCGCTACGCTATCAGGCTGATTGTTATCCTGATACTTTATTTCAGATGGCAGGTTATTGAATGTTTTTATTTCACTATCTGAAGTAAATATTTTGGCGCAAGCCACGAGTGCAAGGGAAACAAAAACGAAAATTAAAAAATGGTAAAAAAGTTTCATAGTAAATAGGTTGGTTAATGTTTAATCAATTACCCGTTAAACATTAATTCAAAATTAATCTTACCACACCACAAATAACAGGGTGATAATACGGTATAGCCTACGTATTTCTACGCATTTTTGAATATCCTTAAATAAGCTATTGATTTATTGATAATTCCTGATGATTACAATAACTAATTTATTAAAAATAAAAACAACAATGAAGATATATGATTATCACTTAAATATCAGGAAGATATCGATATGGCATTAACTACTGATTAAATTTACCGGTATCCTGCAGCTTGCAAATCAAATAACTCTGCATAACGACCTCCTTTAAGCAATAACTCGGCATGGCTGCCTATTTCCACCAGTTCTCCTTTTTCCAATACCAAAATACGGTCGGCCATACGAACGGTACTAAAACGGTGCGAGATCAGTACCGCCGATTTCCCTTTAGTTAATTCGGCAAAGCGCTCAAAAACATTGTATTCGGCCCGCGCATCAAGGGCCGATGTAGGCTCATCTAATATGAGCAATTGGGCATCGCGCATATAGGCCCGTGCCAGGGCAACCTTTTGCCATTCGCCTCCGGATAATTCAACCCCATCGGCAAAGCGTTTGCCCAATTGCTGATCATAATTACCGGGAAGTTTGGCTGCCAGTAGATCGGCCAGGCTTTGGCGGGCTGAGTTCTCAATGAGTGGCCGGTTATCTTTTTCGCTTATTTTGCCTACAGCTATATTTTGGGCGAAGGACATCTGATAGCGCAGATAATCCTGAAAAATAACACCAACGTTAAGCCGGAGGTCGGTAAGGTCATATTGTTTCAGGTCGATGCCATCCAATAATATCCGGCCTTCTGTAGGGTCATACAAACGGGCGAGCAATTTTACCAGCGTGGTTTTGCCGGCGCCGTTTTCGCCCACCAGCGCCAGTTTTTCGCCCGGAAACAAGGTAAAATTCAAATGCCGGTTGGCCCATCTATCAGAGTTTACATACCGGAAGCCCACATTCTCAAAAGTAAAACCCTGTTGTATGATCTTAGGAAATGGCAGCGCATTTTCGGCCAATTTGATCTTAGGTACGATCTCAAAAAATTCAAAAAAATCACGCAGGTAAATAGCGCCTTGTGACACGGCTGTAAAGCGGGTCAGGATACCCTCCAACAAAGTGCGGAGTTGCCTGAACGAACCGGCTAAAAATGCCAGCTCACCAATGGTAACGCTTCCGTTAACCGTACGTACAATAATAACCAGGTAGGCGGCATAATAACCCAGACTGCCCAGCATGGCAAAAAAAGTCCCCCATAAGGAACGCTTTATGGCCAACCGTTTATTATCGCCATAAAATTTATCAGACAGGAGCCTGAACCTGTCGATAATAAAGCCCGAAAGGTCAAATATTTTTACTTCTTTGGCTGTTTCGTCACTGGCCCCCAGGTAACGTACGTAATCCAACTCACGCCGCTCCGGTGTTTGCCCGCGGGTAAGCGCGTAGCTTTGATCGTTAAAGTACGATTCACCTAAAAAAGCGGGAATAATAGCAATAAGCAGCAGCACAATAAGCCAGGGATTAAAAGCCATTAATCCAACAGCCAGGAAACCCATGGTGATCAGATCCTGCACCTGGCTCATGACCTGCGAGAGTAATATGGTGCGACCCACGGTTTGCTGCCGGGCGCGTTCCAGCTTATCATAAAATACCGAATCTTCAAACTGATCCAGATCCAATGTGGCGGCATGCTCCATGATCCTGACAGAAGTATAGTTACTGAACAGGTCGCCCAACAGGCTATCCATCAGTGTTATGGCGCGGCTAAGTGCGTCGGTTAATATGGCCAGGGCAAACTCCAGCCCTACCAGTTGCCACAGATAGGTCATATCCTTAACATGCGCATGACTTACCGTTACTACCTGGTCAATGATCAGTTTACCTACATACAGCAGCCCCAATGGCATAGCTGAGCGTATGATCCGCAGCAGGGCGTTCACTACCGTCATCCAGCGGCTGGTTTGCCATACCAGTTTAAAAAACGCGGGCAAATTACGGAGCGCCTCAAAACGTTCCTTTAAAGTAACTTTATGAGTGATGGTGTTTTTGGGTGGACGATCTGTCTTCAATAGTTATTCTTTAGTTGATATAAGCGAATTTAACCAATTAGGCACCTAACCACCTAAAGGGAAAATTATTTTACATTGACTTGTTTTTTCAGCAACCGCCTGCCAGAACAATAACCCGCTTTTTATTACTTTTGCCGCCATGATGAATTCTTCACTACACAATCAATTTGACAGTATAATTTTTGATCTCGATGGCACCCTCTGGGACAGCACCGCCACAGTAGCCCTGGCCTGGCAGGCAGCCCTTTCAAAAGTAGATTATATTGATGAACTGATGACCGTAGAACGTGTTAAATCGATCACCGGCATGACCTACGATGCCATTTTTGATAAGCTATTCCCCAATCTGGATACCAACCAACGTAAGGAAGTACAAGCCCTTTGTGCTATCAGCGAGCTGGAGATCCTGCATGCCAAAGGCGGTGAGCTATATCCGCAACTGGAAGAAACGCTGAAATACCTGGGCACCAAATACAAACTGTATATTGTAAGCAATTGCCAAAACGGTTATATCGAGTTATTCCTGGACCTGAATAACATGCACACATATTTTTTAGGGCATCAGTGTTTTGGTACCAAAGGCAATCCAAAGGCCGATAATATTAAGGATATTGTAAACGATCATCAGCTTAAAGCACCCGCATACGTAGGTGATACCATGGGCGATTATACAGCGGCACATCAGGCTGGCGTACCCTTTATTTTTGCCAGCTACGGATTTGGTAAAGTACCTGATGGCATGATAGCTACTGTGGATAGTTTTAAGGAGCTTGCAGAACTGCTGTAACCGCTACTGCAGGCGGGTACGGTTTTTTACCCAATTACTTGTTTCTGCTGTTGCTACCGGTGCAGTTATGGCTTTCTTTTGATTGAGCAGTTGTTCCATAATTACGGCAGCAATTGCCACTTCGCCCTCGTCTTCGGTATTTAAAACTTCTGGAGTAAAATATTTTTTTACAAAGTGTGTATCAAAGTTGCCCGATGTAAATGCCTCATGCTGCATCACAAACCGGCCAAAACCAAGCGTGGTAGTTATCCCGGTTATCTGGTACTCATCAATAGCGCGCAGCATTCTTTCAATTGCCTCGGTTCTGTCTTTACCATAGGTTATCAGTTTGGCAATCATCGGATCATAGTAAATAGGTATCTCCATGCCTTGCTCAAAACCATCATCAACCCTTACCCCTGCTCCTTTAGGAGTAATATAAGTTTGAAGCGTACCGATATCCGGTAAAAAATTATTTGCAGGGTCTTCCGCATAAACCCTTAGTTCAATAGCGTGCCCGCGTATCTGCAGATCTTCCTGTTTAAAGCTAATAGCTTCGCCACGCGCTATGCGTATCTGCTCTTTCACCAGATCGATACCGGTTATCAGCTCCGTTACCGGGTGTTCTACCTGCAGGCGTGTGTTCATCTCCAGGAAATAAAAGTTCAGGGCATCATCCATAATAAACTCAACGGTACCAGCACCGGTATAATTTACAGACCGGGCTACATCAACCGCGCATTTACCCATTTGCTCCCTGATCTGTGGAGTAAGCACTTTTGAAGGCGCTTCTTCTATCACTTTTTGATGACGGCGCTGCACAGAACAATCGCGCTCAAAAAGATGTACGATATTGCCATGCGTATCGCCCAAAACCTGTATTTCGATATGCCTGGGTGATGATACATAACGTTCAATAAAAACAGATCCATCGCCAAATGCCGAAGTAGCCTCGGATACAGCAAGTTCCATTTGCTCTTCAAAGTCGGCCTCACTTTCTACTATACGCATGCCTTTACCTCCGCCGCCAGCGGCGGCTTTGATCAGTATCGGGAAACCAACTTCTACAGCTCTTGATTTTGCCTCGGCAAAATCGGTAATAGCTTCCTCGGTGCCTGGTACCATGGGTATATTATACTTTAAAGCAGCTGCTTTGGCCGATAGCTTGTTGCCCATAACTTCCATAGCCTCGGGCGACGGGCCAATAAGTATCAGTCCGGCCTCTTTTACTTGTCGCGCAAAACCTGCGTTCTCGCTCAGGAAGCCATAACCGGGATGGATACCCGTAGCACCTGTTTTTTGACAGGCTGCAATAATCTTTTCACCATTAAGATATGACTGGTTTGAGGGAGCTGCGCCAATATAAACTGCCTCGTCGGCATAGCGTACATGCATCGCGCCACGGTCGGCATCTGAATATACCGCCACAGTTTTAATACCCATTTCGAGCGCGGAGCGCATTACTCTTAAAGCTATTTCGCCCCGGTTAGCGATCAGTATTTTTTGCATTTAACAAATGTAATGGATTTACACTTTGCAAAATACTATTTTCTTGATCGGAAAAAAGATACAGGAATAATAAAATCAATCAGACTTGGTCAGAGTTTCCACCTGTATGATTTGCTGTGGCAGCGATAGCAGACGTATCTTTTAAGCGGCAGCCAAAACAAAAACATTTTTACCAATGAGCCACGAGGTATGCGGTTAATATTAATATTATTGCAACGTCTGCAATGAACCGTGTGTGCATGGCTTGTTTTTTTGGGGGAATCAATGGTAAGAACCGGTTTTTCTTCAATTTCAACAGTCATTGTCAGTTAATTAAGGGGATTTTCACCATCCAACTGAAATAAAACTACCAAAAGCGCATATTTATTCAATAAATTCGCATTTCAATCAGGGGGCGACTAAAGTTAACTAAAAGACAATTAAATTTATAGCTTTTTTTTCTTTAAATTGATAATTAATATTACTCATCAAGCAATAATTGCATAAAAAGCAGGTCGAGCCAGCGATTAAACTTAAAACCAACCTCTTTAAAGTGCGCAACCTGCCTAAAACCCAGTGACTGATGCAAATGATAGCTAACCTGATTTTCGCTGTCGATACCTGCTATCATCGCATGAATACCGTTTTTTTGGGCTATTTCAATAAGTGGCCGAAGTAAAAGTTTGCTGATACCCTGTCCCTGAAAAACAGGGTCAATGTAAACGGAATGTTCAACAGTATAACGATAACATGGCCAGATGCGAAAATGGCCGTAAGTGCAAAAACCGGCTATCTTTCCACCCGATTCTGCCACAAGCACCGGAAAGCCATTACTTATTCTGTCCTGGTACCATGCCTGGCGCATTTCAAGCGTATGCGGTTGTTCGCTGTAAACAGCAGTGGTGTTTAGTATGGCATCGTTATATATGTGCAGAATAGCCAGCAGATCGTCTTCATTAGCATTTCTGACCTTGATTATACTGTTCATATTCATAGTAAATTAAAACACCCCTTACTTTATGTAAGAGGTGCTTTGAATATTTAAGGATCATCCTTTTTTATCAGGGCTACCGGTTGCAGGAGCGGGCTGACCGCCAGGAGGCATGCCACCAGGGGCACCACCGGCAGGTATAACAACTTCGGGATGTGCTGTACCACGATGGCAGGTATTACAGTTGACACCAGATTGCATGACCATGCCTAATGAATCTTTTTTGGCATGAAAATATTTCTGGTTTATTTTATTCATCATTTTGAACATATCGCGGGCCATTTCCTTTTCAGGTTTGGCATCGCTCGCCCAGTCCATTTTTTTGGTTTCGTCATTACGTACGTGGCAAAAGTTGCAATGCACACCTAAAGAATGCTCCCATTCTTCCATTACTTTATGAAGATTATCGCCGGTGATGTTTTTTGGTAGCACCTTGAGGTTTTTAAACCCGTCATCCTGTGGCTTTTTGGGAGTCATGGATGTCATAGCACCTAATACTACAACAGATAACAATCCGAGGGTAGCAATTATTTTTCTATTAAAAGGCATGATTGTCATATTTAAGTCACCTAAAATAACTATTAAGTTTTAATGGCACAACACCTGATGGCGTAAAAAAGGTAATTTTTACGATACAAAAAAGAGAGTCAAGAGCAAAGAGTCAGGAAGTAAGAGAATCGTATATCTTTATTTTTAAACGATTACTAAAATACAGGTCTTTTGTGATTAATTCTTCGTCTTGATTCTTGATTCCCGGTTCTTAACCTTAATTCGCGTTGATAACCGGCCAGATCAAATACCGTGAAAGGAGTTTTTCGCTAATGGCCCAGAGCCTATTACGTGATTCGGTGTCTGTTGCAATAGCCGAGGTTTTGGCAACCTTCTTTTTGATAAAATAAGCGCCGTTATGTTTTTCGAGTTTTGCTGCGGTAGCCAGGTATATAATGGTTTCGGCTCCCTGTTCAGGCGTTATCATTAACGGGCGTGCCAGCAGCATCATTATTTTGCCAAAACCTTTGAGGGTAGCCCCAAAAGCAGTTTTCACCAGACCCGGATGCGCCGAGAATGACAGAATACCCTTATTGGCATATTTTTCGGCCAGTAATTGGGTGAAATAAATATTGAATAGCTTACTCATACCATAAGCCTTAAAAGCGCTGTAAAATTGCTCCCATTGAAGGTCATCAAACCGTGGTTTACCCCATTTATGAGCTTCCGAACTTACATTGATGATGCGGGCCTGTCCTTTTTGCAGCAAGGGCATCAGGCAGTGGGCTAATAAAAAATGTCCCAGGTGATTGGTAGCTAATGTCATTTCAAACCCATTCTTGCTCAGTTGACGTTCGTCAAAAACCCCACCGGCGTTATTGATGAGCGTATTAATGGCAAATAGCTTTTCGGTTAGTTCGTCTGCAGCTTCACGCACGCTTTGTAAATCGGCCAGGTCGCAACGCAGTATATATATTTCTTTGTTGCCCGTTTTACCTATTATTTGTTTTTTGAGCCGCTCGCCTTTGGGTATATTACGTACCAGTAAATAAAGTGCATGCCCCTGCGCGGCCAGTGCCAAAGCGGTTTCTTGTCCTATGCCGGATGTTGCCCCGGTGATGATGGTTGTTTTTAAAGCCATGCCCTCTACTCTCTGAAAAAATATTTGTGGAAGGTACTATTGTTTTAAACGCTTCCGTATCGATTAAACGTAAAATTTCTATTGGAATAATTAAAAAACAAGAAAACCGGGGGTAATAATACCTTTTCCATTTTACGGGAGCGTTGAGTTGGCCGTTATTTCTGCATAACCATTACGCCATTCATGAGCAAGGTACTACCGCCATCAGCTACAATGTTGTACACTTTTTGTAAGCCTCCGCCATGTTCTGTTTTCTGCAAAACCGTAAACGTTTCATAACGACCGGTTTGCTCATTCATGCACAGCACCTCCTGCCCTTCGGTTATTTCACCCATTTTCAGGTTGCCTTGTTTGGTCAACATAGGATGATTCGGGGTAGCTTGTAATACTTTGGTGTTTAAGCTGATCTGTTGCCCGGCATTGCTGTTTTTTACGATAGCCGATACCAGCACCAGTTGGGTTAACGCGTAGTTTTTAGCTTCATGTATGGTTAATTCCATTACTTTTACCGCAGAACGTTTTTTAGTAGCCGGATCAATAGTGATCACCTTATCGCCGGTTTTTATGCTTTTTAGCATTTTCTTTTCGCCGCCGGCCATCGTCACCAACTCATCTCCCGGAAAACAAATATCGTTACCATAAGTGGCAGCCTCCTCTTTCAGGTCCTTGCCTCCATTTAAGACTTTGTACTGTTGAAAGCTCACCTCTTTTGACAGGATATAAGATAGCTTTAAAATGAAATTTGTTTCTTCTTTATTAATGTTGTCAATATCCTGAAAATATTTTGCCCAAACTTTGGCATCAGCTGTAAAATCGGGAACAAGGGTCTTATATAGTTTCCCTTTTTCGTTGGTATAAAACACCATTAGTCCTATTTCCTGCATTCCTTCTTTAGCGATGAGTTTGTACAGGTCAATACGCTTCTTTAAGCCGTCGGCTCCTGTAACAAAATAGGGCTTACGGCCCTCATACCTATCGAGCACATAAGTATTCTCAAATTTCACATAAGTGTCCTTATCCAGGTCGGCGATAGTAAAAGCTTGCGCCTTATCATATTCGGCCATGGTGAGTGGCCTTGGGTTTACCGTTTGGGCCCGGCACAAATAAATTGAAGCTGTTAAAAGCAGTGTTAATGTTAGTTTACGCATATGTAAAAGAGTCAAGATATAAGAGTCAAGAATCAAGATATAAGAATTAAGAGGCGGAAAAAACAAAAGACGGAGTAAGGATAATATTCCTTTTGCTTCTCATCTTGTTTCTTGACTCTTATCTCTTGATTCTGTTAAGATTAAGATATTTGTTTAAATGCCTCGGCAAAGGCTTCCATTTCGTCCATACGGCCAATGCTTACGCGGCACCAGTCTTTATCGTTTAATTTCCAGTTGCGTACGCCCACACCGCGTTTCATCATTTCACCTACGAATTTCTGGCCATCCATTTTAAGCGGGAACATCACAAAGTTGGCCGATGACGGGATATACTCATAACCTTCCTTTTTAAGTACAGAATACAAGTACTCTTTGGATGCATTCGTTTTCTTTAAGGTATCATTTAAAAAATCAGTTTCCCGGTAAGCGGCAAGCGCGGCAGCCAGCGTTGGGGCCGAAATACTCCATGATTGTGTAGTATATTTTTTAAAGGTTGTAATGGTATCGGGCTGCGATATGATATAACCCAAACGCATACCGGCAAAACCATACAATTTGGAGAATGTACGTGCCACAATTACATTATTGCCTGCTTTAACAGCGCTGATCATGGTAGAAGACTGTGGATCGGGCAGATAATCGATATAAGCTTCATCAACAAATACCGTTGTTTTTTTGGATACACGCTCGCAAAAAGCTTTCAGTTTGGCAGTATCCACAATAGTAGCCGTTGGATTATTGGGATTACAGATGTAAACCAAACCGGTGTTATCATCTACTTTAGCTTCCATCGCGTCCAGATCAAGTTTATAATCGGCCGTGAGCGGTACTTTCACCCATTTCCCGTCCAATGCCTGGGCACGGCCTGGCAGGTCATCATAAGAAGGGTCACCGGTGATCACCGTTTTACCACCTTTGGTGTAGTGCATGGCAGCAGCCAGCAACAGCGGGGTTGAACCGGCATCCATCAGAATGTTACTGGATTTTACTCCTTCATAATCGGCTATTTTATTATAAAGCAACGGCAGATCAAAAAATGGATACTGATAACATTTGTCAATAGCATCCTGGATGGCCTTTTTTGCTTTGGCTGAGGGACCAAACGGATTTTCATTAGCCAATAATCTCGCTTTCAATTCAAAGCCAGCATGGGTTATGGCCTCCAGATCATTTAAACTAAGTGCCGAGGGTTTAAAAGCACGAACCGGCATTGCTGCCAGCTTATTGATAGTACCAGAAAAGAAGGCCAGTCCCCCGGCCATAAATGCGCTGGATTTGATCCAGGTTCTGCGGTTTAGTGAATTTGCCATGGTGGTTTGGTTTTAATTTAGTATCAAGTAGTTAGTATCAAGTATCAAGACAGCTTCATCTTTCTTTTAAACTCATCAAAAAATCTTGATACTTGATACTAACTACTTGATACTATTATTATACTACTTGATACTATTATATTGAATACCTTGTTCGCTCATCCTGGCATGCAGGGCGGCCACTGTGCTCCTGGCCGATTCAAATGCCCCGGCCATCCAGGCGTTTAAATAAGTTAAATGTTCGCCGGCAAAATAAACCTGCTTGTCCGGTTTCAGCAGCACCGGATACTGGTTTTTACGCGTTTCGGTAGTGTAAACGGCCCATCCACCTAAATTGTATTTGGTCTTGTGCCAGCTTACCGAAAAGGAGCGTTCAAATTCCGTATCGTACTGTGGATGTATGAGTCTGCCTTTTTCCAGCGCGAATTTTTCGCGGTCGGCATAGCTTAAAGCGCCTGTTTTCTGGGCTTTTTCATTAAAGTTGTAATATCCTATTAAGATACCTTTTTTTCCGAGATAATCATAGGACGGATAAAAGATCTGTGTCAGGTCGTTATTGGTATGTGTAATGCCGCCATAAATATGTTCATCCTCTTCCCAAAACCGGCGCTTAAACTGCAAGCCTATTTTACCCGTTGAGTTATACCCGATATAATCAATAGCCCTGCTTACATCGCCCGAGAAATTATTACTGATATTACTTAAAACAGGAAGCGGCAAGGTACAAATACACATGTCGCCGGTAAGCTGATGTTCGCCTTGTGCATCTTTGTAAATAATTTTTACACCCTCTGCCAAATTGTTTATAGCCGTAACTTCGGCTCCCATTTTTATAGATGGCGCTACTTTTTTCTCCAGCGCTTTAGCTATCTGATCCATACCGCCTACGGCCTGGAACATCGTCATCTGCAACTCATAAGTATATTCGGCAACATTATAAAAATCAGGATCCATTAAGCCCGAATGCAGAATGTCGGCCAGTTTATGCGGATCGGCAATTTTACCCGGCTTGTCCCCTGCTCCCGGCGATTCGGCGTAGCCCCTTCGTGCCGATGCCTTATATAGTTTATCGATATCTAAACCACCCTCTGCTCTTAAATATTCGATGATCTTTTCGCCATCCTCTTTGGTCAGGTTACTGTCGAGGCTGCCATGATCAATACTTTTGGCCAGCATTTCGGTCATGTATCCCCGGATATCGTTATGGACTTCCCTAACTCGTACTTTTTTGTTCGACAGCGGCCCCCTGCCTTCGGCAAAATAATAGGCACCTTCATTTACATTATTATAAACCTGTATGGGTACACCCAGTTCCTTACAATAGTGAAGAGTAAGCTCATGGTTGTGTGGTATACGCGACGGTCCGGCGTTGAAATACAGACCATCGTCAAAACGGGCAGTTACAGCGGGCTTATCGATCTCCTGGTGGGTACTGCCATTGCGGATACTCCAGCAACGCCCCCCGGCACGCTGGCGCGCCTCCAGTATGGTGCACTGGTAACCTAATTTATTCAGTTCATAGGCAGAGGTCATGCCCGCAAGGCCAGCCCCCAATATAATGATGTGTTTGCCTTTGCCACTACCTTCCAAATTAAAAGCATGAGCGGGTGCCGGGCGTAACAAACCCAGGGCCATCATAGCAGGATAAGTCCCACCGGCAAGCATAGCTCCTTTACCTAAAAAGTCTCTGCGGGTAATTGTTTTCAATAAGCGTTTTATGTTTTATACTATGTTGTGTGTTAAAGATAATAATTATTAAAACATTGTCTGAACTGGAATTTGTAGAATTAAAGAATTTTCAGAATTTGATCAACTAATTTGCCCTGCCATCTAAACCATCGTGCAGAATAACAATTAAAATATTCATTCTATAAATTCCGGTTCAGATACTTTTTAAAATAAATTTGCACATCTACGAAATATTCGTAGATTTACGAAATAATCGTAAATACAATGGAGAAATTATCGCAGCAAGAGGAAGAAGCCATGCAGGCCGTGTGGCAATGCGGCCCTGGTTTTATTAAAGATTTTCTGGAACAATTGCAGGAACCCAAACCTCCTTATACCACCCTGGCATCCACTATTAAAAACCTGGAGCGCAAAGAATTTTTAAAAAGCGAAAAAATGGGCAATTCGCTCCGTTATATCCCTATTATTAAAGAAGAGGAATATAAAAAACGCTTTATGAGCGGCTTTGTGAGCGATTACTTCCAAAACTCATACAAAGACCTGGTTACGTTTTTCGCCAATGAAAAAAAGATAAGCGCCAGCGATCTGCAGGAGATCATTAAACTAATTGAAAAACAATAAACCCTACTAACATGCCAGCATTGTTTGTTTTTTTACTTAAAGTAAATATTGCCCTGTTATTATTTTGCGCGGGTTATTACCTGGTACTCCGGCCGCTTACTTTTTATACGCTCAACCGCGTTTATCTGCTTGCCGCTATCGTATTTGCCAGTGTGTACCCATGGCTCAATCTTTCGGCCTTTTTACAGCGGCATGAAGAATTGGTTAAACCGGTACAAAAAGTGATCATTAACTGGCAGGCGCCGGTACTGGTAAAATCGATGAGCCAGCCCGATTACTGGCGCTGGGCCGAGGTTATTTTTTGGTTGGGTGCCTACATACTGGCTCTTAAACTGGTGGTACAGTTATTCTCGCTGTACAGATTATATAAAAGCTCCAAACCGGCTACCATTAATAATCACCAGGTACGGATCATGGACAAAGACGCCGCGCCTTTCTCTTTTTGGCAAAGCATCTTTGTGAACCCATCAAAACATGAACCTGCCGACCTGAAGGCTATATTATTGCATGAGCAAATACACGTGAACGAATGGCATACCGCTGATATATTGCTGGCCGAAGTAAGCAGTATTTTTTACTGGTTTAACCCGGGCATCTGGCTCATGAAAAAAGCTATCCGTGAAAACGTAGAGTTTATAACCGACCGCAAAATATTGAACCATGGCATCGACAGTAAAACTTATCAATATAGCCTGGTTTCGGTAAGCTTTAACAACCAACAACCTGGTATAGTGAACCATTTTAATATATCAACCATCAAAAAACGCATTATCATGATGAACGCTAAAAGATCTTCGAAAATAAACCTTACGCGATACGCTTTCCTTGTACCCGCGGTGATTACTTTGCTGCTGGTATTCAGCATATCAAAGGCCGATTTTGCCAAACCTATCCGGGTAAAGCTGGTCAACGCTGTGAAGCCGCTTGAAAACATCATCACTGTTGCCGCTCTACCTAATCCGGCGGGTAATACGCCGCTTCCAAAGCTTAAAAAGGTAAGCCGACAGACAGCTAAAGTTTTGCCGGTTGTAAAACCAGATACTATCAAAAAAGTGCTTATTATCGGCGATAAAAACAATAAAGATTCTGTGGTTTGTTATATCAATGGTGTAAAAGGCAGTCTTAAAAATATTGATCCAGATAATATAGCGGAAGTTAATGTATTAAAAGGCGATCATGTAGACCGCTTGCCCACATATGTTAATCGTGATGATGTAAGAAATGCTGGTGTAATACTTGTTATTACCAAAGATTCGCCCGAGGGAAAAGCACGTTTGCAAAAATCAGCAAAAACAGACGACATTGTACTAAACGGATATAAAGTTAATCCTGATACGAAGGTAGACGCGATTGTGGTTACCGGCTTTAAAGTTCAACCCGACCCCAAGGTTACTACCACCTTCTCTACTAAAACCTCAACTAATGTAAATGGCGCCCATACTGCTGTCAGTGCTGATGATTCTATAGCCCCTCTAAAAAAATCTCTGACTACACTGAGATCTATTTCAAAGACATCTACCAATGGCCAGTCATCTACAACCGGAATCTCAGTAAGCAGTAACAAGGGCATCCATATTACCGCTGATAATGGTTCAAATCCTTTAATCATGGTTGATGGAACTGAGACAACAGGAGCGGCGCTAAAAAATATAAATCCAGACAGGGTAGAAAAAGTAGACGTGATAACAGGAGATGACGCCACCAAGAAATACGGCAATAAAGCTAAAGATGGTGTTATAATAATAACCACTAAAAAGAAGGTTGATTAATAAAAAACATTCGCTTACCGATCACAATAATATATCAACTGGCTTCGGCCAGTTTTTCTGTTTCAAGCAGGTTAAGCAATGCCTTTTCTGCCTGGTTAAGCTGGGTGGCCTTTTCATCCTTATCCTCATCAAGCTCGCTAATATATTTAAACAGGGTGCCATCCTCATAGCTTTTGATCACCAATGGATGTACATAATATTTCTTACAGACCGAACGGGTGTTTCCTAAAGTAACAGCCACTTCGTCAATTACGCTTACAATTTTTTTGCGGCACTCGGTTGCATTGGCAAATTCACCAGCCGATTTAAACGCGTATAAGGCGCTTACGCTGCCTGCCCATGTACGGAAATCCTTGGCTGTAAAATCTTCGCCGGTAATTTCTTTCAGGTAATTGTTTATATCACCGGAGTCAATACTGTGGCGCTCATCGCTTTCGTCATAATATTGAAAAAGCTCTTTTCCGGGTATATCACGGCATTGTTTTACCAAGCGGGCCAGCTTTCGGCTTTGCAGACTTATTTTATGCTGCACACCCTTTTTACCTTTAAACTCAAACCTGATAGTTGCTCCTTCAATTTTAATATGCCGGTTTTGCAGCGTGGTAAGTCCAAAAGAGCCATACAATTTCTGATATGCTTCGTTTCCTACCCTGATACTGGTTAATTCCATGAGGCGTACGGCAAGGGCTACTACTTTTTCATGATCGAGTTTGTGCCTGGCCAGGTCCTTATCTACCTGCTCCCGTATCACAGGCAAATAAGATGCGAAAGTCTGCAAGCGATAATATTTGGATTGATTGCGGATCTTGTTCCACCCGGGGTGATAGCGGTATTGTTTCCGCCCGGCAGCGTCGATACCGGTAAACTGCAAATGCCCGTTTTCATAGGGTGATATCCATACCTGGGTATAGGCCGGAGGAATCACCAACCGGGTAAACCTGTTTATCAATTCCTTATCTTTTACCAAATTGCCCCCGGCATCGTAAAAACTCCATCCTTTACCCGACCTTTTGCGGGTATAGCCCGGCGATGAATCTGACACATATCTTAATCCGACCGCTTTTGCGGTGACCTTGGGATCACGACCAATTTTTTCCAGTTTTTGCAGCAATCGGTTCATATAGTTGGAACAACAAAGCCTTGATCATTAAGTTTTGATGAGCAGGCAAGGGAGCTGAAATACCCGAATCAACTTTTACTTAATAATGTTGTTATATTTTACAATCATTCGATTTGTTAACTAATTTCACATCAAACAAAAACCACTAATTGATGAAATATAATTTTTTAGGGAATACCGGCTTGCTGGTTTCCGAGCTTTGCTTTGGCACTATGACCTTTGGCGGTACCGGCTTGTATGAGGCAATCGGCAAGGCCCAGCAAAAAGAGGTTAATGATATTATGAAAACGGTTATTGACTCGGGCATCAACTTTATTGATACTGCCAATGTATATTCGTTTGGCGAGTCTGAATCACTGTTGGGTCAATCGATCAAAGATGTAGGGCTTGACCGTAACCAATTGGTTATTGCCACCAAAGTACGGGCTTTTTTAAACCAGGGACAAAACAGCGGAGGTTTATCCCGATATCACATATTCCAATCGGTTGATGCCAGCCTAAAACGCCTGCAGCTGGATCATATCGACATATTGTATGTGCATGGTGTGGATTATCATACCCCAGTGGAAGAGATCATGCGCTCATTAAATGATATTATTTTAAGTGGCAAAGTGCGTTATGTAGCCGTTTGTAACTGGCCCGGCTGGATGGTGATGAAAGCCATGGGAATTGCCGAAAAAAATGGATGGCACAAGTTTGTAGGTATGCAATGTTTTTACTCACTGGCAGGCAGAGATATTGAAAGAGAGATATTGCCGGTAGCTATCGACCAAAATATGGCTATGATGCCCTGGAGCCCATTAGCAGGTGGTTTTTTATCGGGCAAATTTACCCGCGACAATCAAAACGCCGAAGGATCGCGAAGAGCGACGTTTGACTTCCCGCCGATAAATAAGGAAAAGGCATTTGATATTATTGATGTAATTTTAGAAATAGGCAAACAGCATCACGCATCGGCCGCGCAGATTGCGCTGGCTTGGGTACGCCTGCAAAAAGGGATCACCAGTACCATCATCGGTGCAAAAAACAATGATCAGCTGGTGGATAATATTAAATCGACCGAGATTATATTATCTGATGATGATCTGAAAAAGATCAATGAAGTAAGCGCACTCCCGGTTGAATACCCAGGCTGGATCATAGATTATCAAAATAGGTTCAGGTAGACTAAAGAAGTTTTGAGCAATGAGTTATGAGTAAACCTTTACTCCGTAATACACAAAAGGGAAGTCATGATATGCCTTCCCTTTTGTGTATATCATCAGATAGCAAAATTATAATCCAAAGCCATAAGCTACCCGTACGGCAAATATACCCAGATGATCTTCCTTATGGGTAAGGTAATCATAATGAATACCGAAATCCCAGTGTTTGGTAGCATAACCCAGGTTAGGTGACAGATCTAAACGGCGAGGCCCCCAATCCGGACCTTCCAGTTTTTCAAAAGCCACGCCAATTTCACCTCCTACATATACATTGGGCAGAAAAAACTCCTTAACACCGGCTTTTATAGGCAGTTCACCATAGCTTTGATATCTTCTGTCCTGTCCGGGTATTTTTTTGGGGAAAAAGTGATAACCACCGGCAGTAAAGGTGATAGCAAGATCATTAGTAACACCGTACTGCAGGCGTGCGGTTCCGCCAAGACTAAAGTTTGTACCCAGTTTGGCAACTCCAGTCGGAAGGCCCGATTCAATGCCTAAGCTTAAAACAAAGTCTTTGGCCGGGGTAGTTTGCGCTTTTACGTTGGTTGCAAAAAACAAAATAGCTGCCATAAAAGCTACACCTATTAGTTTTGATAGTTTTTTCATTTGTAATAATTTTTAGTAAACACTGTTTATATACATTACTATCTCATTTGCAAATAGGTTGCCTCCCCTCTTATTTATTTTTTAATTAATAGCCATATAAAATGACTTAGCATGATTTTTTTAGTGCAGGCAACCTATTACTCAAAGCCATCGTATTTTTTGTAACGACCATCATTTAAACGGGGTTATATATCAAATCAAAAAAATATTCACATGAAAAAAACTGTCTATCCCGCGCTGATCATATTATTCATCAGCATTTCGGCCTTTATTGCGGCCACTACCTGGAAGGTAAAAGATCCTTATGAAATAAAATTCTCTAACGGTAAAATTCATGGGGAATTTCAGG
Organism: Mucilaginibacter sp. RCC_168; assembly: GCF_041355315.1. Lineage (NCBI taxonomy): Bacteria > Pseudomonadati > Bacteroidota > Sphingobacteriia > Sphingobacteriales > Sphingobacteriaceae > Mucilaginibacter > Mucilaginibacter sp. RCC_168. Next base: position 331,695 of record NZ_JBFUPN010000002.1, read on the forward strand.
GTTTAAAAGCGAATATTGAATTCGATAAAGCACATCCTGAAGACGCAAGGATCTCGGCCACTATTGATGCTACTACTTTAAGCACAGGTTTTTTTATTAAAACCAGCCACTCTAAGGATGCTATTGATGTGGACCATTACCCCATCATCAGCTTTACATCAAGTGCTGTGAGCAAAACCAATGCGGGTTATGATGCCAACGGCAAGCTTACTTTAAAGGGTGTTACTAAGCCTGTTACTATCCATTTTACATTTGATGATAAAGGAAACGAGGGCATTTTTAAAGGTACTTTTAAAGTAATTACCAAAGATTTCGGCATCACTAAAAATGGTTCGCCCGATTACCTGGACATTTCCTTAACCGTGCCGGTAATCAAATAAGCCATTCATGAATTTTGAGCTATGCGGGGCGAATTGTGTGTTTTAATTTAATGGCTCAAAAAGAAAGCCCGGAACTTAAAAACTCCGGGCTTTTGATTGAATACTTTCTCCTGCTTCCCTATTCAAAACTCTTTAACACTTTAATAACGTGTTCTATTTGATCCGGGTGAACATCCAGGTGCGTTACAAAACGGATGCGGTGCTTGTCGGTATCTATGGCTTTAATACCATGTATAGCCAGCTTGGCCAGTACCGCTGTCGCTGGCTCAACAGTATCAAAAAGCACGATATTGGTTTCTACGGGCAGTACATTACTTACCCAGGATAATTTACTTAGCTCGTCGCCCAAAATAGCGGCATGAGCATGGTCAATTTTAAGCCGCTCTACATGATGGTCGAGTGCATAGATACCTGCAGCCGCCAAAAAACCGGCCTGCCGCCATCCACCACCCAAAACCTTACGGATACGACGGGCATATTTGATAGTTGCCGCATCGGCCAGTAAAACCGAGCCAACCGGCGCACCCAGTCCTTTTGATAAACAAACAGATATCCCATTAAAATATTTACCATAGTCGATGGCTTTATCGCCGGTATGGGCCAGAGCGTTAAATATACGAGCGCCATCCAGATGAAGCTTCAAGCCTTTGGAGCGGCAAAGCTCGGCAATAGGGGCAATATCGGCCAGCGTATAACAGCTGCCCCCACCTTTATTTACGGTATTTTCCAACACCACTAAGCTGGTATGGGGGTAATGGATATTTTCGGCGTTGATCTCGGGCGCTATCATTTCGGCAGTAATAATGCCCCGGTACCCGTTTAACAAACGGGTGGATACACCTGAATTAAAGGCAATGCCCCCACCCTCGTACCTGTACACATGTGCAGTTTGGTCGGCAACCAGCTCATCTAAGGGCTGTGTAAAACATTTAATAGCTATTTGGTTAGTCATAGTTCCCGAGGGGCAAAACAAGCCCGCTTCCATGCCGAAAATTGCGGCCGCTTTCTTTTCCAACTCGGCAACGGTTTCGTCTTCGCCAAAAACATCATCGCCTACTTTGGCGCTCCACATGGCTTCGAGCATACCTGGTGTCGGTTTGGTAACCGTATCGCTGCGTAAATCAACAGTTAATTGCATGATAATTTTTAATTCCTATTTTAGATGCTCAAATCTAAATGATATGCGTTCAATTTTACAATCATCCATGTATTTTATGCGTGTAACAAATATGTATCCGTCATATTAAAATGTTTTAAATTTACGTTCTCTGTTTTTTAACCCGCTATGCGTATTACCATACTTCTTTCATTAATCGTATTGAGCTTCACATCGGCACAGGCTCAAAAATGGCAGCCCGGTACTTTTACCGATGTAAAAGGCAACCGCGAAACCGGTTTTATCAGGCTTAACCCTCCCGGTAAAGGACCTATAAAAGATGAAGGTTTTATTGAATTTAAAGAAACCGAAAAAAACAATCCTTATAAATTAAGTGCCAGCGACTTGCGGTCATTCATCGTGGCTAAAGATAGCTTTGTAGTAGCCCACGCCCCTCAGAATGGCGCCTGGGGTAAAGAAGAGACCGATTTTGTAAAAGTTGTGATAGACGAACCTACTAAGCTTTATGTTGCCCAGGGGGGGAAAGGTGGCGGTGGTGGAAGCGGTTTTGGTATTTCGCCGGGAGTTGGCATGGGCGTAGGTACCGGAGGTTATGGCAGCGGTATAGGCGGTGGTATAGGCATATCCCTTGGTGGCGGCCGTGGCCGTAACGGTGGCAAAACCATTTATTACTATGGCGCCAATACCGCCGAAATGAAACAGCTTACCGACGAGAATTTTGAAGATATTATGACCGATATTATGGGCGATGATCCCGATGTGGTCGAGAAAATACATGCACATCAATATGGGCTAAAGAATATTGATAAGCTGCTGAAGTATTATAATGAAACTAAGCTGAGCCCCCCAACGCCCTAAAGGGGAGCAAAAATATGCAGATGTGCAAATTTCAGATGTGCAGATGCTTTTAATACTCTGTTTAACACTGATCATTTGCATATCCGCACATCTGAAATCCGCACATTCAAAAGCTCCCCTTTAGGGGGCAGGGGGCTTAATCTATCTTGATTCCCTTATAATATTCGGCATTTTTATAATCTTTCCGGAGCGGAAAGCCTTCCCAATCGTCGGGTAATAATATCCGGCGAAGATCGGGGTGACCTTCAAAAAAGATACCGAGCAAGTCATAGGCCTCTCGCTCATGCCAGTCGGCTGTACGGTACACACTGGTTATGCTTTTAAATTCAGGCAATTCGGTGCTTTCCCGGTCATGCGGCTTGCTTATTTTTAACGTAAGCTGTGTTTTATAAGGTATAGATGCCAGGTGATAAACCACGCCATAGCGGTTATCCTCATCATTGTAATGCACGCCGCTAAGGCTCGATAAAAAATCGAAATAGGTTTGCGGATTATTACGCAATTCCAGGCATACCACTGTAATATCATCAGGGTTGATTAATAGAGCAGATTGCAGCCCACCTGTTTCTTCGCCTGTAATTACGGCTTCGCCAAATTTTTCTATGAGCAGTTGTTTAATATCGTCAAACATCATGGTGCCAAACGTACTTTTTTCCAGCTTTTTTTATCAACTTTTTTATACAGTATACGGTCATGCAAACGACTTGACCGGCCCTGCCAAAATTCAACCAGTTGCGGGTTCAGGATATAGCCTCCCCAAAATGATGGTTTGGACACTTCCTTGCCTTCATATTCTGCTTCCAACTCACTCCATTTTTTTTCCAGCCCCTCACGACCTTCAATCTCCTGACTTTGTGGTGAAACTACGGCTCCTATCTGGCTGCCCTTTGGCCGCGTGTGGAAATATCTTTCAGAATCTTCCTTGCTCAATTTTTCTATTGTTCCTTCAATACGAACCTGGCGTTGCAGCTCGGCCCAAAAAAAAGTGATGGCCCCCTGCGGATTCTTGGTGATCTCCTTACCCTTACGGCTTAAGTAATTGGTATAGAACATAAAACCATGCTGATTAAAGCCTTTTAACAACACGACACGTGCCGATGGTTTTCCATTTGTGGTAGCTGTAGCCAACGTCATGGCATTGGGTTCATGCAATTTTGCGGCTAAAGCTTCGTTAAACCATTGTTCGAACTGATTTATCGGGTCGCCCTTGGTATCATTTTCGGATAATGTAGCGGCAGTATAATCCTGCCTTAAATTTTGTATTTCCTGTTGATTCATTGAATGCAAACTTACAAATATAGTAGCAAGTAGTTAGTATCAAGTATCAAGACAGTTTTTGAAAGTAACATTTATAGTATAAAAGCATCTTAATACTAATACCTTGATACGAAAGCAGACACACAAATTTTAATTTAATAATTGAACATATTTTTATTATGCTTGTTGTATTATTTAAAAACTGAACCTTATGTTAAGTCCTATTCCTGCCGCTGCAGGGCGTTTACTGATTTCGGAGCCTTTTATGATGGACCCGAATTTTAAAAGATCGGTTATCTTACTAACAGAATACTCTGCCGATGGCGCTATGGGGTTTATTTTAAACCATCACAGTGAATATATGCTGGGCGATGTTTTACCTGATGTTTCCTACTCCGAAATGCCGGTTTATGACGGCGGACCGGTAGCCAAAAACACCCTGCATTTTATGCATTGCTGCCCCGAAAAAATAGAAGGCGGCATTGAAATAGCCGAAGGTGTATTTTGGGGCGGTGATTTTGAACAGGCAAAAGAACTGATATCCAATTACCAATTAACCGAAAACGAGATTAAGTTTTTTGCAGGATATTCCGGATGGACTTCTCAGCAGCTCGACGAAGAAATATTACAGGACAGCTGGATAGTTGCCGAAAAATTCAAATCAGAAACATTATTTTCCAATGATGAGCAAAACCTCTGGAAAGAGGTTGTTATAGGTCTGGGCCAGCGCTATGCCCACATCGCCAATTTTCCGGAGAACCCGGCTTTGAATTAAGTTCTAAGTCTTGAGCCTTTAGTCTTAAGTTCAATTAAAAATGACTTAGTACTAAAGGCTCAAGACTTATGACTTAAAACTACCCTTCCATTTCCTTTGCGGAATCTTCTACTTTCTTTTTCAGGTCTTCTTTAAAGTCGATGAGATTTTTAACCAGGTATTCATCAGCAGTGGAGAGTATTTGCGCGGCCAGAATACCTGCGTTTTTTGCGGCGTTAAGGGCCACGGTAGCTACAGGGATACCATTTGGCATTTGTAATATGGACAATATCGAATCCCAGCCATCAATAGAGTTGCTTGATTTAACAGGCACACCTATCACGGGTAAATGCGTTAACGAAGCCACCATACCCGGCAAATGCGCGGCACCGCCAGCGCCGGCAATAATTACTTTAATGCCCCTATCAGCAGCAGCACGGGCGTAACTGAACATCCTGTCGGGCGTGCGGTGTGCTGATACTACCGTGATTTCATACTCCACACCTAATTCTTTTAAAACATCGGCGGCATCCTGCATCACACTTAAATCGGATTTGCTGCCCATAATGATGGCTACTTTTGGTTCTTTATTGTTCATGGTTCATGGTTCATGGTTCATGGTAAAAAACCTTCAGACTGAATTTCTGAGTGCTGTGATCATTTTTACCAATACCTCATATTCATTATATAGTATTTTGAAATCCTCTTCTTTCAAATATTCTCTTCTTCTTACGATAAATAAACAACTCACAACTTCTATTGCTGATCTTAGTGAGTAGCCTAAAAACACTTTAAAAACAGCTTTACTTTGCCCCGTTGAGCCTTCAGCTATATTTAACACTACCGAATCTGCAGCCCTTTTAATTTGAGATATTAAGATATAAATTTCTTCTTTAGGAAAGGTTTTAGTCAACTGGTTGATCTGTTCATCTAAGTCCATGGCCTTTTGCCACACCTGAAGATCTTCAAACCTAAATGCCATTTATTTTTTATTTATTGAATATCTAATGACCTGTTTTACTATGAACTATGAACCATCAACTATGAACCAAATTTAACTAATCACCTTTAGTGTCTGCTGCACCAATCTTGCTTTTTCAATGGCTTTTTTCCGGTCAGCATCAACAATGGTTACGTGCCCCATTTTGCGGAACGGTTTTGTTAAAGCTTTTCCATACAAATGCACATATACACCCGGCATTTTCAATATCTTTTCGATGCCCTGGTATATGGCCGGGCCTTCATAACCCGTCTCGCCTAAAATATTCACCATAATGGCGTTGTTAAGGCAGGCGGTATCACCCAATGGTTGGTTGAATATAGCTCTTAAATGCTGCTCAAACTGCGAAACTACATTACCTTCAATAGTTTGGTGGCCGCTGTTGTGCGGACGTGGTGCAAGCTCATTCACCAGTATCTTACCATGCTTATCCAAAAACATTTCAACGGCCAATATGCCTACAATTTTAAGGCTCTCGGCAATCTTTTTAGCCACCTGTTCGGCACGTTCCAGTATTTCGAAAGGTAAGGTTGATGGAGATATCAGGAACTCCACCAGGTTGGCTTGTGGGTTAAATTCCATTTCCACCAATGGAAATGTACTTACATCGCCGTTTTCATTCCGGGCAACGATTACGGCTATCTCTTTTTCAAAATCGATCCATTTCTCAATCAGACTGGGTTCTTTGAATGCTCCGGGCAAATAACTTTCGTCGGCTACTTTATAAACCCCTTTGCCATCATAACCGTCCTTACGCAGCTTTTGAATGTACGGGAACGGTATAAAGCTTTGCTGTAATTGCTGTGGCGATGATATGATCTGGAAATCGGCCGTAGGGATACCATTTTCTTTAAAGAATTGCTTCTGTAGTCCCTTATCCTGTATCAGCCGGATAATGCGCGACTGCGGATAAACCATCACTCCTTCTTTTTCTAATTGTTCAAGAGCGTCAACATTCACCTTTTCTATTTCGATGGTGATCATGTCTACATTTTTACCAAAATTGTAAACAGTCTCATAGTCGCTTAACGAACCTATGATAAACTCGTCGCAGAGTTTACGGCAAGGCGCTTCCCGATCAGGGTCAAGAACTTTTATGGTAACATTATAATTTATGGCCTGTTGTATCAGCATGCGACCAAGCTGGCCACCGCCCAGGATACCTAATTTTAAATCTCCGTAGAATGCTTTCATGTTGAAGATGCAAGTTTACCTGAAATCTTTCAAAAAGCCATAAAATGCTTCAACATCTATATCAACTACCGCTTTTTAACCAGCAAATAATAAAAAATGGCGTGTACAACCAGGAATATACCGCCTGTCATCAGGTAAACCACTCTAACTGGAGGACTTATTCTCATGCTCAGGGCAGTAATAATAAACACTACCGACCCTCCAAAATACAGCAGAAAACGCACAATGCGGTTATTCCAATACGGAGGGTTAACCAGGAACATGGCAGGCAGTGTCATTACAAAAATGATAATATTTAAAAAGGTGACATTCTCCATGATCTTGGGCAATGTCTTGGTATAATCATCGCTCTTTTGCGATATATTGTAATAAACGCAAACGGCAGCTATAGACAGGATAACTGAGAATAAGAAGACCCTGAAAAGTTGTTTAGGAATTATTTTCATCTTGATATCAAATATAATAAATAAGCCCGGTTAAGCACCGACATTATGGCTGCAAAGAAACACATATGAGTTCGAAAAGCTTTAATCCTATTGTCACAAATTGGATTACAACAAAGCTCATTGCCCCGCAATACCCCAAAAACAGCTACCTTTGCACCGTTTTTACATAAATATAATTTCAATGAGAACTAAAATAGCAGTAGCCAATGGCGATGGAATAGGTCCAGAGATAATGCAGGCCGTACTTAAAGTTTTTGAGGCCAATAATGTACCATTGGAGTATGAATTTGTGGAGATGGGCAAGTTGTATTTTGATGCGGGACACTCCACCGGTATGACGGCTAAAGCAAAGGAAACCATTGAAACCCTGGGCATATTATTTAAAGGACCAATGGAAACCCCAAAGGGCAAAGGCGTAAAAAGCATCAACGTAACTGCCCGTAAAGTTTGGAATACTTATGCCAATCAGCGCGATTTCCGTACGCTGAACGGTGTCGATACCGTTTTTTCTAAAGCCGGCATCCCTATTAACCTTACTATTATCCGCGAAAACATTGAGGATACTTATGGCGGCATTGAGCACCTGCTTACTTATGACGTTGCTGTAGGTCGTCGGATCATCACGCGCCCCGGCTCGGCACAGGTTATCCGTTACGCTTTTGAAATGGCCAAACGCAAAGGCTTAAAAAAATTAGCCTGTGGCCATAAAGCCAATATCATGAAGCTGACCGATGGCCTTTTCCTGGAAACTTTTCAGCAGATAGCCAAAGAATATCCTGAGATAGAGTCATCAGACATTATTGTTGATGACCTATGCATGAAACTGGTAACCCGTCCGGAAACATTCGAAGCCATTGTTTTAACTAACCTGCAAGGCGATATCGTATCAGACCTTTGCGCAGGCCTTGTCGGCGGATTAGGCTTTGCACCATCGGCCAACATTGGCGATAATATTTCCATATTTGAGGCTGTACACGGTACCGCTCCGGATATCGCAGGCAAAGGCATTGCCAACCCCACCGCTTTGCTGCTTTCAGGTATTTCAATGTTACGTTTTTTAGGCTTTTCCAAAAACGCGGCAGATATTGAAAATGCCCTGTTGTATACTTTAGAGCAAGGCGTACATACCGGCGATTTTGGTAACAAAGCTATCCCAGCATCCAATACCAATGCCTTTACCGATGCCATTATTGCCAATATAGGCCAGGTACCGGCAAACGGCGGAGCTTTTTCAAACCCTGATTTTGAAGCCAGGGTGAGTCATCTGCAACCCATAAAAAACAAACTTACCGTTACCAAAAATATCAAAGAAGAGATGATCGGTGTTGATGTTTTTGTGGAAGCCAGGGTACAACCTAATGAACTGGCCGAAATGGCAAAAAAGGTACTGACCGATAATTTTGAGCTGGTGATGATATCCAACCGTGGCACACAGGTTTGGCCCACAGGCTCTATTTATACCGAGCTGGTTAACGAGTACCGGGTACGTTTTGAAAAGAAAGCGGGTAAAGAGATCACCCAGAAAGAGCTGCTGCACATCGCGGCCGATTTTTCTGAACTGGCTAAAGTTTGCTCTGTTGAATTCCTGATGAACTTTGATGGCAAAATCGGCTATACATTGGCACAGGGTCAATAAGTAACCGCTTACATCAATATAAAATAAGCCTGTGATTGATCACGGGCTTTTTTATGTTTTATTCCTCAAAAAAGTATAAACCAGGTTTTTATAAATATATAGGCCAAACGTCAATTCATTAAATGGCACCACACTACTAAACATACTATGTAACTCATCCCTTGAGCCTTGATAAATTCGTGTAGTTTTCCCCAATTCGTGTAATTCGTACAACTTTTATTTTCCTCTTTTTTAGCGACTTAGCCATGTTTTTTAATTATTAAAAAAACATTTATTGTAATTATAAGTTATAAACCTACGCAAATTGAAATAAACTATTAATTTAAACGATAATTTATAAGAGAAACTGCTACTCATTTACATGCTAATTACTAACAAAATCAAAAGAAAAATGAACATGAAAAAGTCAGTTTTAATTGCCATTGCATCACTAACTATCGGATTTTTATCAACCAATGCAATTGCCCAAACACAACAACAAGATACAACTAAACGCGATACAACTAATAAAACCGCTCCTGCCTCAACTGCTGCTCCATCCGCAGCATCAGGCGATGTGGTTGGTGTACTTTCCAGCTCAACCACTTTTGCTCCAATGGCCCTGGCCATCAAGAACGCCGATCTGGAAGCAGCCTTAAAAGCTGCCGGACCATTTACCGTTTTTGCACCAAATGATGTAGCTTTCAGTAAAGTGCCCAAACCCACAATGGACGACCTGATGAAGGATCATGCCAAGCTGGCCAAAGTTTTAAAATATCACGTGGTAGCAGGTAAATATACTAAAGCCGATATCATTAAGGCCCTGGGCGCCGGTAAAGGCAAGGCTGTTTTAAAAACCATTGATGGTGACTCCCTAACGTTATCGGTTAACGACAAGAGCAACCTGCAGATCACCGATGCTAAAGGAAACGCGGCCCTGGTGATATCATTTGATACCATGGCCAGCAATGGTGTTATACATGGCCTTAACGGTGTGTTGATGCCGCAATAAAAATCGTTTGTTTAATTAATTCTAAATCTAAAAGGGCCCAGGTATGCAAATACCGGGCTCTTTTATTTTACACAGATTATTTTTTCGATAAGATCTTGAACTTTCCCTGCTTCAGATGGCGGTCGGCTATCAACGCTATGGGTAGCCCCAGGCACACGATCAGGATGGCTATACCTGTTATCAAAACTGACAGTTTAATCACCGGGAATGCTTTTTGAGTAATGGGGATAACCACCAGGTTCATGATGATCCAGGCAGTAAAGCCATACAAAACAGCTATCAAGTAAGCATTCCTGAGTCCTTTTTTAAAAAAGGGATACAACAGGTAAAAAGCGCTGGTAAACAAAACAGCTATCAGGAAGTGGAACACTATGCCGGCAACAACCATTTCGGCGCCACCTTTAAAGGCGGCTTTCCCAAATGCGGCGCTGGCTATAAATTTAAAAATGATGGTCGGTTGTATTTTATAGTTCAACAGTAGTGCGGCCAAACCATCGAGCGTTCCGGTTATTAACCCGATACCAAGGATATTGAGCAGAACATTATTTTTATTTGGTGTATCTTTTTGCATCAGGAAATTTGAATGGCTAATTTATGCTTTTTATAAAACTGCAGTGTGCGCATTATTAATTTATTTTTTGCTTTTAAGTAAATTTTTGTAACAGATGCTTATTTTTATAGCAATGAATAATAACACCTGCCTTATTGAGATTCCGGCTTTGCTAAGTAAAAAAACGAGTAAGATATTGACGTTTAAAACAGAAAGCCTGATTATCGAAAAACCCACGGGTTTAAAGTCGCCTGATTTTATACCTGCTGAAACCATTACCGGGTTCCGGTATGGCGTTAGCTGGATACGGGGATACGCTTTTACCTTTGGCAGGCAATATTTTATTGAAATTCAAACCGATCAGCAAAAGGTGGTCAGTATAAAATTGGGCAGCTATTATAGTATCCGTAAAAAACTGTATGATCAGCTCTGGTCAGAAATCATCCACCAGCTGTGGCGCTATTACTTTGTAAATCAGTACAATTACTATTATGACCTGTACAAAATCAACCAAACTTTTGAGCTTTGCGGCATCTACTTTCACCCCAATGGCATTGGCTGGGACGCGCTCAACATTTTGCAATGGAGCGAAGTTGGCATCAGCAATTACTACAACTATTTTATGATCTATAACCGCAAAAATAAAAAACAGTACAAAAGCCGCAGTTTTGCCAAAGACTGGAATGCCGTGGTACTTCAGGCTGTTTTGAAAGAGATAGTCGACGAAAAAAAAGTAGTGTTCTAACGGTTAAATTTCTCCCCCGGCAAGACTTTTTAAACCTTCAATTTTAACACTTTCGGACCCAAAACCGATCAAAAACAGTCCAAAAACAGCTCGAAAAAATCTCCACTTTAACACTTTTAACAAATTTCGACACGGTTTTGATGTGTTTTAAAAAGTTTAAAAAGTATTAAAAAATTGACATTCAAATAAAACATACCAAACGGTCGGTTTGTTCTGTTTTTTCCGTTTAATAAAACAGACCGGAGTTCCAATAAAAGAGTAATAGCCCCCTTATAGCGCAAGTCTTGTGTGGGTCCGTGGGGTGATGACTTGTGCTTATATACCAGGTATTGACGTCACAAGTCAGCCTTTACCCACAAGTTCGCCACACAAGACTTGCGCTAAAAAGAGGTGACAGCCCCTTTTTGGATATTAATTGTTCATTATGTCTAACCATCGGCTAAAATTACCCTTCCAAAATTATAACTTCATCGGGGATGATCGACTTGCCGCTTTCGACTTTCTTTTTAGTGAGATTATCAACCCTCCGCATTAAAAGGATGGCGATGATGGATATTCCTACAATTACATAGCCTACTATGTTATAATGCTGCAGCGGCGCGCCTTTGCCTGGCTGCGTTACGATCATGCCCGCAACCGCAGCGGCAACACCACCCGCAATTTGCTGTAACGAGGAGTTGATGCTCATGAAGGCGCCACGATCGGCCATATCGGGGATAGCGCTGGTTAAGGCCGATGAAGGTATCATCCTGCTCATCACGCCCATCATCATTAATATATTGTAAAAAATAACCATCGGAAACGTGGTAACCCCCAAATTGGTATACAACACGCACATAAACATCATCCATGTGGTGGCAATTGCAAATATTTTAAACTTGCTGATCTTATCGCTCAGTTTACCTACCAATGGCATAATTACCAATGCACTCAAGCCCGATACCATAAACAGTATAGGCAATTGCCCGTTGGTTAATCCCAGGTTATTGATAGCGAAAGCGCTGCCGAAAGGCATCATCATAAAACCACCTATAGAAAGCAACGCTGTAGCCGCGAAGCCTATGCGATAATTGCTTTTGGTAACCGTGTGTAACAAATGTTTAAAAGCCGATTTTTCGGTTTTGATAAGTAAATGCGCTATCACAGGTTTCATTTTAATGGCTATTAAGGCCGCAATGCTGATGCTTAACAGGGCCACCATCCAGAATGGAGCTTCCCAACCCCAGGCGTTCGCTAAATAAAGACCGATAGGAATCCCAAGAACCTGACTTGCGCCAAAGCCCATCTGTACAAAACCTATCACCCGTCCGCGTTGTTGCAGGACAAACAGATCGGTAATAATAGCCATAGATATGGAACCGATAACCCCGCCAAACAGACCGGTAATGATACGCGCGGCAACCAGCATGGCATAAGATTGTGCCAAACCGCAAAAAACAGTACCGGCAATAAAGCCCAGGTAAAAGAATAGCAGCAGCTTTTTACGATCAAACTTATCGGCAAAGCCGGCGGTTAACAAGCCCGATATACCCGCGCTAAACGCATAAGCCGATACGGCAATACCAAAGGCTGAAGGTTTCAGGTTAAGTGATTTCATCAATATATCGCCAAGGGGCGACATCACCATAAAATCAAGTATCACGGTAAACTGGGTGATAGCCAGTAAAAATATAATGAGTTTTTGGTAACCTGTAAAAGCTACCGGTTGTTGATTGTCCATAATGTAATTTAAGTTAGTTCACAGCACTGGTAGCCATGATGATTTATGATTTCAATAATTTGTGTATGCGACAGTGTTTCTGATATGATCCGCAATACATAGTCGCTATCCTCCATGTCAATATTCCAGCATTGTACCGCGGGATGCTTATCCAGTATGGAATGCAGCCGTTGTTTACCCTTATTGCTGCTGATGTTGGTTTTAAACAGGAGGATGTGATTAAAATCTATAGCCGTTTCCATCAGTTTTACTTTTTTAGAGATTTTACAACCAGGTCAAACGCCTTCCAGAGTATTTCGTCGGTCATTTTAAAGGGCTTACCAGCCAAGCTTTTTCCTTCCATATCAAAGCGGATGAGGTTGTATAAAGTACCAAACGCGATTGACCAATAAACCTCAAAAGGCATAGTTTCTATCTCGCCACGCGCTGTAATATTGTGCATAAACCTGGTCATGGCGCTGATAAATCCGGTCATAAAGCCCGAAAGAAACTCTTCCTGGTAACTTGAACTGCGCAGCTGATCAAAAAACTGGTTCATCCCGGGGTTTTCCCTGGCGTAACGGTAACGGTTTTCCCATTGCTTACGCAAGCCTTGTTCAAATGGCTCTTCCGGATCAAAGTCTTTGATAAAGGCTTCTTCCATCACCCTCAGTTCCTCCATAGCCACTTTCATGATCAGGTCGTCGCGGTCTTTATAATATATATAAGGCGTAGCTACCGAAATATTACAGGCCCTGGCCAGTTTATTCATACTAAAGCCTTCTAAACCATCTTTGATGATGAGCTCAATAGCTTTTTGCTTTACCAATTCTTCCTTATCTGTATTTCTTAATCGCATAACGTCTCAAAGATAAATAAATATTCATTCATTTATGATGATGTTTTATTTATGTGACTATTTTGACAATGTGAAACAGACGTTTTTCTATAAGTTCTGAACATTTGTAGAAAAACACCATGGTCAATTTACTATAAAGTAACATTACCGCTTTACTTTTAAGAGTAAGTAAATGAACCACCATTTAAAACAAAAATCATGAAAAATTTAAAATTGAAAGCGTTGGGGCTTGGCGTTACCGAAGTACTGACAAGAACACAATTAAAAAATGTAACAGGCGGTGCCAGCGGTCCTACCTGCAGCATTAACCAGGGCGGCTGCGCTACAAGCATTACCTGCGCCGGCGGCGAGATATGCAGATGTACCGAAAACCCATGCTGGTGCGGTTGCAGGGGTTAAGCTAAACTTCCTAAATGTTTAAAAAGCAAGGGTGTCACCCTGAGCCCCGTCGAAGGGCTCGCGTAAAGGCCTGCCCACCATGCTTCAATGAGCTCAGCATGACACCCTTTTCGCACTGGTTCTATACTTCACTTCGGCCGGAGGCCGGGTAATAACGGTCACTCGGCTGGAGCCCACAGGTGTTGGGAAGACGAATGGATAACCTTAACTTTAGGGGTATATGCGAGTACCCGACTTGTTGAAGTTGATT